>DUMS01000087.1 GCA_012839745.1 Tissierellia bacterium
AAAACCCCCGTCCCCCTTGCACCTTTTGCATGCACTAGAGATATTTGTGAAACCAGATTATGACTTCTTCCATCATATTGGTGGTTACAAAATGATTCAGGTTTGGATATTCAATAAGCTTTATTCTGTCCTTATCTTCATGTATTGGCCTTGCTTTTTCATAGAAGAGCCTTTGGCTCCTTACAGGTACAGAAGTATCACTTTCTCCATGTAATATAAGTATCGGTCTGCCTTTTAAAAGCTCTAAATTACTTACCGGATCCAAAACGCGTACCCTATTCTTTATTTCTCTCATCTCTTCATCCATTTCCACATATTTCTCAAAGTCCTCATTAAAATTTTCCCATGCTAATGAGCCATTTAAAACCACAAGAGCTTTTAGTTCAGGATTATGTGTGAATATGCCTGCTGCAGTAATTCCCCCCATAGAATGGCCTGTTACTCCAATTCTCCTGGGGTCTCCATCATATTTTGAGATTGCCTCCTCAATTATCCTTGGATATTCCTCCATATTATTCAATACGACTTTCCAGAAAAGCCTTATTGCCTTTTTGTTGCCATAATCGCTAAGAGGCATTCTCTCCCCATGGTATATGGCATCTGGAATTATGACCTGATACCCTACACTGGAAAGGATAAATCCTCTCATCCTCTGAAATTCCTTTTTAGAACTCCAGCCGTGGTAGAATATGATTGTAGGCATAGGCCCTTTCTTACTCATTGGTCTAAACAATATGGCTGGTATTTCTCCTATGTTTATTCTTTCTTCCACTACACAATCAGACTTCAAATAGTTATCCATATCAAAACCCCTTTACTCCTAACTTTATAATATACTATACCTTATTTTTCCTCATAAGTGTATATTATCTTATCATATTCTCTGTTAAGCTTAATTCTTTCAATTTTAAGCTCTAAATTTTCCCCTGTGCCTATAAATTCAATAGTCCTGGTGTACTTAATCCTGGCATGTCGAATAACATTATTTGAAGAGTCCATTTCTACCTCTTCCATCTTTTCATATTCACCTGGTATCGTTCTTTCAGGCTCTACCTCCACTCCATCCATTATAAGCTTTATATTGCTTAAAACCAAATCCTCATAGGTGGTAATTTCCAAATAGGTATTCCCTTCAGATTCATATACGTCATTTATAATTATTTCTCTATCCAGAATTCTTATATTATCATTTTCCTTACCCTTATCAAGCTTAAAAGTCTCATTTAGGCTTTCAAATACTGAAAGGGAAACAAGCTTTATATCTATTCTCCTGGTATCTCTAGGAATCGCATCATATCTCATTTCAAATCTTACGCCTTTTAAACTGCTTCCAATGCTTGATTCTAAAGTCCCAACTTCCTTTCCGTCTGCTATTAAAGCCAGGTTTATACTGTCTAGCTTAAAACTTTCCCCTTTAATATAATCCATTCCCAGCTCAATTATGCTCTGTATCTGCCCTTTTATAACTGTAGATATAGGTGTTGCCAAAAGTTCCTCAATTTCTATTTTCCTCTGGCCTATTTCCAATTTAGCATTAATTGGAATACTTAGTGTATGACCCATAGCCTTGCTTCTATCTATTTTAAACTCTATTGTTCCTATTTCCATTCCACCGCCTGTAAGCTCCAAATTAAACTTCAGCTTTCTTTCATAAAGCTTTGGCTTATCAAATTCAACAATCCATTTCATCTCCTTGCCATCTTCGCTTATCTCTCCCTGTCCGCTGTAATTATACTTATTGCCAAAAAATCCTTCCATGCTAATCCTCAAATTGGAATACACTTCTTCCACATTTCCTTGTGGAGCATAAATGGTATAATAGACAATTAAATTGTTGTCATCCATCATAATGCCATCCAGCGTAACCTTTACTCCGTTTTCAAACTCATAGGACTTGTCAATAATCTGCCCCATTCCCAGTTCATCCAGCTCCTTCAGCGTTCCCCTCATTACATTATCATATCCAATGAACTTTCTTCCATAATAGGCAAGAGCGTCAAAATTGTATCCTATGAGGAGCATTGCTGCCACAATAACTGCAGCCTTCCTTAAGCCTCCAGTTCTTCTTCTTGCAGGTACTTTATTTAAGGATTCCCTCATCCTTGCTTCCATGTCCTCCGGTATTTCCATATTATCCAGTTCCTCTTTATATGCGCTCAACAATTTTTCTATATCAGCCATCCTTACATTCACCTCCTGCAATTTCCTTTAATATCTTCATTCCATTGCTTATTCTGGATTTAACAGTTCCTATTGGAATTTCCAAAATCTTGCTAATAGTTTCGTAATCTAAATCCAGCAGATACTTAAGCCTTATTACCTCTGCATGTATAGGATTTAATCTGGATAAATACATATCCAGCATTATTCTTGTGTCTTTATCCTCATAGCCCTCATTGAATTCATGTATATCAGCATTTTCAAAGGATAGAGTATTGTTGTTTTCCTTAAGCATCCTTTTACAGCAGTTTACCAGTATGGTCTTGCTCCAGCTATAAAAGGATTCTTCTTTCCTCAGCTTATGTATATTTTCATAGAGGATTACTATCATGTCCTGAAGGGCATCCAATGAATCCTCCCTATTCTTCAGGTATACATAGGCCAGTTTATAGTATTCATCCTTTTTATTCATAACAAGCTCTATTAACGCTTCTTTATCCCCTTTTTTCGCCCTTTTGATAAGCAGCTTCGTCTCCAATATCTCACCTCTTTCTAAATGGGAGGTTGTTTCATATATAAGAGTATTATACTCTATAAAAAGTTCATTAAAAATAAAAAATAAGGAACATATCACTTTGATATGCTCCCCTTACTCATATTTATTTCAATAAAGCTTCTGCAATAAGCTTATCAAATTTTCTAATATCCACTCCCTTTTGCAGGTTTATCTTGATATGGCCTGCTCTGGTCCAAAGCTCAACTTCTGCATTAAAATCCAGAAACTTTCCTGCATTCTCTGTAGACCACATGTTTATTGAGGAATAGGGCAATGAATATATCTCAACCTTTTTACCAGTCAAACCTTGAGCATCTCGTACAATTAACCTCTTGTTTGTAAAAATAGCACTATCCCGGAAGGTTTTGTAAGCTGCTATTGCTACTTCACCATCAACCAGAAGATCATCTACATCCTTTGGTATTGGGCATTCTGATATTAAGGTCCATTCAAGTATCTTTGAAGCTTCCATAACCAACCTCCTTTTATTAATTTAGTATTATATCATATATTATTCCACACGAGAGGTAATAAAGCTAATTTAGATAAAAAATATTAAGAATGCGAGACAAAACTTTTCAAATTACAAATTCCATTAAATTCTAAAATTCATTGCTATAATTTATTCTATATTATTAATTTTTTACTATACATCAATTGGGGTATTATATTAATAACAAATATTATAAAGGTGGTAATAAGATGTCAAATTTCCATAAAAGCCCTAACACATACCCAACCCATATTGCTTTGAAAATAACAGACTTAGATAAATCCCTTAAATTCTATCAAAAAATAATGGGATTTAATATACTTGAGAAGAATAAAAAAAGTGCCATACTTACAGCTGATGGCATAAACCCTTTGATTACACTTGAAGAACCTGAAAACATAAAGCGAAAGGAATTAAGAAGAACCGGCCTTTACCACTATGCTGTTCTGCTCCCCAGCAGAAAGGATTTAGGCAAGTTTATAAAGCATATTATGAACACTGGATATCCCATAATAGGTGCATCGCACCATGGAATCAGCGAGGCAATATATCTGCAGGACATTGATGATAATGGCATTGAAGTATATGCTGATACCCCGGTTTCCACCTGGAGGTGGAAGAATAACACTCTGGAAATGCCCACAAAAGTTCTGGACATAAGGAGTACAGTAGCGGAAGCAGTAAACGAAACATGGGAAAGAATGCCAGAGGAAGCCATAATAGGGCACATACACTTACATGTATCAGATTTAGATGAAGCTGAAAAGTTCTATGTAAATGGATTAGGGTTTGATATAGTCACTAAAATTCCAAATCAGGCCACATTCATATCCACAGGAGGCTACCACCACCACATAGCATTTAATATATGGAATGGGAAAAACGCTCCACCTCCTTCTGAAAACAGCGTTGGTATGAAATACTTTACAGTGAAGCTGGCAGGTCATAAATCAAGGCATGATGCAATTGACAGATTAAATAGACTCGGTTATGAAGTAAGGTTTGAAAATGGTGACTTTGTAACTAAGGATCCGTCAAAGAATGAAATTCATCTGGTTATTTGATGTGTAAAATAAAGACTCAAAATAAAAGCAGCAGGGACTTTCCCTACTGCTTTTTTTATTACATCATTGGCATATTGTTTCCTGCTGGCTGTTCTTTTTCTACTTCTACTACTGCTGCTTCTGTTGTCAATACCATTGCAGCAACGCTTGCTGCATTTTGCAGAGCTGAACGAGTAACCTTAGTTGGGTCTGCAATACCAGCATCTATCATGTTTACATATCTTTCATTCAATGCATCAAATCCAACTCCTGCTGGTTCTGCTTTTACCTTTTCAATAACAATTGATCCTTCTAATCCGGCATTTGTAGCAATTTGTCTTACTGGCTCTTCTAGTGCCCTTAGAACTATGCTTACTCCTGTTCTTTCATCTCCGCTGGTTTCTTCTAACAGTTTTGATACAGCTGGGATACAGTCTGCTAATACAGTTCCACCACCAGGTACTATACCTTCTTCAACTGCAGCTCTTGTAGCAGCTAATGCATCTTCTATTCTCAGTTTTCTTTCCTTTAATTCAGTTTCAGTAGCAGCACCTACTTGTATTACTGCAACTCCACCGGAAAGCTTAGCAAGTCTTTCTTGCAATTTCTCTCTGTCGAATTCTGATTCAGTTATTTCTAACTGGTTCTTAATCTGATTAATTCTATCCTGGATTTCCTTCTTTGAACCTTCTCCATCAACTATAACGGTGTTTTCCTTATCTACTTGAACTCTTCTTGCTTTTCCAAGCATATCTATAGTAGTTTCTTTCAGATCTAATCCTAATTCTTCTGTGATTACCTGACCGCCGGTTAATATAGCTATGTCACGAAGCATTTCCTTTCTTCTGTCACCAAATCCTGGAGCTTTTACTGCAACGCAGCTGAATGTTCCTCTTAGTTTGTTCAATACCAATGTAGCCAATGCTTCTCCTTCTACATCTTCAGCAATTATAAGCAATGGTTTGCTATGTTGAACAATTTGCTCCAATACTGGCAATATGTCCTGTATGTTTGAAATCTTCTTGTCAGTTATAAGTATATATGGCTCTTCCAATTCAGCCATCATCTTGTCTGTATCAGTTACCATGTAGTGAGATATATATCCTCTGTCAAATTGCATACCTTCAACTACCTCTAAAGTAGTTCCCATGGTCTTGGATTCCTCTACAGTGATAACTCCATCGTTTCCTACCTTTTCCATAGCTTCAGCAATCAGCTTGCCTATTTCTTCATCCCCTGCTGAAATTGCAGCTACCTGAGCTATTTCTTCCTTGGTTTCAACATCCTTTGAGAATCTCTTTATTTCCTCTACTGCCTTATTAACAGCTTTTCTGATACCATTTTGCAATATCATTGGGTTTGCACCAGCAGCTATGTTCTTAAGTCCTTCTCTAATTATAGCCTGTGCAAGCAGTGTTGCAGTTGTAGTTCCGTCTCCTGCAACGTCCTGAGTCTTTGTTGCAACTTCCTTAACAAGCTGAGCTCCCATATTTTCATATCTATCTTCTAACTCTATTTCACGGGCAATTGTAACGCCGTCGTTAGTAATTAAGGGTGTTCCAAATTTCTTATCAAGTACAACATTTCTTCCCTTTGGTCCTAATGTAACCTTTACAGTGTCTGCAAGCTTGTTTATTCCTTTTTCCATAGCTCTACGAGCTTCTTCATTGAACTTAATTTCCTTTGCCATTATCTTCACACTCCTTTATTTATTCCGTTGTAGTATTTTTTAGGACATTTTTGATGCTTGAAATCGAAACCTAAGGGGCCTACCTGCATATTTTCTGCCAACTACAGTTAACCCCTGAAATAAGTACTTATTTGAACTGTTGACTATTCTACTACAGCCAGTATGTCATTTAACTTTAATATTGTATATTCTTCTCCATCAATCTTAACTTCTGTTCCAGCATACTTGGAGAATATAACCTTGTCTTTTACCTTTATTTGATCTTTTTTCTTCTCATCATTCAGAATATCTGCTCCAATGGCTACAACTTCTGCCATTTGAGGCTGTTCTTTAGCTGTACTTGGAAGGACTATACCAGATTTGGTCTTTTCTTCTGCCTCAATTAACTTAATTACTACTCTATCTCCTAATGGTCTAAGGTTCATACAACTACCTCCCTGTTTTTTATTAATTTTTCTCATTTTATTAGCACTCATCGTCGGTGAGTGCTAACATGTACAGTATTATGTTACTTAATAAAAAAACTAGAATCAAGTTCAAAAAATAGCCATCATTTAAAATTAGCATGATTTTCCTTATAATATTTCATGTTTTCTCATTATTTCATTAAATATCTTTCTATATGCCAATTTTGCTCTATTTCATAGCACTTTATACATCAGAATCCCAAAAAGCCCTTTAAGGTAAAAAAGATAAGAGGAATAAATATGGCAGGAAGCATATTACCTACATTTATCTTCTTAATCCCAAGTATGTTTATTCCTACAGCGGCTATCAATAGCCCTCCCACTGACGACATCTCATTTATGGCTTCAGGTGTTAGCAGGTACTTTATTGATGAAGCCAACAGTGTAATAGTTCCCTGGTATAAAAGCACTGCAAAAGAAGAAAATCCAACTCCTATGCCTAATGTGGATGCAAATATAACGGATGTAATGCCGTCAATTATGGATTTTGCAAATAGAGTGCTATGATTTCCCTGAAGGCCACTCTCTAATGAACCTACGATAGCCATAGCCCCTACACAAAAAACTAAAGAGGCAGTTACAAAGCCCTTTGAAAAATTTGAATCCCCTTTTCCAAATCTATTTTCCAATGAAGCACCCAGGTTGTCCAGCTTTTTTTCAATTTCCAAGGCTTCTCCAATGATGCTCCCCAACTCTATGCTTATTATCATCAAAATAAGATTATCATTATTCAATGCACCCATTATTCCAATCAGTATAACTGTTAATGCTATTCCATCCATTATGGTATTCCTGTATTCTTCCTTAATACCCTTATTCAATAATACTCCCAAAATACTTCCTATGGCTATTGCAGCTGAGTTTACTATGGTTCCTAACATAAACACTATCCTTTCTATTTGTTATTCTTTCCAATGCCTAATTCCCTGGCATAATAAAAAAGGTACTGCTGTGCAAAACCTGCTAATGAGCCAAATTTCTCCTTAGCAAAAGCGGAGATATCCTTTAGCTTTGTTTCCTTTTTAAAATAAAAATGCTCCATTACTCTTTTAACCCATACGTCTACTGGAAATGCATCCATTTTCTTTAGGGAAAACAACAGTATACAGCTTGAAACCTTTGGCCCTACTCCCGGTAATGTCATGAGTATCTCCTGGGCCTTATCTGTGGGCAAATCATATAATGAGTTTAAGTCTGTTTTACCTTCTTCAATGGCTTTAGAGGATTCAACTATATATTTTGCTCTGAATCCCACTTTATAATTTCTTTCCAGTTCCTCCACATCTGCATTTGACAATATACCTGGTTTTGGAAAAGAATAGTATTCTCTTCCGTTAAACATGCCTATATACTCTCCAAATCCTTTGGATATAAGCTCTATGGATTTTTTAATTCTCGGTATCTGGTTGTTTGCAGATATAATAAATGAAATAGTGGTTTCATAAGGCTCCTGGTTCAATATCCTGATTCCCTTGCCAAATCTTATTGCTTCTTTCAGTATAGGGTCTTTGGATAGCTCCTGTTTTATTTTGCTATAATCCCTTCCCAAATCAAAATAGTCAAACCAGATATTTTCAAAATCCTCTCTACTGGTGTTTGTAAATACTATGTCTTCTCCATCCCTTTTTACATTTACCACCTTACCCCTATGGATGGCAGTATAGCTTTTATCCTCCTCAACATACCACCTGAAGGCCTGGCCACATTCAAATATATCCCTGGGCTCAAAGTCATCCATATTCTTCAGTATAATTTTATTGTCCCTTTCTATGATATTATAGTCCATTTTAATGCTCCTTTCCTTCATTTTCAACTTAATGCAAAATCCCCCGTCCCCGTTGCACTGAATCCTTTTATAAAACGCCCCTACATGAAATGCCCCCTCATCATAGTCCATAGCATATTTGCAGTCTTCCATGGACTGATGAGGTCGGAGAATAATGTGCCTTAATTCATAAGTCATCTCCGGAGCAATCAATTTAACCTCAAACATATTTACCTCCCAATTTACATTTGCAGCCTATGTTATTGAATACATCTTTATTGAATATTATATATTAAGTATAGGCTTGTTACAATTTAGAACATTTCAAGCTATCAAACAAGACAAAGGGCCAATAAAAAAACTGGCCAAAATTGGCCAGTTTTCTATAAAGGATTAATACCATCCTCTTAACTTCATTACTTCTGCAACTTTCTTTACTGAAATCATGTAAGCTGCTTGTCTTAGTGTTACTCCTTTTTCTTCCTTTAGATTCCATACATCATTAAAGGCTTGTACCATTTTAACTTCCTGTCTTTCTTCAACTTCTTTTTCTGTCCAGTAGTATCCATATAGGTTTTGTACCCACTCAAAGTATGATACTACTACTCCACCAGCATTTGTTAATATGTCTGGAGTTACTGGTATTCCTCTAGCATTTAATACTTCGTCTCCATCTGGAGTTGTTGGACCATTAGCAGCTTCGCATACCAGCTTAGCTTTAATCTTTTCAGCTACTTCCTTAGTAATGGCATTCTCCAAAGCTGCTGGAATCAATATGTCAACATCTAATTCCCAGAATTCGTCAAGGCTTATCATCTTAGCCTTTGGATAATCAACAAGGTTCTTATGTTCGTTCATATAAGCCATTAATTCTTCGAAATCCAATCCATCTTCATTGTATATCGCATAAGTACCAACTGATGGTGCCCATTCTGCAACAGCTACTACTTTAGCACCTTGTTTTTGAACATTTTTAACAGTGTAACGTCCTACATTACCAAAGCCTTGAACTGCTACCTTAGATTTAGTCATATCTATACCAAGCTTCTTAGCAGCTTCTCTTGCAATTATTGCAACGCCAAATCCTGTTGCTTCGTTTCTGCCTTCAGAACCACCCCATGCAACTGGCTTACCAGTAATAACGCCAAGTGCATTAGTTCCTGTAAGCTTGTTGTATTCATCAACCATCCATGCCATAATCTGTCCATTAGTGTTTACATCTGGTGCTGGTATATCGCATTTTTCTCCTAAGTACTTGTAAAGTCCAGCAATATATCCTCTAGAAAGTCTTTCCAGTTCTCCCTGAGATAACTTTGATGGGTCAACTATAACTCCGCCTTTTCCTCCACCATATGGAAGTCCCATTACTCCGCCTTTAAATGTCATCCAGATGGAAAGAGCTTTTACTTCATCTAAGCTTACATTTGGATGGAATCTTACTCCACCTTTTGTTGGTCCTATTGCATCATTGTGTTGTGCCCTATATCCTTTAAATGTTTTAATAGTCCCATCATCCATTTTTACAGGGATATTAACTTCAATTACTCTTTGTGGCTCCTTTAATATTTCATAAACCGCTGGGTCCAGTCCAAGAGCGTCACATGCAATTTTTACTTGTCTTTGCGCATTTTCCAATGGATTTAAATTCTCTTTTGCCATCACTATACCTCCTAATATTATTGTGAGCATTTTGTAGGATATTGTTATTTTTTGACTACAAATTAACAATATCCCTGGTCACATTTATTCTACCATTGTATTAATTTTTATTCAAGCATTTGGTAATATTATTTATTCAGTATATACTCTGAATTTTTCTTCTCCTCTTAAAACCCTCAATATACCATAAGCCAGAGACTCCATTTCATTTTCCCCAGGCATTATTTCAACAGGTGCTATAAACTCCACTCTCTTCTTAATCCAGTTTGTGAGCATTTCTGAATAGGCTATTCCACCTGTAAGTATTATATAATCCACATTTCCTTCAACTACAGTAGCCAGCTCTCCAATGCCTTTTGCAACCTGGTATGCCATTGCCTCATATATAAGCCTTGCTTTTTCGTCCCCTTTTTCAATGAGCCTTTCAACCTCTCTAGCATCTATTATGCCCAAATATGCCTTAATACCTCCATTGCCTCTTAGCTTTTTAAGCATTGTCCTTTTATCATATTTTCCTGAGTAGCATAGCTCTATTAGCTTTCTGCAAGGCACTCTGCCTGCTGATTCCGGTGAAAAGGGACCTTCATCATCAGAAATTATATCCACTATCTGCCCTTTTTGGTGTACATTTAAGGAAATTCCTCCGCCTAAATGGGCTACAATGAAATTCATATCCTCATATTTTTTCCCCATTTTCTTTGCCAGCTTTATAGCCATGGCTCTTGTATTCAAAACATGGCTTGTACTGGTACGTGGAATATCAGGCATGCCTGATATACGAGCTATTTCATTTAATTCATCTACCCTTACTGAATCATATATGTAGGCCTTAACTCCTGCTACCTTTGCTATTTCGTATGCAATAGGAGCTCCCAGATTTGAAGCATGTTCCATGTATGGCTTTTCCCTCAATGTTTTTAACATCAATTCATTTACCTCATAGGCACCTGATTTAACAGGTGGCAGCATTCCGCCTCTTCCTACTACTGCTGATAATTCTTTTACGTCAAATCCTTTTTCCCCCAGAAAGGACAATACTACATTCTTTCTCATCTCATACTGATCCTGTATATGGTCATATTTCTCAATTTCCTCAACAGGGTGGTCCAGTGTAGCAGTAAACAGCTCCCTTTCGTCTTCATATACAGCTATTTTTGTGGAAGTTGAGCCAGGATTTATAGCAAGTATCTTGTAGCTCACAAGCATCCCTCCTTCAAGTGCATAGTATAATCATTGCTTAAGAACTTCCTTTAAGGCGCTGATAAACTTCTCTGTCTGTTCAACAGTACCTGTACTGACTCTTAGCCAGCTGTTCCAACCCCAAATGGTACCAGTCTTTACTACTATTCCCCTTTTTAAAAGCTCCTTTGATACAGATTCCGAATCCTTCCTTATATTTACAAATATAAAGTTGGAATTGGACTTTACGTATTCAAGTCCCAATTCATCAAAGGATTTCTCCATTATTAATAAAGACCTGTAATTCAGTTCAACAGTTTTACTAATATGCTCCTCATCTTCCAATGCTCCCAAAGCTGCAGCCTGGGCAAGCCTGTTTACATTAAATGTCCCTTTGACCTTGCTCATTTCAATAGCTATATCCTTCGATGTCAAAGCATACCCTATGCGGAGGCCTGCAATGCCGGCTATCTTTGAGAAGGTCCTAAGTATTATGGTATTTGGCCTCCTCTTCAATATATCAATGGTTTCAGGATATTCAGGATTAACCCTGGCAAAATCATAATAGGCTTCATCAAATATTAATACTACATTGTCAGGAACATTTTCCACCAGGTAGTTTACTTCATCCTTTGTCATTATGTTTCCCAAAGGGTTATTTGGATTGCAGACATAAATCAATTTGGTATTTTCATTTATATTCTCTATATATCCCTTAAAATCCTGCTTATACCCATTTAAAGGTACAGTTACATTTTTTCCTCCAAGATATTCTACCCATATGCCTAATATGGTAAATGTGGTATCGGACGTTATTACTTCATCACCTGCATTTATGAAAGTTTGGGCAATTATCTGCAACAGCTGCTCTCCACCGTTTCCTACAACTATATTTTCCATTTCAAGTCCATGCTTTTCTGCAAGCTTATTTCTAAGTTCCATACATCCCGGATCAGGATATATATTTATGTTCTCAAGCTCCCTTCTTATTGCTTCCACTGCCTTAGGGGATGGGCCTAGCTGATTTTCATTTGAAGCCAGTTTTATAACCTCAGAGATCCCATATTCCTTTTGAACTTCTTCAATTGGTTTGCCAGGAATATAGGGTCTTAGGCCTGCTAACTCCTTTCTAAACAATCCTATGGATGTGCTCACCTCATCTTCCTCCTTATTTTAAATTCACTGCTGCAGACAAAGCCAATGACAAATACTTTTCCTCAGAAGAGGCTCCTCTAGAGGTCAGTACAATAGGCACCTTGGCACCTACGATTATGCCAGCCATCTTGGCATTGCCTGAATATATGAGGGATTTTGCCAGTATATTTCCTGCTGCTATATTAGGGACAACCAGTATATCCACATCCTCTACCACAGGGCTTTCGTATCCCTTTATCCTTGCAGATTCCATGTTCATGGCCAGGTCATAGGATATTGGCCCTTCAACTATACAGTTTCCAATCTCGCCTCTTTCTGCCATTTTCTTCAACTCAGCTGCATCCACTGACTCAGGCATTTTAGGATTTACCTTTTCTACTGCTGCCAAAACCCCTACTCTTGGATATTCATATCCAAGGGAAAGAAGAATGCTTACGGCATTTTCTATTATTGCCTTTTTCTCCTCCAAAGTTGGATACATTACCATGCCGCCATCTGTTACTACCAACAGCTTATGATATGTTGGAACTTCAAGCATTGCAAAATGGGACATAAGCTTTCCCGTTCTTATTCCCTTTTCTTTATCCACTACTGCCTTTAAAAGGTCTGCTGTTTGAATTTTGCCTTTCATAATAAAATCCGCACTGTTTTCATTTATCATCTCAACAGCTTTATATGCCGCTTCCTTATCATTTTTTATATCGATTATTGACTCCTCATCTATACTAAATTCATTTTCCTCAAGTATTTTATGAATTTCCCTTTTGTCCCCTATTAAAACAGGTTCTACAAGCCTATCATCTTTTGCTCTAAATACAGCCTGCAAGGTATGTTCATCGTGGGCTGCAACTACTGCCACCTTTTTTCTGTCCTTAAAACTGGACACCTTTTCTATAAGCTCATCAAAATTCCTTATTACCATGGATTCTCTCCTCCTTCTTATGCTTCAGCTAATTCCACTGCATCCATTCCTGCATGAAAGGCTTTTATGTTAATGTCGACGAACTTATCCTTAACATTGTTTCTTATGGCTTCTTCCCAGTCTATATCTGTTAAACCCATTGCCTTAACCAGAGCTCCCAGCAATACAATGTTCATGGCTTTAATATTTCCCAACTCCATTGCAATTTTAGCAGCATCCAGCACATGCGTTTTAGCCTTCTTCTTTATTGTCCCAATTACATCCTCAGGGTAATCCGCCTTTGCCATCAATATTGGTGCTGAAGGTATCTTGTAATCGTTTACAACAACCCTTCCCTCTGGCTTCAGGTATTCAAGATATCTTAAGGCTTCCATTGCCTCAAAGGAAACCAGTATGTCTGTCTGTCCCTTTCCTATTACAGGGGAATAAACCTTATCTCCATACCTTACCTGCGTGGAAACACTTCCTCCTCTTTGGCTCATTCCGTGGATTTCAGACATCTTTACATCATATCCTGCTTCAACCAGCCCATCTGATAATATCTTGCTTGCCAATATGGTTCCCTGTCCTCCTACGCCTACCAGCAATATGCTCTTTGTTTCTCTCATATTACTCACCTACCTTACTTATTGCATTTACTGGACATACCTGAACACAAAGGTTGCAGCCTACACATTGAACCTTATCAATCCTTGATTTTCTTTCAGATTTTATAAACTGAATTGCAGGGCAGCCAGTATTTACACATCTCTTACAGCCAATACACTTATTGCTGTCTATTTCACATTTTCCTTTCAGAGGTTCAAATTCCTTCTTGTCAAATTCTGATAATTTCTTCAATGCACATGGGTATCTTGTAATTATTACCGAAGGCTCATTTAGCTCAAAGGCCCAGTCAAATGCTTCCTTAAGCTCATTTATCTTCAATGGGTTTACAGTTCTTACATGTTTAATTCCCAAAGCCCTTACTATACTGGGTATGTCAACCATTTCAGTCATTTCCCCCTGCAGGGTATATCCTGTTCCCGGGTTATCCTGATGTCCTGTCATTCCAGTAACCCTATTATCCAGAATACATGTAATAATGTTTGACTTGTTGTAAACTACATCCATAAGGCTGTTGATACCTGTATGGAAGAATGTAGAATCTCCTATGACGCTTACTACTCTCATATTCTTGTTGTATCTGTCCAATACCTTTTTAGCCCCATGGCCTACGCTTATGCTGGCTCCCATGCATATAGTAGTATCCATGGCATTTAATGGGTCTGCTCCTCCTAATGTATAACAGCCTATATCTCCTGTTATCATTACATTCTTTCTCCTGCCTAATTCGTAGAAGAAACCTCTATGAGGGCATCCTGCACACAGAGTTGGAGGTCTATTTACAACAACTGACTTGTCGTAATCTATGGTAGGTGTTTTTTCTCCAAATAAAGATGTAGCAATAATTTCAGGATTTAGCTCCCAGATGTTTGGTATCCTTTCCTTGCCTATGCATTCAATTCCCAATGCTTTAACATGTTCCTCTATATATGGTTCCAGCTCCTCTACTACATACAGAACTTCCACTTCCCTGGCAAAATTCCTTATCATGTCAGATGGGAGAGGATAAGTAAATCCCAGCTTTAGGTATGAAGCGTTTCTCCCGAACACTTCTCTTGCATATTCATAGGCAACTCCAGAGGATATAACTCCAATTTTCCTGTCATTCCATTCAATATAGTTCAGCTCCGTTTCATTGGAGAATTCCTCCAGCTTTTTTAGCCTTTCCTCCAGCTTAACGTGCAGCTGCTTTGCTACAGCAGGAGCTACGTAGTATTTCTGCAGGTTCTTTACATAAGGCCTTAATTCCACCTCCTGTCTTTCCCCTACTTCAACAAGGGATTTGCTGTGGCATACCCTGGTAGTCATTCTCATCATAACCAGAGTATCGTATTTTTCGCTTATTTCCAAAGCCTTTTTCACCATGTCCTTGGCTTCCTGACTGTTGCTTGGCTCTAACATGGCAACCTTTGCGTGCTTTGCATAATACCTGCTGTCCTGTTCATTTTGAGATGAATGAAGCCCAGGGTCATCGGCAACAACTAATACCATTCCGCCATTTACTCCAGTATATCCTGCTGTGAAAAATGGATCTGCTGCAACATTAAGCCCTACATGCTTCATGGCAGCAAGGCTTCTTGCACCAGCAATTGATGCACCAAATGCAGCTTCAAATGCAACCTTTTCATTTGGTGACCACTCTGCAATTATTTCTTTATAAGGAGCGATGTTTTCCAGTATCTCAGTACTTGGAGTACCTGGATAGGCAGCTGCAAAATGAACTCCGGCTTCATAAGCTCCAAGAGCCACTGCCTCATTTCCTGTTAACAGTTTTTTCATCTATAAACCTCCTTTTATTTTATGTTAAACCATGAATTACCAGATTTGTGTCTAAAAAATATTAATGCAATCTTTATGCCAGACAATTTTTGATAATGGCTGGAATAGGGAATATTATTGCAATCTTATAAACACAATAAATACTGTTTTTTAGACATTATAATTATATACTGCACGTTAACACCAAAATAAAGGGTGTAATGGTTTTTTTATTTAACCCATTACACCCTTTTGCCTTTTTCTATACTATTAAGCATCCGCCTTCCTTCTTCTGTTATTACAGTACCTCCTCTTCCTCTGGAAATGCTCACTAGATTTAGTTTTTCCAATGTATGAAATATATTTCGTACCTCCTGTTCGCTGATGAACAAGCCTTTCATATTTGCTAAACTGCAGATGGACCTTCTTCCGGTTCTCTCCCTCTTTATATAGGCATTTTCCAATTCCTTTAATACAAATATATATTTATCCATATTTCCTTCGGCTATATCCAGGAATTTTGACATGGTTTCATCTTCACCTGTATATTCATCCAAGGCATCTTCATCACTGTAGAAGGGCAAATCCTCAGCATCTATTACCTCTTTCCCCAGGTTTACAAAGTACTCTACATAGTTTCTCAATTCCCTCACATTGCCATTCCAGCTGTGGTTTAACAGCATTTTTCTTGCCCTGTCCGTCAATGTAAAGCTGCTTCCAAACTCCTTCCTTACGCTGTCAATAAGATAGAGTATATCCTGTTTTCTTTCCCTTAAAGGAGGTATGTGAAGAGGTAATACGTTCAGCCTGTAATACAGGTCTTGCCTAAACAGACCTTTTTTAACAAGCTCCTTTATGTTTTTATTGGTAGCTGAAATTATCCTGATATTTACATTTATAATTCTATCTCCGCCAATTCTTACTACTTCCCTTTCCTGCAGAACTCTTAAAAGCTTTACTTGTAAATTCATTGGCATTTCTGCTATCTCATCCAGAAACAGCGTGCCATTATGGGCCAGTTCAAATAATCCTGGCTTTCCTCCTTTTCTGGCTCCTGTAAATGCTCCTTCCTCATATCCAAACAATTCACTTTCCAGAAGGGATTCAGGAAAGGCACCGCAGTTTACAGCGACAAACTGATAGTCCTTCCTGGGAGAATAGTTGTGTATTGCCTGGGCAAAAAGCTCCTTTCCAGTACCAGTTTCACCTGTAATGAGTATTGAGGAATTTGATTTGGCCATTCTCATGGCTATTTCCTTACACCTTTTAATAGCCGGGCTTTCCCCTAATATGTTCCTAAAATGGTATTTTGCAATGTGTCCCTTCCCAATGATCTTCTTTCTCAACATATGCTGCTTCATTTCAGTATCGCTGTACTTTCTCAGTATTGCAATGGCACCATACTGCTTTTTTGAGTGCAAAAGAGGATTTAGGGATACTACTATATCATATCCGTTTATTTTTATTATGCTCTCCTCAATGGGTACAAGGCTCTCCAATACCCTTCTGAAGGATAATTGGGGAAAAAGCTTTATTCCGTTATTTCCTATTACCTTTTCCCTGTCAAGTCTCATTATCTCCTTTGCATTATCATTGTATATAAATACCTTTCCTGTAGAGTCTATAGCAATAACGCCTGCATCGATTACCTGAAGCAGTATATCCAACTGGCTTTCCCTGCTGTTGGTAACGCTAAAAAGCTCTTTAAGTCCAAAATTTGCAGTTTCAACTTCCTTATAGCTTCTCCCTATATCCTGCCTGTTTAACAAAGACATAAGGTTAAATTTCATTCCTATATCGATAATTGTGTTTATATCCAAAAGGCTGTTTCCTATATTTATTATTTTCTTTGCTTTCTTTGGTATATAATCAGACTGTCCCAGTATTATCACAGTTTTTTCCTCAACATCCCTTTTATCCATTTCCCAATAGGATTTTAGGTTAAGCCTCATGCCCATAAGCTGGTATATAACAGATATCATATTCGATGTCATTTCCGGGCTTTCGTCTATTAAAACCACTTCCTCATCTTCTGGAATTGATTCCATCATTTTAAGCCCATTTTTTGATATAGTCCTGTTGGCAAATATCAATTCCGTATTCTTGTTTATATACTTTTTTATCTTCTCAAACATATCATAGGAAGGCACCAATACTACGTCTGAATCTATGCAATCAAGTCCAACGGGATTATCCATGCTGATTTTTTTTATAATTATCTCATCTGAAAAAAGGCTTTTAATTTGATTATAATATGTGTCTACAGATTCAGGACTATAGCTTACAATGGTTAGAGTTTTCTTCATAAAAGTTCACCTTCACAATAAAATAAAGACACCACTAGGTGTCTTTATTTTATCATTTAATCTTTATATATGCAATTTCTCTTTACTATTCTTCTGCTGAAGCAACTTCCAGTAATTCATCCCCACTGTCCAGTGCCTTGATGATTTCTGGAATTATTTCATAAAGGTCTCCAACTATTCCGTAGTCGGCAACTTGGAATATTGGTGCATCCTTGTCCTTGTTAATAGCTACTATGCACTTGGATTCCTTCATACCTGCCAGGTGCTGAATAGCTCCTGAAATACCGCAGGCAATATACAGGTCTGGCCTAACTGTTTTCCCTGTTTGGCCAACCTGGTGAGCATGGTCTATCCATCCTGCATCTACAGTTGCACGGCTTGCTCCAACAACTGCGCCCAGTTTTTTAGCTAATTCTTCTATAAGCTTAAATCCTTCCTTATTTCCTAATCCTCTTCCGCCGGAAACTATAATCTTTGCTTCTTCCAGCTTAACTTCTGCTTTTCCGCCTTTTACAGTTTCTACTACCTTAGCCTTTATATCTGATTCAGTTAACTCTGGAACAAACTTATCAACTATTCCCTTTCTGGATTCGTCATATTCAGCCTTTTCCATAACTCCAGGTCTAACTGTTGCCATCTGTGGCCTGTGGTTTGGAGTAATAATAGTTGCCATCAGGTTTCCGCCAAAAGCAGGACGGGTTTGCATTAGCCTTCTGTTTTCCAAATCTACATCAAGCTTTGTACAGTCTGCTGTAAGTCCTGTATGAATTCTTGCTGAAATTCTTGGTCCTAAATCTCTGCCTATATTTGTAGCACCAATTAACAGTATCTCTGGCTTTCTTTCATTTATAAGCTCACAGATTACCTTTGCATATGCATCTGTTGTATATACTCCCAACAGCTCATGTTCTGCATAGATAACCTTGTCAGCTCCGTATTTTATAAGCTTGTCAGCTAAATTATCCACCTTGTTTCCCAATAAAACTGCTGAAAGCTCAACGCCTAGAGCATCTGCAATCTTTCTTCCTTCTCCCAATAACTCCAGGGCTATATTCAATAGATTGCCTTCACGTTGCTCTGCAAATACCCATACTCCTTTATAATCATCTATGTTTACTCCCTTTTTCTTCTCTTCTTCCTTATAAATAGCCTCTACAGGGCATACCTTAATACATGCACCACATATTCTACAAGCTTCTCCTATTACAGCCTTTCCATTTATCATTTCAATTGCATCAAATGGGCATCTGTCTACACACGCGCCGCAACCGATACATTTTTCTTCATTTACAATAACTGCCATAGCATTTTCCCCCTCTCAATAGTCGTACTTATATGATATTTTCCTGTTTAAGTCTTGCAATCAGCTTCGTTGCTTTTTCCTTTGGTGTGCCTTCTATCATCTCTAAATTCTTAACCTTTACTGGAGGTGTAAAGGACCTAAGGACATTAGTTGGGGAACCATCCAATCCAATATTGTCCATGTCTGCATTTACATCCTTTGCAGATACTACCTTAATCTTATCTCCTTTAAATCCTTCATATATTCCCTTTATTGAAGGATATCTTGGCTCATTTAATTCCTTTATTGCAGTAAGTAAAACTGGCATTTCTGATTCAATAACAAAATATCCGTCTTCAAGAGATCTTCTAGCTATTACCTTATTTCCTTCTATCTTTAAGTTTTCAACATATGTTATCTGTGGTATTCCTAAATGCTCTGCTATCTGTGGCCCAACCTGTGCTGTATCTCCATCTATAGCCTGTCTTCCGCAGAATATAATATCAAAATCTCCTATATATTTTATTGTTGCTGTTAAGGCAGTGGATGTAGCCAATGTATCAGAACCTGCAACGGCTCTATCTGACAATAGGTATGCTTCATCTGCTCCCATTGCAATGGCCTCAACTAAAGCAACCTGTGCTTGTGGAGGTCCCATGCTTACTACAGTAACCTTAACATCTTCAAATTGATCTTTTATTCTTAGCGCTTCTTCCAATGCATTTCTATCATCAGGATTTATGATACTTGGTACTCCTTCGCGTATTAAAGTTCCCTTAACTGGGTCTATTTTAACTTCATTTGTATCAGGAACCTGTTTTATACATACAATTATATTCATTGTCCTTCCTCCTTTACTATTTTAGTATGTTTGCTGCAATAACCATCTGTTGTACCTGGGAAGTACCTTCATATATTTCAGTTATCTTAGCATCTCTCATCATTCTTTCAACAGGATAATCCTTTGTATATCCGTATCCACCGTGTAATTGAACGCATTTTGTAGTTACGCTCATAGCAGTATTTGCAGCAAATAGTTTTGCCATAGCAGCTTCCTTGCTATATGGCAGTCCGCTTGCCTTATTCATGGCTGCTCTATATACTAACATCTTTGCAGCTTCTATTTCAGTAGCCATATCTGCTATCATCCATTGTAATCCCTGGAACTTAGCTAGAGGTCTTCCAAACTGCTGCCTTTCCTTTACATACTTCACAGTTTCTTCAAAAGCTCCTTCAGCAATTCCCAATGCTTGAGCTGCAATACCAATTCTTCCGCCATCTAATGTTGACATGGCAATTTTGAATCCTTTGCCTTCTTCTCCCAGAAGGTTTTCCTTTGGTACAACACAGTCTCTGAATATTAGTTCAGCTGTTGCTGACCCTCTTATTCCCATCTTGTCCTCAATTTTTCCTATTGAAAATCCTGGGAAGTCCTTCTCTACTATGAAGGCTGAAATACCTTTATTTCCCTTTGATTTGTCAGTCATAGCAAATACAATGTATACATCTGCCTGACCACCATTTGTTATGAATATCTTTGTACCATTCAATATATAGTTGTCTCCGTCAAACACTGCAGTTGTCTGCTGCCCTGCAGCATCTGTACCTGCATTTGGCTCAGTCAAACCAAAAGCTCCTAATTTCTCACCTTTGGCCAATGGAACCAAATACTTTTGTTTTTGCTCTTCAGTTCCGTATTTATATATAGGCCAGCAGGCTAATGATGTATGGGCTGACACTATAACTCCTGTTGTAGCACACACCTTTGACAACTCTTCCACAGCTATAACATAAGCTAGATCATCTCCACCTGCTCCACCGTATTCTACAGGGAATGGGATTCCTAACATATTATATCTTGCCAGCTTCTTCACATTTTCCACAGGGAATCTTCCTGTTTCATCAATCTCTGCAGCTATTGGCTTTACCTCATTTTCTGCAAATTGTCTCATGACTGTTCTAACCATTTCTTGTTCTTTTGTTAAATTAAAATTCATATTTACCCCTCCTTATGATAAAATTCCTACAAATATATTTTATAATAAAATCGACAACATTTCCAATAGTTTTGTCAATATTTTATCTAAAAAAGTCAATAAAAAAACGGCAACCCCTGTTTATAAGCCTTTCAGGAATGCCGTAATAATTTTATTGTAAAAAACATCCCTTTAATTTTTTAATCCCTTCTTATGTAATCATTTTTATTATTCATAAAGTATGATAAAGCAAATAAAGATTCGTTTAAATGCACATTTTCCACTATTACATCATCAGGCACCTTAATATCTGCAGGTGCAAAATTCCATATACCCTTTATACCGCTCCTTACATATATATCTGCAATCTCCTGGGCGCTGGACTTGGGAACAGTTATTATACCAATATCTACCCCATTTTCCTTTATAAAGGATTCCATTTCCTCTATGTCCCTTATCTCTATATCCCTTATCTTAATGCCTATAAGCTTTGGATTTTTATCAAAAAGTGATAATACTTCAAATCCTGCATCCTGAAATCCTCTATAGTTTGCAATTGCCTGACCAAGATTACCTGCACCTGCAATTACTGCCTTGTAAATCTTATCTAATCCCAGAATCTTACCCAGCTGGTTTTTTAACTCCTCTACATTATAGCCATATCCCTGCTGACCGAACCCGCCAAAGTTGTTTAAATCCTGTCTTATCTGTGAAGCAGTAAATCCAGTCATATTGCTCAATTCCTGTGAAGAGATCCTGTTTATTCCTTTGTTAAGCAAATCTGACAGATATCTATAGTATTTAGGCAACCTTCTGATTACTGTGATAGAAACTTTATTGTCCCTTTCCATTTTCACACCCCTAACCTTTTCTATTTATTATTTGAATGATAACATTATAACATTACTGAATTTTCAGGTCAAATTATTGTCTTCTACAATATATGCATATTTTTATTATTATTACCCATAATACTATTATCTTAACCATATAGGAGGAATTTTATGGCCAGTAAAGAACAGCTGAGAAAGATAGCAATTTACTGTGATTCTTACAATCCTCACGAGGGAAACGATTTGAAAAATATTTCACAAAATTTTGACAAAAAATATGAAAGCTGTGAGAACTGTACACATTTCACCAGAGAAGGAAAATGCGAACTAAATTTAATAGATAAGGTACTTAGCAGTTTAGCAATGGAGGAGGATTTGAAATCTTAAATTGCCCTTACTTTAAAAGGGCTTGTTTTTTTGATAAAATATTGTAAAGATACAATATTATAAATAAGTATTATATCTTTGGTATATATTTAATAAGAAATACAGTCGATTACTGTTTCGCCTATGGAAACTTATGTTTACCATAGGCTGCAAATGTAATCATAGTCAATATTGTAGAAAGTAGGAGATTGATATGATAGTACTTTCGTGTACAAATATTTCCAAAACCTATGTTGTGGATACTATATTGAAGGATATAAGCTTTGCAGTGGAAGATGGAGATAAAATAGGATTAATTGGCCTCAATGGCTCTGGTAAGACCACATTATTTAATATATTGGTCGGAGAAACAGAAAAGGATAGCGGAGATATTTATATACAGAAAAACCTTAAAATAGGATATTTAAAACAACATGTAGATGTCAACAGCAATGAAACCGTATTTAATGAATGCTTAAAGGTATTTGAGCCTTTAATTGAGATGGAAAAAAAGCTGAGGAGCCTTGAAGAGGAAATAAGCAAAATAAGTGAAAAGGGAGAAACCAGAGAGCTTGAACTTTTGATGAAGGAATACTCCCAACTTCTGGAGGAGTTTAACGAAAAAAACGGATATGGTTTCAAAAGCGAAATAAAGGGAGTGCTAAAGGGGCTTGGATTTGATGATGAGGATATGGACAAAAAAATAAGCATATTAAGCGGAGGCCAGAAGGCAAGGCTGTCTTTGGCAAAGCTTCTCCTTGAAAAGCCTGACCTGCTATTATTGGACGAACCTACCAACCACTTGGACATAGAAGCCATAGGATGGCTGGAGGAGTTTTTAAAGGAATATAAAGGGGCTGCAATAATAATATCCCACGACAGGTATTTTCTGGATAATGTAGTAAACAGAATATTCCATCTGGAAAACCACCATCTTAAAACTTATACCACCAATTACACAGGATATATGAAACAGAGAAAATTGGAACTGGAAATTATGAGAAGGGAATATGAGAATCAGCAAAAAGAAATAAAAAGGCAGGAGGAAATAATAAGGCGCTTTTCCAATTATGGCGGGCAAAGATATATTAAACAGGCTCAAAGCAGGCAAAAGCTATTGGATAAGATGAAGGCAGTACCGGAACCTCCAAAGGAAGGCAAGAAATTCAAATTGACCTTTGAACCCAAGGTAATAAGTGGCAGGCAGGTGTTAAAGGTTGAAAACTTAGGAAAGAGCTTTGATGACTATAAGCTGTTGGAGGATATTAACTTCAGCATATACAGAGGAGAAAAGGTAGGTTTAATTGGCCCAAACGGAATTGGAAAAACCACACTTTTTAAGATGATACTAAGGGACATTCCCTGTGATGAAGGTAACATCATACTGGGCCATGGAGTAAATATAGGATATTTTGACCAGGAGCAGAGCAATTTGAATCTAAACAAGACTGTAATAGATGAAATATGGGACGAAAATCCAACCTTCGACCACTTTACCATAAGAAGCCTTTTGGGAAGGTTTCTATTCATAGGAGATGACATATTCAAGGAAATAGAGGAATTAAGCGGTGGAGAAAGAAGCAGGCTATCCCTTTTGAAGATGATGCTGTCAAATGCTAATTTTCTACTTATGGACGAGCCTACTAATCATTTGGACATAGATTCCAAGGAGGTACTGGAGGAAGCACTTATAGACTATAAAGGAACGCTCCTTGTAATATCCCACGACAGATATTTTCTGAACAGGGTAACAAACAAGATATTGGAGCTTACAAAGGAGGGCATTAAGGAATATCTGGGGAACTACGACTACTATTTGGAGAAGAAAAGGGAAGTAATTGTTGAGGAAGATGAAGAATACAAGACAAAAACCCAGATTAAACAGGAGAAAAAAAAGGAAAAAGAAATGCTTATGCTAGAGAAAAAAAGGAAAAAAGAAATTCAGGATTTGGAAAAATCCATCGAAGAATATGAGAATAAAATCAGCAATCTCGACGAAGAACTATGCAATCCAAAATTATACGAAAATCCGGAAAGGATATTGGAATTAACAAAAGAAAGAGAACAGATAAAGTTGAATTTAGACTATCTGTATGAAAAATGGATAGAATTGACAGAAAATTAGTTTTCCCTATTTTTAAATATTTATACACATAATTCACAAAATTATCCCCAATGGTTTGTACTATTATAGCTGTATTCAACAGGTTTCCCACATTATCCACAGGATATATTTCGCAGCATCAATGTCGAACTGTGGAAATAATGTGGGGATTTTGTTAATAACTATTATGCAAGATCAAGATTTGGCACAACATTCAGATAAAGGTCTGAAACCTTTCCATTTATATAGTTGAAATAGGCAGCAGAGCCTATCATGGCTGCATTGTCTGTGCATAAAATCCTTGAAGGATACAGTATTTTTATATTTTCCTCATTGCCTCTTTTCTCCATAAGGCTTCTCAATCCTTCATTGGCTGCAACTCCTCCAGCTATGACTATCCTGTCAGAATGCCTTTCCTTAGCAAGGTGTATGGACTTTTCCACAAGGACTTCAATAACAGCTTGCTGAAAGCTGGCAGCTACATCCTTTACTATTATTTCCTCACCCTTTTGCCTTGCCTGATTGAGATAATTAAGCACTGCAGTCTTCAATCCGCTGAAGCTAAAATCATAGCTGTTATGCTCCAAATAAACCCTGGGAAATTCTACAGCATCCTTGTTGCCTTCCTTGGCAAGCTTGTCTATTACAGGCCCTCCCGGATAAGGTAATCCCAGGGCTCTTGCAACCTTGTCAAAAGCTTCCCCTGCTGCATCGTCCCTGGTTCTTCCAACCAGCTCATAATCTGTATAGTCCCTTACATATATCAAATAAGTATGTCCTCCTGATACTACCAGACATGTAAAAGGAGGCTGAAGATCCTTATGCTCAATGTAATTGGCACAAATATGGCCTTCTATATGATTTACTCCTACTATTGGCTTGTTTAAGGCATAGGCTATAGCCTTTGCGCTGGATATGCCCACTAAAAGAGCTCCAACAAGTCCCGGCCCCCGGGTTACACCAATAAGGTCTATATCATCAAATGTAATATTGGCTTCATCTAGAGCCTGTTGTATAATTATGTTTATATTTTCTATATGCTTTCTTGATGCTACTTCCGGTACTACCCCTCCAAACTTTCTATGAATGTCAATTTGAGAGGATATGACATTGGAAAGGACCTCTCTGCCATTCTTTAGAACTGCAACAGAAGTTTCATCGCAGGAGGTCTCTATGGCTAATGTAATAATATCCTTTTCCATATTTCCACCTCATCCTGTTAAATATCCTTCCACATTATAATGGCGTCTTCATTGTTATCCTGGTAATAATTCTTTCTTATTCCATATTCCTTAAACCCAAATTTTCTATATAAAGCCTTTGCAGCTTCATTGGATTTTCTTACTTCCAAAGTCATAGCTATAATATTTCTGTCAATGCAAAGCTGAATAAGTCCTTCTATTATCTTGCTTCCTATACCCATATTCCTGTAATTTTCATCTACAGCAATATTGGTTATGTGCCCTTCGTCAATTATTAGCCATATTCCTCCGTATCCTACGACTTTTCCGTCGACTTCCGCCACTATATATTTTGCAAGTAGGTTCTTGGTCAATTCTAATAAAAAGGCCTCCCTTGACCAAGGAGGGGTAAAAGTTTTATTTTCTATCTCCATCACCCTGTCTAAATCCGATTCTTTCATTTCACGAATGATTATGTTCATATAATATCACTTTCCTTCTTTCTTAACTCACCTTGAGCTTGTGATTCCTTAATATATTCAGGTACTAAATTATAGTAGTTTGCGTTTCCAGTATTATCCACTTTCTTTAGAGCCAGTTCAGCAACACTTAAGGCTCTACAGTGATTATGTATGTTTTGTGCAAAATGTACTCTATCCCCTAGCTTATCTTTTATATGATCTTTGTGGATATATACGGCATTGCCATTTACCAGAATATTCTCTTCCTTTGGAAGTGTTTCAATTAAGTTGTTTATATCCATTACAGTTGGTTCCATTA
Source organism: Tissierellia bacterium (assembly GCA_012839745.1). Taxonomy (GTDB): domain Bacteria; phylum Bacillota; class Clostridia; order Tissierellales; family Tepidimicrobiaceae; genus DUMS01. The sequence continues at coordinate 26,282 of DUMS01000087.1, forward strand.
CATTTATTAGCCTATCCCTTTTCCATCTATATATTCCAGTATAAACCCTATTTCTTCTGGCATCAATCATAGGAACAATGAGTCCGTTGAAGGAAAGGTTAAAAGCTAAGGCTTCTAAAGTTGAAATGCCTACAATGGGCTTATTATATACATGGGCAAAGGCCTTTACAGTTGCAATTCCAATCCTAAGGCCTGTAAATGAGCCTGGCCCAACTGCTACTCCATACAGGTCTATATCCCTTACATGTAATTTTAGACTGTCCAGCACTTCCTTTATCATAGGAACCAGATTTTCCGAATGGCTCATATTCTGATTGAGAGAATACTCTCCTAACAAGTTTTCATCCTCCATAACTGCACAGGTAGCAATTACAGTCGATGTATCTACAGCTAATACTTTCAATTGTTATTCAACTCCTTAACTATCTGGTCATATCTTTCCCCTTGTCCATCAATTGTAACAATCCGCTCTTCCAGGCCCTCCCCCTTATCAATGTGAATATTGATTGTATAATCAGGCAACAGGTCCTTAATCTTGTCTCCCCATTCGACTATTGTAACGCCATCAGAATAAAAATAGTCCTCATATCCCAAATCATATAGATTTTCCATATCTTCTAATCTGTATATATCAAAATGATACAGAGCTACTCTTCCCTTGTACTCATTTATTAATGTAAAAGTAGGGCTTGTAATATAATCCTTAATATCCAGCCCTTTGCCTATGGATTTGGTCAAGGTTGTCTTACCTGCCCCCAGATCTCCAGTAAGAGAAATTATATCTCCTTCTTTTAATAATTTACCCAGTTTTATCCCAAACCTCTCTGTATCCTCTTTGCTCTTTAGTATTATTTTAACCATATCTCCAACCTTCCTATACCTAAACTAAGTATTATTATAACTTATTACACAGACAATTGACAATGATAAAACCCAGTTATTATTATTCCTGTTTAATTGAATTATTATCTATATGCTTAAATATCATAAAATATAAAAAGAGGAATGAATAGCATATATTAAACTATCCATCCCTTAATCCATTTTCTACTTCTTTTAATGAACTAATATAACCGGTATTTATTTATGAAGAATTGGTGATACCCTCTTGTAAAGAATTGTAGTCACCAATGTTACCAGTATGCCTTTAACTAAATTAAAAGGCACTACTGCAAACAGTATCAGGGTCTTAAAGTCTACTATAAACTTATTTACTGCTGTTCCTAAGGCTACAATCTTATCTATTGGCCATCCGAACAGCTTTGCATATAGCGGAATCAGAATATAGTAGTTTATAATTGACATGCTCGCTGTCATGGCAAGGATACCTAAGACCATTCCAATTACAGCATTTTTAAATGTTTTCTTCTTATGGTAAAATAATCCCGATGTAAAAGCAAATATGCTTCCTACTACAAAGTTTGCAAGTTCCCCTACTGCAGCAGTATCTGTGCCTTGTATTGCCAAGTTCAATAAGTTCTTTACCAGTTGAACCATAACACCTGCAAAAGGCCCCAATGCAAAGGAACCAATCAGTGAAGGTACATCTGAAAAATCAAATTCAAGAAATGATGGTGCAAACCATAGCGGAAACTCAAAGAGCATAAGTAAAAATGCTATAGCTCCCAATACTGATACCTTTACAAGAACCTTTGTGTTAAGATATTCTTTTCTTATCATTTCCATAGCAAACCCTCCATGTTTTATATTTCTTTAGGGCATGGAAGATAAAAGCCCCGAAGAAAACTTCGGGGCGAAATATTAAGCATAATAAATACGCTCAAAATCTTCTTCCATCCAGACTATCACTGTCGGCCTTGGAATTTCACCAAGTCAACCTGTAAAAGGCTCGCGGGCTTTACCGCCGGTGAGGAATTGCACCTCGCCCTGAAGATTTTTATTAAACTAGTTTTATTATAATATTGTATATATACATTGTCAACTATATGCTCAAATTCATTTATATCCTGTGTCAATATTCTACCTTACTGATTTTAACTTTGCTATATCATGCCAGTTCTTTGATGTAACTATTTCCAGTGTATTTAATTCTTCTATTATCCTGTCTACCTTTGCGTTGATTTCTTCCCTGAATTCAGTCAAGGTAGCTGTTTGTTCAATTACCGATTCTAAACTCTTTCTTATTTCTTTCTGTCCCTTATTTAAACTATCAGTTTTCTGTTCCAGGTTATCTGCTTTCTGGTCAAGATTTATTACTTTCTGTTCCAGGTTACCTATCTTCTGATCAAGATTTACTACTTTCTGCTCTAGGTTACCTACTCTTTGATCAATATGACCCACTTTCTGCTCTATTCTCCCTACCTTCGTATTTAAATCTCTAAGCTCCTCTATGACTATTCTTTGAAATTCCTCATTGGTCATTCTAATACCTCCAATCCCAACTCCTCTTTTGTAATATTATATCATATTTCCAAACCCTAGTTTCACATAGCACACTTTTCTCTAACAGCAATTGCAATATACTACTTCTCCATTTATTATAGTAACATATGTCTTGCATTCTAAATCCTTAATTGGATTTCCGTCGAATATTACAATATCAGCATCCTTGCCAACTTCTATGCTTCCTACTCTATCAGCTATACCAACTATTTCAGCAGGATAAATTGTAATAGCCTTTAAAGCCTCCATTTCATCCATTCCTGATTTTACAGCTAACCCTGCGCATATTGGAAGGTACTGTATTGGTATTACTGGTGCATCTGTAATTATGCCTATCTTTATGCCTTTTTTATTTAAAATTCCTGGAGTTTCAAAGGATAGATTCCTAAGCTCTACTTTAGACCTGTTTGATAACGTAGGTCCAACAAATGCAGCCTTTCCCTCTTCAGCCAGATAATCAGCAATTAAATGGCCTTCTGTACAGTGGTCCAATGTAATATCCAGCTCAAATTCCTTTGCAATTCTCAATGCAGTAAATATGTCATCTGCCCTATGGGCATGGGCTTTTAAAGGGATTTCCTTCTTGAGTACCATAGCCATCGCTTCCATCTTCAGGTTAAATTCTGGCATCTTTGATATATCTCCCTTAGCTGACTCCTTTTTTTCCAGATAGGCTTTTGCCTTAAACAGATTCTCCCTTAGAATTGCAGCTGTTGCCATTCTAGTCATTGGAGATTTATTCTGAGAATTATATACCCTTTTTGGATTCTCTCCAAAAGCAATCTTCATTGCCACAGGGTCTTTTATAATCATATCGTCTATTCTTTTTCCGTAGGTTTTAATTGCAGTTGCAAATCCACCAATTACGTTGGCAGAGCCAGGTCCGGTAACAACGGATGTAATCCCTGCCTTATATGCATCTTCAAATCCTTCATCCATTGGATTAATAGCATCAATGGCTCTCAGGTGTGGTGTTACAGGGTCCACCATTTCATTTCCATCGCTTCCTTCAAATCCTATTCCCTCTTCCCACATTCCCAAGTGGGTATGTCCATCAATAAATCCTGGTAAAACCATCCTTCTGCTTGCGTCAATAACCTCTGCATCAAGTGGTGCAACAAGGTCTTTCCCAACTTCTACAATTTTCCCATTATCTATAAGTATTGAGCCATTTTCAATTACCTCTCCTGCCATTGTATATATATTACCATTTTTTATTAATAGCATATTATTCCCCCTTAAATTATTTCGCTTCTCTAATCAGTATTATATACCTCCTGTTTTTTTTCAGCAACTGATTCATCAAATTTTATAGCAGGAAAATAAATGGTAAACTTAGTGCCTTCTCCTACTTTGCTATCAATATATATTTTCCCTCCATGTTCTTCAAATATCTTCTTGGCAATGCTTAAGCCCAATCCGGTTCCTCTGGCACCTTTAGTTGTAAAATAGGGTTTAAACACATGATTCATTAACCTTTCATCAATGCCACAGCCTGTATCAGATATTTCCAGCACTATATTGTCCCCTTCATCATAGGTCCTTACAGTCAGTATTCCCCTATCTTCCATAGCTTCAATTCCATTTTGAATTATATTGTTAATGGAATGCCTCAGGTCATATTCATTTGCATATATGTAATTTTTTGAATCCAGGCTTACACTTAGCTCCAGATTCTTTGTTTTGCTTAGGGCCAGTGATTTAAACTTATGTTTAACCATATCCAGGCAGTTTTCAACTATGTAATTGAATTTATATATATCCTTTTGAGTTTCAAAGGAACGCTTGAAATTGCTCTTAACCTTTTTAGTAATACAGCTTCCATCCAAAGCTAACCTTGAAATTACTTCTAAGCCTTTCCTAATTTCATTCATATCATCAATTTGCAAAGAATATTGTGCATATCCCAATATAGATACCAGCAGGTTATTTATATCATGGATTATTCCAGCCATTGATTGTTCCATGTTTTCAAGATATTCATTTTTCATCATGACTTTATAGCATTTATAATTAATAGAATGTTTTTCAGATAATAAAGTCAATGCCTTATGTACAAGCTCTTCTGGTGTATATGCTTCGAAATTGTCCACTCCATCTACAATCAGATAATCGTGATATTGTAGTATTGGAATTATATGAGGGTTATCTATATCTTCAACTATATACCTTATGATAAAATTAGCCTTCCCAGCATTATATAATTCCCTTAGTTTTATGTAAACTTCTCTAACCTTACGAAGGTTTAAGGAATTCCAGAATGAGTCAACACATATATATACACAGGTTTTCTTATCCGCTATTATTTCACTAAGCCTGGCAATTTCCATAGCTATCCTATTTATTAATTTATCCATATTTATTTTCCTATTTACTATATATTCATCTCTGGATATCAGCACTAATCTATTAATATTTATCAGCTTCTTTAAATCCTTATCCAATTCATTCAGAAACTGCAAACATTGTTCCTTTATGGAAGAAGAACATACATATACTAAGCCCCCATCATTTACAAAATTATTCTTTATATACTCCTTAAATAGATTTAACTCGTTTTCTGAAATATAAGAACTGATAACTCCAATAAAGCCACTTCTCCCATTTATCAATTCATTTATATTCCACATCAAACACGCCCCCATATCAAACATCTTTAATGCTAAGCGATATACGTCTTTTGTTAACATCCACCTTAAGCACCTTTACACTTATGATATCTCCTACTTTAACTACTTCCTTTGGATGTTTTATATAGCTATTGGACAGTTGAGATATGTGGATTAGTCCATCCTGTTTCACACCAATGTCTACAAAAACACCAAAATCAACTACATTTCTGACAACTCCCGTTAGAACCATATTTTCCCTTAAATCCTCAAATTTCAACACATCCTGTCTAAAAACCGGCTTTGACATTTGGTCTCTGGGATCCCTTCCGGGCTTTTTTAGCTCCTCTATGATATCCTTTAGTGTCAGAATACCTACATTTAACTGTTGTGATAGTTCTTCCATGTCTAAACTATCCAGATTTTTCCCTATCAGCTTCCTTGCTATATCATATGATTCTGGATGAACAGCAGTATTGTCCAATGGGTCTGACCCTCCCGGAATCCTTAGAAACCCTGCACATTGTGTAAAGGTCTTATCTCCCAGTCCTTTAACCTTTAATAGCTCCCTTCTGCTTGTAAATCTGCCAACCTCCTCCCTGTATTCTATAATATTCGAAGCTACTTTAACTGAAATCCCGGCCACATATTTAAGCAAAGACAAGCTGGCAGTATTTAAATCCACACCCACTGTGTTGACACAGTCCTCTACTACCCCTTTTAAAGCCTCATCTAAGTTCTTTTGATTAAGGTCATGCTGATACTGGCCTACTCCTATATGCTTAGGGTCAATTTTCACCAGCTCAGCCAAGGGGTCTTGCAGTCTTCTGGCTATAGACACAGCCCCTCTTATGGAAACATCTAAATCCGGGAATTCTTTCTGCCCAATTTCCGATGCTGAATAGACTGAAGCTCCTGCCTCATTTACTATGGTGTAGGATACCTTATAATTCAATTCCTTAATCAAATCAGCAACTACCATTTCTGTTTCCCTGGATGCAGTTCCATTTCCTATGGCAATTACTGATACTTTATAATCATAGATTAATTTACTTAATGTTTCTTTTGCTTCTTGTACTTTGTTATGAGGTTCTGTAGGATATATTGTTGTATATTCCAATAGCTTTCCTGTTTCATCAATCACTGCAACCTTACAGCCTGTTCTATAGCCTGGATCAATTCCCATAATCACTTTTTCTCTGGTTGGAGGCTGCATTAACAATGACCTAAGGTTAAGAGCAAATACCCCTATTGCTTCCTTTTCAGCCCTTTCCTGAAGCATACCTCTGATTTCCCTCTCAATGGAAGGAAAAATGAGCCTTTTATAGCTGTCTTTTATACAGTTTTCTAAAATTTTAGATGTTTCCAGGGATGGATTTAATATTACCTTTTCCTTTATCCTTGATAAAACCTCTTCATCAGGCAATACAAGGCTTACCTTAAGAAACTTCTCCTTTTCTCCCCTGTTGATGGCAAGAATTCTATGATTAGGTATTGTCCTTACGGATTCTTGGAAATCATAATACATCTCATAGGGCGATTCAATTTCTTTATTTACAGCTTCAGATTTTAGAATCCCCTTCCTATTGGCAATACTCCTTACTATATCCCTAATTTCAGAATTATCTGACATTATTTCAGCTATAATATCCATAGCACCCGTCAATGCTTCTTCTTCATTGTTAACCCCCCTATCTACATTTATATACCCACTAATTGTTTCTTTTAATTTTCCTTTTTTTACATTTTGTGTTAAAATTGCCTCAGCCAGACCATCTAATCCTTTTTCCCTGGCAATGGTAGCCCTTGTCCTTCTTTTTGGTCTAAAAGGCCTATATAAATCCTCCAGTCTCTGCAAAGTAAAAGTGTTTAATATTTCATTCTTCAATTCCTCCGTAAGCTTGCCCTGATTTTCTATAAGCCTTATTATCTCATACTGTCTGTTTTCAAGATTTTTCAAGTAATTTAGCCTGTCATGGAATTCCCTTAGAACTGTATCCTGAAGATTACCAGTCTGTTCCTTTCGATACCTGGCAATAAAAGGAATAGTGTTTCCTTCCTCTATTAGCTTTATGGTATTTTTCACCTGATATGGCTCAAGCTTAAACTCTTTCGCTAATATTGCTGCTATATCCATTTTATATCATCCCTTCCATTAAGTAAATATTTTTACAATATTATTTACCAAAATTAATAAAATATTTCCTGCCCAAGTGAAAAAAAATGGCTCTTTTAAAAGGCCATTTTTTTCAGGTATTCATGGATAAATATATCTATATCCCCATCCATCACTCTATTTACATCTCCAACTTCCGTATCTGTTCTATGGTCCTTTACCAAGCTATAAGGGTGAAATATATAGGACCTTATTTGTGAACCCCATGCAATTTGAGTATATTTTCCCTGTAAATCCTCAATTTTTTCTTTTTTCTCCTCTTCTTTCAGCTGTATTAGCTTTGCCTTCAGCATCTTCATAGCAGTTTCCCTATTGCTGTGCTGAGAACGCTCATTTTGGCATTGGACTACAATACCTGTGGGTATATGGGTAATCCTTACAGCAGAATCAGTGGTGTTAACATGCTGTCCACCTGCACCGCTAGCCCTGTAGGTGTCGATTTTCAGATCTGATTCATTAATTTCTATATCTATATCATCATCTATTTCGGGAAAAACATCAATGCTGGCAAAGGAAGTATGCCTCCTGTTGGATGCATCAAAAGGAGAAATGCGAACCAGCCTGTGTACACCCTTTTCAGATTTTAAATATCCATAAGAGTTGTATCCTTTTACAAGCATGGTTACAGACTTAATGCCGCCCTCAGGATCAGGTAATATGTCTAATACCTCAACGCTATATCCCTTGTTCTCAGCCCATCGCTTATACATTCTAAACAGCATTTCTGCCCAATCCTGGGCTTCCAGACCACCTGCTCCTGAATGTATGGATAGAATTGCATTGTTCTTATCGTATTCCCCTTTTAACAGTGTAGAAAGCTTATAGTCCTCTGCTTCCTTTGAAAAAGCCTTAAATTTTTTCTTTATCTCCTCATAGGTTTCATAATCCTCTTCTTCTATGGCCAGGTCTATTAATATTTCCAGCTCTTCTGCAGAGTTTATCAAGTCCTCGTATAACTTTATCTGGTCCTTTATGGAGCTTATCTTCTGCATGGTCTTTTGAGCCTTATCTATATCGTTCCAAAAGCCTTCTTTATAAGTTTCCTTCTCCAGTTCTTCCAGTTCCTTTCTTATCCCCTCTATGTCAAAGGGAAACACCCAATTCTTCTATCATATGTTTTAGTTCTTCTGTTTTCTCCTTATATACATGAATATCCTGCATAATTATCTCCCTTTCAGAATGTTTAAATTAATAGTTATGTGGAATATTAATTACTTCAATTGGCATATCAGTTAAAGAACGGCTCTCCAATTCCGAATTTGTAAAATATCACAGCTCGTAAAACCGATTTACGAATTCGCTTACGCGATGAATTGCAAATCTTTTTGGTTTTACTTCGCTGGATATTTCAATCAAATTCTCCATAGTCGAGCCTTTTCTTTAACTATATGCCTTTTTGTTAACCTTCATCCCTAATTGGTATTAGCTCCACAGCATTTTTTGTACTTCTTGCCACTTCCACATGGACAAGGGTCGTTTCTGCCTATTTTCTTCTTGTTAACTACAGTTTGACTGCCGCTTTTGCTGCCTGTATCCACAGGATCAGCAATCCTTTTTCTCTGAACATTGTTGGGCTTTTGTATATGGAACAGATATCTAACCGTATCTTCCTGAATGCTTTGAATCATCTCTTCAAACATTTCAAATCCTTCATTCTGATATGCCATAACGGGGTCTTCGTGACCATATGCCCTAAGACCTATGCCTTGCCTTAACTGGTCCATTAAATCAATATGGTCCATCCACTTCCTGTCCACTACCTGCAAAAGTATTATTCTCTCTATCTCTCTTAGGGTATTTTCTCCTATTTCGGCTTCTTTTTCTTCATATCTCTTTTCTGCTATGGAATAAAGCCTGTTCTTTAAATCTTCCTCTGATAGTGATTTTATCTCCTCATCATTTAAGGTTCCCTTTGGAAGGAATATATTTTCCAGATAGCTTCTTAAGCCTGCAACATCCCTTTCAGAAGATTCCTTGCTGTGAGATATATATAGATTTATTGCCTTCTCTATAATGTTTTTTATCATCGCAAGTATATCTTCCTTAAGATTCTTTTCCTCCAGCACCTTTCTTCTTTCAGCATATATAACTTCTCTTTGCTTGTTCATTACATCGTCATACTGCAATACGTGCTTTCTTATGGCAAAGTTATTGCTTTCCACCTTCTTCTGAGCACTTTCTATGGACTTTGTAAGGAGCTTATGCTCAAGAGGCTCATCTTCAGGCATGTTAAGAGTATCCACTATTGACTTTACCCTTTCTCCGCCAAATAACCTCATCAGGTCATCTTCCAATGAAATATAGAATCTTGACGAGCCTGGGTCTCCCTGTCTGCCGGAACGGCCCCTAAGCTGGTTGTCAATTCTTCTGGATTCATGCCTTTCAGTACCTATAATATGCAGTCCTCCAACTTCAATTACCTTTTTAGCCTCCTTGCTTGTTTCAGCCTTGTGCTTTTCATAAAGCTTTCTATATTCTTCTCTTCCCTTTAGAATTTCCTCATCGTCCGTTTCTATATAACTATCTATAAGGGCTATCATTTCATCGGAATATCCTTGTTTTTTCAAATCCATCTTCGCCAGATATTCAGGATTTCCTCCCAGGACAATATCCGTACCTCTACCTGCCATATTTGTTGCAATGGTTACAGCTCCAAATCTTCCTGCCTGTGCTACTATTTCCGCTTCTCTTTCATGATGTTTGGCATTTAAAACCTCATGGGGTATGCCTTCCTTTTTGAGCATTTTGCTCAGCATTTCTGATTTTTCAATGGAAATTGTTCCTACCAACACCGGCTGACCTATACTATGCTTTTCCTTTATCTCATTTACTATTGCTCTGAACTTTGCTTCTTCAGTACTGTATATAACGTCAGGATAGTCAATCCTTATAACCGGCTTGTTTGTAGGTATTTCCACTACATTCATTCCGTATATTTCCCTGAACTCTGATTCTTCAGTTTTGGCTGTACCTGTCATACCTGCCAGTTTTTCATACATTCTGAAATAGTTCTGGAACGTAATGGTAGCCAAGGTCTTGGATTCGCTTCTCACCCTCAATCCTTCCTTGGCTTCTATAGCCTGATGAAGTCCTTCACTGTACCTTCTTCCATACATAAGCCTTCCTGTAAAGGCATCAACAATAATTATTTCTCCATCCTTAACTACATAGTCTATATCCCTTTTCATTATATAATTTGCCTTCAATGCCTGGTTAATGTGATGTGCAATTTCCATATTTGCAGGATCTGCCAGGTTTTCAATCCCAAAATAGCTTTCAGCCTTATGGGTTCCCTTTTCAGTCAATACACAGCTTCTTGCCTTTTCATCAATCAGGAAGTCAACTGTTTCTTCTCTGAATTCCCTGTTGAATGGGTCCTTCTTGTCCTCATTTGGATCCAGAGTTCTTCCCTTCAAAGTCTTTACAAACATATTTGCCCTTTCATAAAGGCTTGTAGACTTTTCTCCTCTTCCGGAAATAATCAATGGTGTTCTGGCTTCATCTATTAATATACTGTCCACTTCGTCTATTATTGCATAGTGGAGCTTCCTTTGTACCATTTCGTCCTTGTATATTACCATATTATCCCTTAAATAATCAAATCCAAACTCATTGTTGGTTCCATAGGTAATATCACAATTATAAGCTCTTTTCCTTTCAGAATTTGTAAGTCCATGTACTATGCATCCTACAGATAATCCCAAAAACTCATATATCTTACCCATCCAGTCCCTATCTCTTTTAGCAAGATAGTCATTTACAGTAACAATATGAACTCCCTCGCCTGATAGGGCATTCAAATAGGCTGGTAATGTAGCTACCAAGGTCTTGCCTTCTCCAGTCTTCATTTCAGCTATGTTTCCCTGATGGAGAACAATACCTCCTAATAGCTGCACTCTAAAATGCTTCATGCCCAATACTCTTGAAGATGCCTCTCTCACTACTGCAAAGGCTTCAGGCAGAATATCATCAAGAGTCTGGCCTTTTGCCAGTCTTTCCCTGAATTCCAGGGTTTTCCCTTTAAGTTCCTCATCAGATAGCCTTTCCATATCCTTTTCATAGGACTCAATTTTATCTACTATTGGTTCTATACGCTTAAGCTCCCTATTACCACCAGAGCTAAACAACTTACCCAAAAAGCCTTTCATACTTAGACCGCCTTTCAATTCAAATGTAACAATGTTTATCATTAGATTTTATCACTTATTACAATATAACACAAGGGTCATAGCTTATATACCCTGCTGTGAGAACTTCCTCCTATCATCACTTCCTGTATTAATGCAAATATGCCAAAGCTGATTATTATATCCCCAAGGGTCAACAGCTTAGGAAACGGATACGGTTCAAAAGCTTTTATAGTATATCCTAAAACGGGAAATTTTACATCCTGTGAAGTATTTTCAATTAGATTGGGAATAGTCCAACCGTTAAACGCCAGGGAAATGAAATTTAATCCATATCCTACAAGCAGGGCCCATAGGGACCTGAGTCTTATATTGAATATGATTCCTATGAGTATCAGTATATAGGAGAATACCTGTATTTGTGTATAATACCTCAGTACAAATTCTACGCTTCCATTGCCCTCTATAGCATCCAGAAATATAAGAAGATATTGAATCACTATTCCCAACAGCATTGCCCAGAAACTGCTATTGTTAATAATCCTTATTCTTTTTATACTTCCTCCTCGAATGAGGCCGATGATTATTGAAAGTATAATTGCCTCCGCAAACATATCATCATCTCCTTATACTTATACATAAAAAGCAGGATAATTTCTTATCCTGCATTAGTACATTCTTTATATCAATTATACTATTAAAATTCAGGTTCTATCAAGCCATAATTGCCATCTTTTCTTTTATATACAACGCTTACTTCCTCTGAGTCTGCATTCATAAATACAAAGAAATTATGCCTTAATAATTCCATCTGTAAAACTGCTTCCTCTACACTCATGGGTTTCATCCCAAATCTTTTTGTTTTCACAATTTTAGGCTTTTCATCTTCATTTTCCTTTAGGGGTATTACATTTTCAAACCTAATTGTCTCTCCTGTCTGATTTCTTTTCTGAAGCCTTGTCTTATACTTTCTAATCTGGCGTTCCAATACATCTACGGCTTTATCAATGGATGTGTACATATCATCACTTGATTCCTCAACTCTCAAAATTGTTCCAGGCAGGTTTATGGTTATCTCAATAATCTTCCAATTCCTTTCTACACTATATACAACATTTCCTACCACATCTTTTTGAAAATATTTATCCAGCCTTTTTAATTTCTTATTTGTTACATCTTTTAAAGCATCAGTTACCTCTACATTCTTTCCTGTAAAGTTAAGTATCATAAACCCCAACTCCTTTCACATAAGCCAGAAGCTTATATCTTTGTTATTTATAATATACCCATTATTTGAAATTTTGTAAACAATTATTTGTCATTAATTTTATACACCCGTTTTGTATAATTATTAAAGGTATTTTTTAACATATTCCTGTGATTATTGTGTGGATAAAATATGGTGTTATATGTGGATAATGTGAATCATTTTGTGAATAACTATTATTACAATTATTTGCCTGTGGATAAAATTCTTAATAAAATCTTTATAACTTTTTTCTTCTACTATTTTCTACTTTTTCCCTTATTTTATTAATAAAAATTGTTTAATACTTATAAATTTTTTTGTGTCAATTCTTTTTGCATACACAATATATCGTTGGGAACGCGTGAATCAGTGTTTATAAAAAAAGAGTTAAGAATTGTATCTTAACTCATTTTTTCTTATCTATAAGTATACCCTGAGATTCTTTATAGTTGTACACTTTCATGGCCTTTCTGCCAAGCCTGACTCTTTTCAAATCCTCCCTGGCTTCCTTTAGCTTTGACCTTACAGATTCAGTATTCTTTTCATCCAAAAGGGAAATAGCCAGAAGGTTTGACATAATGCTCTTCACTTCCTCCTTAAGTTCCTTTAATTTCGGATATTCTTCGATGCTAAGCTCATTTATATCCTCAATTGAATTCTCTTGTTTAAACTTATAAAAATTCTCTAAAAATAATTTATCTATTTCATCAATTTTCTTTATTATTTTATCCTTTTCAGTTAAGCTTCTGTCCAAATCTAAGTACCTTTCCCCCTCTATTTCCTCCATCTGCCTTTTTGTAATGCTTATAAAATCGTTTAACAGCTTATTCTTTTCCCTGGCAAGAGAAATCAATTGAAGTATCCTTTCTTCATTCATAATTACACTCCCCTGTTGCTGTAGATCTGCTTTTTCACCTGCTTCATAGCCTCTTTCCAGGTATCTCTTAATTCAGTTACAATTTCCAAAGCTTCATCTATTGATTTTGTATCCTTCCTTACATTGGCATTTACAAGCCTATCTATTATAAAATCATAAAGCTTCATGAGATTTGATGAAATCTCATAGGAAGTATCCAGAGTCGTTTTAAGCTCCATTATTATATCCTGCGCCCTTATTAACGCATGGTGAGCTTTTGCTATATCTTTATTTTCAATGCTGTATTTTGCTATATTCATGAACTTTATGCAGCCATCGTACAGCATCAATGTCAATTCTTCAGGTGTTGCAGTATATACCGTATTCTGCTTATATTGATTTAAGGCGCTATATGTCATCTTCCCCATCCTCTCCCATTAATAATTATTATAGTTAAATTGCTGCGCCAGCCACATGCTTTGAGCATTCATCCGGCTAATGGCCGTTTCCAATGCAGCAAATTTCTTGTAATAGTAGTTTTCTTTATCTCTCAAAGCATCATTTAAATCGGCAATTCTTTTATCATAGTCAGCAATGCTTTTATCCAATAGGCTGATGCTTCCATACTCTGTAACAAAATCCAACAATATTGTGGATTTTACATTCCTGTACAAGCTGGCATTATCCCCTGTGCCTGATTTCTTAATAATTTCCTCCATGCCTGAAATGAGATTGTCGTATATTCTTGTTACTATACCCCCAGCTGATTCCTCTGAGCTTTCCTTAAATAATAATTCCATAACCCCTTCTGGATTTTCAGATATAGCTTGTCTTAATTTCTGTTCATCCTTTATTTCAAGCCTTCCTCCTGCTGTTCCACTTGCATATTTTTCAGTTGTTATACCTATTTCTGTAATGAGCTTAAAGACCCCTTCAAACTCCTCATATATGGAGGACCTGATATTCTGCATTGTTCTTGCTATTATGTCGTCATTTTTCAATAACCCTGATTTAGCCTTTTCCTCCCACAATTCTATTTCCTTATCCTTCATCTCTTCCTTTTGAGCATCAGTAAGAGGCTTATAGTCATAATATCTCTTCTGCTTCAGAAGCTCGTCCACTTTGTCCACTAGCTTATTGTATTCTTCTATAAAACTTGAAATCTTCTGGTATATTCCATCTACATCTGTATTTACCGTTACTGTAAACTCTCCTGTACCCATAAGGCTCATATTTATGCCATTGATGGTTATATTGTTGGATGAACTAGTTATATTCTCCGCTCCGTTAAAATGAATCAAGGCATCCTGCCCAATATACTTAGTTCCTAATGCAAGGTCATGGCCAGTTCCATCAGCCTCCACTACATTTCCATTGGAGTCCTCATATCCGTTGTAACTTACCTTTAGGTTTAATGCTTCTATAAAGTCCTTTCCACTGGTGCCTTCGTCTGCATCAATTTTTATATAGACATTTCTTCCCGTTTCTTTCGTCTGGATGAAAAACCTTCCAATATTTGCATCATAGGAAGCCTTTATTCCAAGGGATACCTCTTTGTTGTTCTCATCCAGTACTGTGGCAGAATTAAGCTCTTTAACTATATCTTCCACAGTAAGCTTTTTTTCAGATTCATTTCTAAATACAAACTCCTTTTCTCCCTTATGGGTGGCTATGGTAAATCTGATTTCATCATCTTCTCCTAATGAAGCTAAAATATCTTTTAAATCACCGCCAATATTGCTGCCGCTTACCATGCTTACCCCTTGAGCTATCTTTTCAACATTTACTCTGTAGATTCCGTCAAATGGAATTCCGCTGGCAGATACACTAGCTATGGAAGTGTCAGATGAGGTAACCCTTTTAACCCAGCTTAAATTCTTATATGAATTTGATAGGAAAATACCAGTGGATGTAGTGTAAGTCAATCCAAAGTTCTTTCTCGTATTTATTATGAAATTTGCAAATTCCTTATTTAAATTGTTATACATTTCCTGGCGCCATAAAACAAGCTGCCTGTCCTGCTTCAGAGTATCAACCTTTACTCTTTCTGCCTTCATAAGGCTTTCTATCATGGATTCAGTATCTAAACCCGACATAAGGCCTGTTATTCTCAAATTCGTACTCATAAAATCACCCTCTATACATGTTCATCTATAATAAGCCCTGATATCTCCCATATAGCAGCAACTAAATCAAGTATCTTCTCGGGAGGTATCTCCCATATAACTTCATCTGTAGTTACGTCTATAATTTTAACCATTATCTGCTTTGTCTTTTCATGGATTGAAAACTCGAATCGCCTATCAAATACAACAAGCTCCTTATTGGCTGATTCTATGGATTTTATCAGTTCTTTTTCCGTTATCTTATGGTCCCTAGTGTTCATATGATTAATATTACTTTCTTCTATTATGCTGCTTTTTAGGCTGTTGTTTTTGTGAACGCTATTGTAACTTACAGGATTATAGTGATTTAATACGCTTTTAACCTCCATTGGAGATTCCCCCTCAATATATTCTTGATTTTATATCGGCTTAAAAGCATTTATTCTTTAGTGCTATATTTGCTTTTCTTCTCCCAAAATATTATCGTCAAAAAATATATTCCTTTAAGCACTGTAGCAATTAATGTATCCAAAGGATTATCACCTATACTGATGGCCTTATTAATAAGATACACATTAATGGATTGCCCTACTGCAACACTTATGAAAGTGGACAGCAGAAAATCCCTAAATGAAACAAAGCTTATTCCAAATATGTAATTTAATATGCTAAAGGGTATAATAGGCATGCTCCTTATGAATAAAACATATCCAAATCCATAATTGCTTAGCTTTGAATATATTTCCTTAAGGCTCATTCGCCTATGCTTTTTATAGTATTGCCTTTCAATAAACAAGGAAATGTCTTCTTTAAATACCCTTGCTATTGAAAAGGATATTATGCCGCTTATTAATCCTGCTATTGTTACTAGCACTGCTCCCCTTAGCCCAAAAAAAATAGCACCAGCCAATGTAATCCAGGATAAAGGGATAAGGAATACCATCAAAATAGCTGAAACTATTACAAAGAAAGCATCGAAATATAATCCATGCCCTCTTCGAGAAAATAATTCCACCACGTTATTCTTGTCAAATATATTCATTTTCAACATTAAGTATGAGAAGGCAGCCAATAAAAGTACTATAATGCCAATTTTAATGTATTTGGCTTCTCTATTCATCCGATACACCCCTAATTATAATTGACATAATATATTTTGCCTTTACTTAATAAATATTTCCCTGTAATCAAAATATAACCTCATATAATACTTGCCTTATTTTACCTATATATTTATAATATCCATATAACTATAAAAAAGGTGGTTTTATGAAATTACAAAAAATAGGCATGAGAACTATTAAAACTGCTTTTGCAGTATCCCTTACAATATATATTTCCTATCTTTTAAATCTGGATAGTCCTATTTTTGCAGGTATTGCTGCAATTCTGGCTATGAAAGCTTCAGTTTCAGAATCCTTATCAATAGGAAAAAACAGAATGCTGGGCACAATACTGGGAGGTGTTGTAGCTCTTTCTTTTTCATATATTGCACCAACCAATGTTCTCACCATAGGAATAGGAATAATAATAATCATATATATATGCAATCTATTGGGCTGGAAAAAAACCATTGAGCTGGCTTCAATAGTATTTCTATCTATAATTATTAACTATGAAGAAAGAAATAGGCTGAACTATGCTATTTCAAGAACCCTATCCACATTAATCGGCCTTGTAATTGGAACAGTTATCAACTATTTCATAGTACCTCCTAAATCAAACTATCAAAGACATATTGAAGATGCCATTCATAAAATAAATTTGGATTTTAAATATGCCATAGAAAGATTAATATACTATAAAGAACGCCCATTATTGGACAAATTGAGGGCAGCACTAAATGAACTGGAAAAGGAGTACGAGATTCTTAAAAAGGATACAAAATTAGCTATTAGGAAAATGGAGGAATATACCAAATTTGAATCCGTATTTGATTCCTTCGAAAACATGTATAATCATCTTAATATTATCTCTTCCATTGGAGAAATTCCTCCCATGGACGAAGAAAACAGGAAAATTGCTGAAGATCTTTTTAACAAGGAAATACCTCATGAATACAATGAAGATAACAGTATAAGCATTATATACAATTATCATATGAGTAAAATACTAAATGAAATGAATTCCAAATAATAAAGGTGGGATTGAAGTAAATCCCACCACATTTTAAAAAAACCATGCTAATTACTGGCTTATATTGTTATGGAAGAATCAGTTCCTGCCCAACATAAATCAAATCAGGATTCTTAATCTTATCCCTGTTAAGATTATATATTTCAATATAACGCCTGCCATCTCCAAGGAATTTCTCAGCTATTTTCCATAAGCAGTCTCCTTTAACAACAATGTAGGTCCTGACTGTCTTAGGCTCCTCTGAATATGATATTTCAGTTGAAAGCTTATCCTTTAAGGCATTGATCTTTTCAATGTCCACTCCACCCTTAACCAGATAGTCTTCTGCAGCCTTTGAAAGGTCTACATTATCTAAATCCTCAGTTCCAGCAATGGCCTTTAGCATCTCAATTACATCATTGCTGATAGTATTATACTGTACTGAATCCTTACTAATTCCGAAATAGTTTATATAGCTTTGCATATAATCTTCTACTATTTCATCCTTAGATGCGCCCATCAATGCCTCAATCAGTGCTGCAAAGAACCCTGCACGGTCCTTGCCTTCTGTACAGTGGAATAGATAAGGCCCATCATTATTTATTAAAAAGCGCAGTCCTTGAACCAGCTTTTGGCCAAAATCCTCTCCTGATATGTCTACTCCCATGTTCAGGGTTATTACTTTTCCAGCATCATAAAGTGACTTGTAATAATCAGAATTAAATCCTTCTGCCTCAAAATATGCCTTAATATCTTCTTCTGAATCAGATAAATTAATCATCGTATTTATTCCTACAGCTTCAGCTAATCCATTGGCGTAAGCTGCACGGCCAATTTCATTGTTTACAGGGCTGCTGCTTCTATACAATAGCCCTGGCTTAATTCCTGTAGTTGCAATACTGCGGAAATTGGCAAATATGGAATCTGAAGCATAATCATTGCGCTCATTTGTACGCTTCAGCTGGTGTAGCAGGTACTCTGAAAGGTAGCCTTCCTTTTCCAGCATTGAGAATATAACCTTATCGCCAATGCTTACATTATATGTAGAAGCAAAATTTCCCATGTTAATTGCAATGATGAGTAAATCATTTCCTCTGTCGTCACGTACTATAAGGCTTCATGTATCAACATCGCTGTAGGATGTTCCAAAGGGTATCTCTAACACATTGTCTCCAATAATAACCTTTAACATGTCACCTACTTCATATCCTGCATCGTATAGAGCTTTAGGCTTAATGTCCAGCACAAGATTTCCATACTTTTGAATCTCCACTACAGTTCCAACTACTTCAGCATAGCCTTCTTCTGCCAAGGCTGTAACGGATAATGAAAACACCATAGCAGCAACCAGAAGCAAAGCAAAAATCCTTAATGCTTTTGCATATCCACTCCCCCTTATGGCTTTGAATTTAATCTTATTATACCATATTGTCCTACTATTTCCATAATATTCTTATACTAGCAAATATCTTAACATACAAAAAATACCTCCAAAGACAATCTAATTTAATCAATTAGATTGTATACTTTGGAAGTATCAAAAAATTTAAATTGCATTATTAAAATTTGCTGTCATCAACAGAATCAAGCCATTCCTTTATTGGCTTCATTGTTTCCTTTATGGTTCCATCTGCAAATGGGTTCTTAAGGTTTGCAACCTCTACTAATTCAAGGAAGGATTTACTTCCTCCTGCCTTACATAGCCTTAAATAATCCTCCCATCCCTTTTCCCTGTTTTCCTGCATCTTAATCCAGAACTGGAATGCACATACCTGAGCCAATGTATAATCAATATAATAGAATGGGTTTCCAAATATATGGCCTTGTCTAAACCAGTATCCGCCCCTGTTGTATAAGTCCAGATCATCATAATCCCTGAATGGAAGATACTTCTTCTCTATTTCTCTCCATTTTGCCTTTCTTTCCTCTGGAGTTGCATCAGGATTTGAATAAATATAATGCTGAAACTCGTCTACAGTCACTCCATAGGGGATGAAGTTCACAGCTCCGCTTAGATGGCTGAATTTATACTTTTCTGCCTCATCCTCAAAAAAAAGCTCCATCCAGGGCCAGGTTATAAACTCCATGCTCATGGAGTGAATTTCACAAGCCTCTAGAGTTGGGAAAGTATATTCTGGAAGCTTGTAGTCCCTGCTCATATATACCTGGAAGGCATGGCCTGCCTCATGAGTTAAAACATCCACATCCCCGCTGGTTCCATTGAAATTGGAGAATATAAAAGGAGATTTATAATCTGGAATGTACGTACAATATCCTCCGCTCATCTTGCCCTTCTTGCTTACTAAGTCCATAAGTTCCCTTTCAGTCATAAATGTGAAGAACTCATCAGTTTCCTTAGATAGCTCCTTATACATCCTCTTGCCATTGTTTAGTATCCATTCAGGGTCTCCCTTTGGCTTGGCATTCCCTGATAGAAACTCCAATGATTCATCATAGAACTTAAAATCATCAAGTCCAAGTCTCCTTCTCTGTCTTTCCTTAAGCTCTACTACTATTGGAACTAAATCCTCATATACCTGCTTTCTGTAGTTGGCAACCATTTTGGCATCATAATCAGACCTGGACATTCTTGCATATCCCATTTCAACAAAGTTTTTATAGCCCAGCTTCTTAGCCATTCTGGTCCTTACCTTCACCATCTCATCATATATTCTATCGAATTCGGATTCATTTTCCTCGAAGAAGCTTACATATTTCTGGGTAGCCCTTCTTCTCATATCCCTGTCTTTTGACTCCATGAAGGGTGCCATTTGGCTTAGGTTTCTTATCTCTCCTTCAAACTCAAGCTTCGCTGATGCAATTAGCTTTTCGTATTCTGTTACCAGCTTGTTTTCCTTAACCAGATCCTCCATAATCTCTTCTGAGAAGGTTTTAATCTGTAATTCCGCAAGCCTGAATATTTGACTTCCCCATGTCTTTTCAAGGTCAGCCCTGAATTTTGAATCAATTAAGGCCTTGTAATACTTAATGACCATATTCTGATATATAGGCATATTTTCATCTATAAAATCCTTTTCCTTTGCATAAAACTCATCTTCAGTATTGATTGAATGCCTTATGGAAACCAAGGTACCCATAGTCTCTATATAGGACCTTATCCTATTGATTTCCTCAATAGCTTCATTTTGCTCCTCAAAGGACTTTGCATTAGAAAACTTATGTAACAGCTCATCAAATTCCTTGCCCAAGCTGACCAGGTCAGGCCTTTCATATTTATATTCGCTGAATTTCATTTGTTCCACCTCCATTGTTTATATATATAATATTATCAGAAAAGTGAGTAAATGTATTTATGTTTTTTACTATTTGATTAAAGTTTGCACCCCAAAATATCCAAAACAGCATTTATATCCCCTATAGGTATCTGTCCAGGCGCAGAAGGCTTTTTCCCCACAGCATATGTCATATCTGAGCCAAATAATCCTCCCACCATTCTTGTTACCATTCCAATATCTCCCATTGACACTGATATTAGGGGAATATTAATAACATCCCTTGATCTGTATGTTACATTCAACAACTTCAACACATCTCCATAATTTTTAGGCATTACTGCAATTTTAACTATATCAGCACCCAAATCCTCGCCTTTCTTAATCATATCCAACATAAACTCCTCATCTGGCGTTTCATTGAAATTATGATAGGATAATATCAGCTTGGTGTTATTTTCAATAATAAGGCTTTTAACCTTATTTATAAAATCAACACCATTTAGCATTTCAACATCCAGAATATCCACATGTCCTGTATTTATGGATTCATTTATTATTTCCAATCTTTTACACTGTGTTAATATAACCTGTCCTCCTTCATTGTGGTGCCTTAACGTAAATATTAATGGCATATCCCCAATTATGCCGGATAAATCCATTAAACCCTCCACAATGCTTTTTACATTGGAGACATTTTTAAAATAGTCAACTCTCCATTCAATTATATCCGGCTTTAATTCACAAATTTCCCTTGCTTGGGAAAGCAAAACTTCCTCATCCCTTGCCACCAGTGGAATACAGGTTAATACCCTATCTCCTCCAAATACCTTGTTTTTCACCATAACTTTCTTCCTGCTTTGCAGCCTCAAATTTCTGCCTCCTCTTCATTCCTCAAATACAGCTTTCTTAATAAGATCTACAGGCATATCCTTTTGAGTCCAAATATTAAATGCCAAAGCTCCCTGCCATATAACCATCATTAATCCATTCATATATCTACAGCCTGCTCTTTCAGCAAACTCCAGCAGTTTTGTCTTCCTGGGTTCATATACTATATCTGCAACAAATAAATCCTTATGCAATACTTCCGGTGAAGGGATAATGGATTTGTCTATATTAGGCTTCATGCCTACAGATGTACAGTTTACCAGTATGGCTGCATCCCTTATTTCTTCTTTCAATAAAGATTCATCCATTTCCAGCCCTCTACATCTGCATGTGGGAATACTGGCGTTTATATTCTCTGCTATTTCCTCCGCCTTGCCTAAGGTTCTGTTAAACAAAACGACTTCCGCTGCGCCGTCATAAGCCAGCTGTGTTGCTATGGCTCTTGCAGCCCCACCTGCTCCCAGTATTACCACTTTTTCTTCCACATAATTTACTCCCTTTTCATCCAGTGATTTTATAAAACCACTGCCATCAGTGTTATACCCAATAAGCCTTCCGTTTTCATTCTTCACCGTATTTACGGAACCCATTATCCTTGCTTCCTCGGATATGTCATCCAGATACTTTATTATTTCAGTCTTGAAAGGCATTGTAACATTAAATCCAATAGCGTTTAATGTCTTCATGGCTTCTACAGCCTTCTTAAGATTTCCTTGGGGTATTTCAAACGCCAGATAAACATAATCTAATCCCAATGCTTCAAATGCTGTATTGTGCATCTGTGGGGATTTGCTGTGCTTTACAGGATTTCCTATTAATCCCGCCAATAACGTTGTTCCTTTTATATAATTCACTACTTAAAACCTCCTAAAGCAATAACTCAAATGCTTTTATTCCCCGGAATATATACCTTCAATGTATTCCAATACCTCAATAGCATTGGTCTTTGGATTTGCCTTTGGAAATACCTTTTCTATTATGCCATCAGGCCCTATTACAAAAGTGGTTCTTGCAACTCCAAAGCCTGTTTTCCCGTAAAGCTTTTTCTCCTGCCATACACCATAGGCATTAATTGCCTCAAGTTCAGGGTCTGATAGCAATATGAAAGGTAAATTGTTTTTCTCTGCAAAGCGTTTATGGGATTTCTCACTGTCCCTACTGATACCAATTACTACTACATCTCTCTTTTGAAAACTATCATAGTTTTCTGCAAAAGAATTTGCCTGAGCTGTTCATCCTGATGTATTGTCCTTTGAATAGAAATAAAGAACTACCCTTTTCCCCCTGAAGTCAGATAATCTCACCAAATTGCCGTCTTTATCCTTCAATGCAAAATCGGGAGCTTTAATTCCTTCAACAAGCATTGTTCACCTCTCCTTTCAAGCATTAATTCTCTTTGTTTATCATAAATATAAACTTACAGCAATTTCACAAAACTGATACAATACTCATTTTCTAATAAGCTATTGGCCTTTCATCAAGTACCTCTTCCGGAAGGGTTTCCAGCGCTTTTTTCAGCACATCCTTTGCATAAATGCCATCTTCCCAAGGAGGAGTCAAAAGCTGCCTCCATATTCTGCTTCCCCTTTTATTATGAAACAACCCCAATGTATTTTTTAAGGCGTGGTATCCCATTTTCTGGTCCTTTCCAAATAACTCCACGTAATCCATTAGCTTCTCTATTATCTCACGTCTTGAAATATTGTTGACTTCTCCCCCTTCAACAAATTGGTCCACTTCTGTTAGCATAAAGGGATTTTCATAGGCAATCCTTCCCAGCATTGCCCCATCTACATGTTTCAAATGCTCCCTGATGGATTCGATGGTCTTTATTCCTCCGTTTATTTCAATGAATAGCTCAGGAAATCTTTCCTTTATCCTATATACCTCCTCATACCTTAAAGGTGGTATTTCTCTATTCTCCTTTGGACTCAACCCTTCCAGTATTGCAATGCGTGCATGAATAATGAAGTGACTTACTCCTGCTTCAGATAGAACTTTTACAAAATGCTCTAAATCCTCATATTTATCAAATACCACTCTTGGAAGGGAATCAGGGAGTATATTTGTTCCATCAATTCCTATTCTATGCTTTACAGTAACAGGTTTTCTGGTTTCCCTTTTCATGGCCTGAACTATCTCAGCAACCAGTTCAGGATATGCCATAAGTACTGCTCCCATCTGATTCCCTGAAACCCTGTCTGAAGGGCAGCCCACATTTAGATTTATCTCGTCATAATCCCAATCCTCAGCAATTTTTACTGCTTCAGCAATTTCCTCCTTATCGCATCCTGCTATCTGCAATGCCAGGGGTTTCTCAAATGGATGAAAATCAAGTAATTTATTTCTATCTCCATGTATGATGGCACTGCTTGTTATCATTTCAGTGTATAAAATAGATTTCTTAGTGAGAATCCTGCAAAAATACCTAAAATGTCTATCGGTTATATCTACCATAGGTGCAATGCTTATCCTGGACATTACATTCTCCTTTCCATATAGTAATCAGCTATTCAACAATATATTTACATATTCAATTTATCCATCTATTATCATTTCCTGATATTCCGAATATTTTCCTTGTTTCTCAAATAATTTAACTTATTCATCCTGGTATCCATCTATTTATTCTATTGAAACTGCTCTGTTATACTCACTTGCTCCGTATTCCAAAGCAGTGAGATACCCTTATTCTTGGAGTAGCCATATATTTTGAAATATTTACTACTATTATATCAGATAAGTCACCATTGGGATTATTAAATCTATATTCACATTTATTTGTTCTTTATTAAGCCCATGAAATTAAAAAAGTCTGCATTATAGCAGACTTTTTTCTATCTTTGTGCCTCGTATTTTCTTAGAAGCTTAACGAAAAGCTCTGGCACCTTTAACATATTTTCTGGTGACTCAACAAATGATATTCTAAATTGAGTTCTTCCTGGATTTTCTTCGTCATTATCCACATTATAGAAGCCCTTCATTGGTGCTACCAAAAGGGTTGTCTCTACTCCATCCAATTCAACAGAACCTTCTGAAGCACAGTAAAGAACAAAGTCAATTGAATCAAATCCTGGTTTTACAACATTTCTTACGTCAATTACTGAATAAATGGATGCATCTGGGCTTGATACAATAAGGCCTGGTTCCAATTCTTTAAGTCTATTATAGACCTTTACTATTAAATCCCTGTAATAATCCCTTTGTTGCTTACACCATCCCAGTATGCTTTCTTTGCTTTCATGAGCCAATGCTCCAAAAATATACTGCCCAATTGCATTAGCACATAGATTAGCTGTATATTCTGCAACAGAGCGAGTGTGGAATTCCTTGTTATCAGTAATTACTGCACCTATTCTTAAACCACAGGCATTCCATACCTTTGAAGCTGTTTCAATGCTTATTCTTCTTCCTTCAATTCCTGGTACATCTTCATCTGATAATCCCCAGATGCTTACAAGTTTTTCATCATCCTTATAATATAGTTCACGATAAGCTTCATCACTTACCATCCACATATTGTACTTAACACAAAGTCTAGCAAGGTTCTTTAAAAGATCATAAGTATATAATTGCCCTGTAGGATTATCATAAGGTATTATCAAAAGTGCTCCTGGCTTATGTTTCTTTATAGCTTCTTCAACTTCATTCATATCTGGCAAGTTGAACTTCCCATCATCACCCATATGGCGTTTTATAGTTACAGTCTTACGGCCTATTCTCTCTGCAAATGAAATATAGTTTGTATATGCAGGGTCAATCATCATAAGAGGTCTTTCATCAGTTCCAGCTGGTCCGCATACACCAATGAGCAGCAATTCCATTCCGGCTGAACCACCGTCTGTTATTTGTACATACAGATTTTCTGTATTAAACCCTTCACTCTTTAATATATTCTTAAAAGCATTCTGTGCTTCAACAGTTCCTGCAGTCCCTGTATATCTTATAACTCCATTTGCAAATGGGCTTTCAGGTGCATTAAGTGCAAACATTCTCTTCTGCATAGCTGGATTTGTTGGTAATGACACATTTCCTATTCCAACATTTATTACAGCTTCCGGTTTAACTTTTCGCTCTTCATATTTCATTTGAGCTAAGCGAACATCTGATGGCTTTCTTGATTGAAAATGTGCTGATAGTATTGGTTTACTCATTGCAACTCTCTCCTTTACTCATCTTAAATGATACTTGTTAAAATTTTATTTATATGCCTAGTTCTATTATACACTAATTTAAATTTCTTTCATCAAGTTTTGTGTTTTTGTTTTTACTATTCTCATATAACATACATAATTTGACATTATGCTATGCTGAACTTCTGTTTCCTGTCCAATCTATATCTTCTTATGGCATTTTCCACTATTCCAAATATCAGGCCTTTATACCCTAAACTGCAGGCATCTGCCATTTTAGTCAGATCACTGTATCCTTTCATAAGCCCAGGCAAAGAATTTATCTCCAGTACATAAGGTATTCCATCCTTTAGCCTAATGTCAATGCGTGCATAATCTTTCATATCCAGGGCGTTATATGCTTTAATTGCAGTATCCTCTATTTTCTTCTGTATATCCTTATCCAGTTTTGCTGGTACATGATATAGCGTTTTATCTGAATAATAGAACTTCACCTCAAAGCTATAGAATTTATGTAGGTTTTTTGGAAGGTTGGAAAAATCCACTTCCAGTATTGGAAGTACAATTAAATTCTCATGGTTGCCCAAAATTCCAACTGTAAATTCTCTGCCTTCTATATATTCAGCAATCATTATTGGAGGGTCATAAAAGCTTAATTCTTCCTTAACCTTTTCAACTAAATCCCTTTTATTAAAAACCAGGCTGTTTTGATGTATCCCCCTGCTGGACCCTTCGTCCTTAGGCTTTACTATAACCGGAAAATCAATATCTATATTCCTTGCATCTTCTGCACTATTTACATAGATGAATTCAGGTGTACATATATTGCTTTCTCTAAACAGCTTGCATGAGTATACTTTATTGTAGGCTAATGCATGGCCTAAAGGAGAAGAGCCTGTATAAGGTATGCCTGCATACTCCAAAATAGCAGGAAGCTGACTTAATCTTGAATTTCCTCTAATGCCATTGCACAGATTAAATACCAGGTCAACCTTTTCTTTTCTCAGCTTATTGATTATATTGTCATCGAATATTAAATCAATACATGTGTATTTTTCTGAAAGAACCTCCTTTACATCCACAACAGTCTTCCTCTTTTGCTTATCTTCCATTAATCCTTCTTCTTTTGGCAAAAACTTTGTTCTTGACTGATCGGTTACAATGGCAATTTTCATAAAACGCATCTCCTTTATGAATAATTGTAATAATTATCATAAAAAAGATACTTTTTTTATTAATATATACCACTTTTTTTCAGACGTTAAAATAAGCTAAAAGCTTTTTTGAAAATTAAACGAAAAGCACTCTGAAATAAAACCCATTTATTTTCGTATTTTTTTTCTGAATCAGTGCACAATATACATTTGAAAGGAGGAATAATCAATGAGGAAAATGGGATTGTTGCCCAAGTTAATTATAGCCATTATTCTTGGAATAATTATCGGGAATTTTGCACCCGCTTGGGTAATCAGGGTATTAGCAACTTTTAACGGCATATTTGGAAATTTCCTTGGATTTGCTATTCCTTTAATTATAATAGGATTTGTAGCTCCTGGAATTGGAGATTTAGGAGAAGGAGCTGGTAAGCTTTTAGCCATAACTGCCGGTATTGCCTATGTTTCCACTATTATTTCCGGCCTTTTGGCATATTTAACATCTTCATTATTATTACCCATGTTTTTAACTGCCGGAGCTTTAAATCTGGATTCAACTAATCCGGAGGAAGCTTTATTACCAGCTTATTTCAACATTGAAATGCCTCCTATTTTTGGAGTAATGACAGCATTGCTAATTGCTTTTATACTAGGTCTTGGTATTGCTGCCATTAAAAGCAGCACTATAAAAAGCTTTATGAGCGAGTTTCAAACTATCATTGAGAATCTGATATCAAAGATAATAATTCCATTGCTGCCCTTCCATATACTGGGCATATTTGCCAATATGACACATGCAGGACAGGTGGCAACTATTTTATCTGTATTCGCCAGGGTATTTGCAATGGTGATACTGCTCCAAATAACAGTAATAATTATACAATTTATAGTTGGAGGCGCAATTGCAGGAGGGAACCCATTTAGATTACTAAAAAATATGATTCCTGCATATTTTACAGCTATAGGTACCCAATCTTCTGCAGCAACTATTCCAGTTACTTTAGAACAGACTAAAAAGAATGGAGTCCATGATGGAATAGCAGATTTTGTAATACCACTATGTGCTACTATTCATCTATCTGGAAGTACCATTACATTGGTCAGCTGTTCTATGGCAGTTATGATGCTAAATGGTATGAGTACTAGTTTTGGTGTAATGTTCCCATTTATATTGATGTTAGGAATAACCATGGTAGCTGCTCCTGGAGTGCCTGGTGGTGCTGTTATGGCAGCTTTGGGATTATTAGAGTCAATGTTAGGTTTTTCTTCTGCAATGCTTTCATTAATGATTGCTTTGTATGTAGCCCAAGACAGCTTTGGTACAGCAACAAACGTTACAGGAGACGGTGCCATTGCTCTTATAGTAAATAGGATTTCCGGATATAGATTAAAATAATTGATAGTTCTGCTCTTACCACCTGCTTCTATAAGTGGGTGGTTAAATTTTTTTTATTTAAGTAACTATCGAACAAGTTCTCTAATATACTATTATAAGCAAAAAAATAATATATTAATTAGGAGGTGCAAGTATGGCAACTAAGCTGTTTAAGCTGGTAATAGATGCAACTACCACAACAGAAGTTAAAACTAATCCCATAGTAGATTTATATTTCTATGAGGTTGATGACGCTCATAGATTTGATAATACACTTGTAATTCCATCAACTGCATTTGTTGATGGAGAAGGAAATGACGTTACTGGCAATCTCACCCTTGCAGAGAGCGAAAATGGTTACTATTCATTGTTTATAAATGGTGTACAACAACAAAATTCTCTCTTTCAAGTGGAAGAAACTGGTGCTAGCCTTACTATTCAGCAGGCTACAACTATTCCTACAGGTGCAACCATTGTATTCATAGTAACTAATTTTGACCCAATATCTAATTCTACTACAACAATAACAACTTAATCAGAAAATATCAGGGTGTGCAATTATTTGCACATCCTGAAATGTTAATTTTATTCATTGTGGAGTGATTATTAGTGTATAATGTAGATGTTTATCATTATAATGCATTATCCAATGGAGAGAAAAAAATCTATACTAATAATGATGAAATAAAGGAATATGGTAATAGGGGAATACTTGACCCTAATAGCGTTACTTATTATAGTCTATTCATTAATGGAGTTCTGCAGCCAAAAGTTAACTATGAAATTAAGGAAGGGTTCCTAATACTAAAAACTGATGATGCTCCTTTAGAGGGCTCTCCAATTATTCTAACCTTTATTACCATCTCTATAAAGGAGAGTATATATTCAAAGCTTAATTCACTAACAGCTGAAGGCATGCTACCTACTGGTCATACATCCATTGGCCCTGTTTTTGATTTGGATGTTTGCATTGATAATGAAGCTAATAATTCAAATTTAAGACTTGAAAAATCCATTATATCTGGACCAAATCCTGTATATACAGGTCAAGTATCTCAATGGGATTTTACGTTAACAGTCACAAATACCAGCAATAAATCAATTAACAATATAGTTGTAACAGATGACATCCTTCTGGACTTAATAGTAAGCTTAAATAGCTTATACTACTCCCAAGGAAATGTTGCACTTGAGGATAATACAATAACCTGGAGCATAGATATATTGAATCCAGGCCAATCTGCTACTGCCATATTCAGGGTTAAGGGTTTATTTAGTGCTCCTGGTACCCGCTCTATCAACAGGTCCTTTGCAGCTGGTACTGATACTACAGGTCAAATATCTACAGATGTTATTTATACTGAACCTATAAAAGTACATAGAGGGATATTTATTACAAACACAATTTTATCAGGCCCTATGACAGTAAATTCTGGAAAATTACATAACTGGAGAGTTGAAATAAAGATATCCAATATAAGTAATGATAGAATTACAGACATTTTAGTAATGGAAAATCTATTCATTGAAACAATACACAATATTAAGGTTGTAAATATATCTAAGGGAAATGCTAAATTATACAAAAATAAAGTCCTCTGGAATATAGAAGAGCTAAAATCACAGGAAGTTGCCATACATATACTTGATATAGAGGGCTCATTTTATTCTGAAGGGTTTAAAAACTTAAGTGCTACTATAGGATTTGGAAGTACATCATCTGGAGTAATTTTTTCTAATATGTCTAAAGACTTCCAAATTGCAGTCTGTCCAACATTAAAAGAAATAGAAAAGGAAATTGTTTTAGAAAAAAGCATAATAAGCGAGCCATTGGCAGGATTCCTAAACACTTTTAAAAAATGGACCTTTTCCATTAAAGCAACAAACACAACCAACGATTCTCTAAAGAACATAATCATAACAGACTACATGCTATTTGATAGATTGGATTATATCCAAAACTTATCTGTTCCATCAGGCAATGTCTCTATTTATAATGATACAATCATCTGGAATATTGATGAGCTTAAACCAAAGGAATCCATAGAAGCAACCTTCGAAGCTGTAGGTCTCTTTTCTACTACAGGATTTCGGGCCATTAATAGAGCTATTGCTACAATAGGCTCCTGCACTTTATCCAATATTGATTCTGGAAAATTAGTTGCTATTTTTGATCCAATACATGACCTCAATAAAACCTGTATATTGGCAAACAAAGTTTATTCTCAGTATCAACAGAGAAACTGCATTTTTAACATGGCTGTATATGTAGGTGAGGATGATTTTAAAAAGATAACATTTAAGCCTGGATTCATTGCATATGGTACTTTAAAAATAAGGAGTATTAAAAATCATCCCCATTTTAAAAAGGTTACATTCCAATTAAAAATACCATTCCAAATAGTTACCACAAAAAATAACATTATAGATGGATATTTGCCCAATATACTGGTAGATAAAATCATGTTCATGCCAAAAGCAAGAGATGAATTTTCATATGATATTAATGTAGAAACCTACTCGAAGCTTTTATGTCCTCCCATTAAACAGGATAATCAACTGAACTTTCCTGTTGGAGTATTTATTAAAGTTGGAGCAATTGGAAAAGTTCAGCTGTTCATACCTACCTATGAATTTCAATCAAACTATATAGCATTGGAAAGGATAGAGAAAAACTCCATATATAATATTGACATATTAAAGGATATACTTAACCGCTATTTATCTCATAATGATAAACCAGCAAAGGATATTCAAAAAAACAAGTGTCCTGTATTTGGTCGCTTAAAGTTAGAAAAGCACATTGTATCAGGTCCCCTTAATGTTAGCTCCAGTACAGATAATACTTGGATAGTTGAAATAAAGGTCACCAATGAAGGAAATGGACCTATTAGCAATACAGTTGCAGTAGACACTTTATTGCTTAATAAGCTAATTAATTTTAGCATAATTAGCATTTCCAAAGGAAATATATATCCACAGAAAAATAAGATAATATGGAATATAGGAAGGTTAAATTCCAGTGAAACAGCTGTACTATTAATAGAAATAACAGGTTCCTTTCATAATAATTCCAATTATATATTAAGGGGAGAAAGCTATCAGTATAATGCTGTTTCAAATGGCTCTAAAATCTACACTAATGGCGATAAAATACCTGACTATGGAAATTACGGCATCCCTAATCCAGATGAAATATCCTTCTTGAACTTATTTGTAAATGGAATACTACAGCCTAAACCAAACTATAGTGTAGAAGAAGGATCTCTAACATTGTTGACTGATGATGTGCCTTTAGAGGGTGTACCTATTATATTGGAGTACTTTAAAATAAGAAATAAAAATGGTCAGCTATTAAAAGCAGATGTTTATCAATACAATACTGTTGCTAAAGGAAAGAGCATTTATACAAATGATGATGAATTAACTACTTATGGAAATCAAGGAATACTTAACCCTGAAAAGGTTTCTTATATTAATCTCTTCATTAATGGAGTAATACAGCCAAAGACCAATTATTTGGTATCAGAAGGTATCCTTGAATTGACATTAGAACCATTGCCTATTGAAGGAGCTCCAATTATTCTCCAATTTATTACTCTTTTATAAAAAGACCAAGCCAAAACTAGATTTTGGCTTGGAATTTCCATCTTTATCATTTTTAAAACCTTATATTCTCTAAATCCATATATTCATCTTTTAGCTTATTTTTATTTACTAATATATCTTCTTTTTTTGATTTATTTGCCCCTTTTAATTTGCCTTCGCTTTCTAATTTATCTTCTCCTTCCAGTTTCATTAGTTCCTGTTCAAGGGCTTCCAATTGACTCTTATAGATTTCCAGTACAAATTCCTGATTAGGCCTTAAGTGCTTTGGTACTTCCTCCATTATAATTTCACTATCTTCTATTAATTTTCTTTTTCTTTCTATTTCTTTTTCTATTTTTCTTTTTATATCCATTAATTATCACCTTCCTTTAATTCCTCATTACTATTATCTTCTCTATAAGAACAATTTCCACAGATATCACTTGGGGATTCACAAGGTTCGCATGGTTTGTCTATGTTGTTTATAAAATTATTGTTAGTACCTCCATCAACTATATTTTCTGGAATGTTACATACCAGCTCATTGTCCATTACAAGATTTGCCATAAAGCTCTCACCAAGTATAATTCCATTGTCTCCATTATATGCTATTTCATTATTCATAAATATTCCAAACTGGCTATTGTTTTCTGTGCCTATGCTTCTATTGCATAATATATTGTTTTCTCCTGCAAAATAGTTAGTATATTCATTGAATACGAAGTGAGTACCCAGCTTAGTTCCTTTGACTATATTTCCAATAGCCACAGAGCCACTTCCCTCGTTTATGATTATTCCAAGGCCATTATCTATTAATAAATTATCCAATAGCAAATTGTTGCTGCCATATATATCTAATCCATTAAATCTACTTCTCATGGCTGTATTAGATATGAAGGCATTGTTGCTGTCCGGTGCTAAAAAGGACTCAAATCCATCATCAAAGCATTCCTTAACTACATTTTCTATAACTCGGTTACTGGTGCTACCTTGAATTAATCTTACACCATCCGAACAACTACATATTTCATTTTTCCAAATTAAATTGCCACTGGAGCCAAAGACATCAATAGCATTACCTATTGTATTGCTAATTTTATTATTTACTATTCTATTGCCTGACCCAGATTGAATTAGCATACCATTAGCTCTATATTGCTTAATATTGATTCCTTCTATTGCAGTTCCAGTTACATTTGACAGTGTAAAGGCCGTTAATAAAATGCTTTTACCATCGAATATGACTTGAGGACCTTTAGCTACAATTCGAATATAATTTTTAGTAATGTTTACAGTTTGAAAATATATTCCTTCCTCTAAAAGAAGCACATCTCCTTCACTTACATCATCAGAGACTATTAAAGCAGTAATATCTATAAGTGGCGTTACATTTATTATGGCCATAAAATAACTTCCCTTCTAATTAAATTTAATTGGCTTGTTCAATAATAATATATTCACCATATTACAATGTGTGACAAGCTTGACACAAAAATACCCTCGATATCTAGATACCGAGGGCTAAATCCATAGGAATTATTATACAACAAATCGCTTCAGATATTTTATATATCTCCAACGAACAGAAATATAATAAATAATATTCAATAGTAAAAATACCGCCATAACTGCAATATACTGCCCAAAAACTGACGAATACAACACTGTCTGCAGCACATTTATTGCAAAATACGTGTGTATGCTTGCAAGAATATAAGGCACAAAGAACAATACTCCTATTTGAATGCTTGCCACCTTCTTCATCTCTTTAAAGCTTAATCCTAATTTTGATATACCTATATACTTATTCTTTTCCTGGTTCAGGTCCGTATATAGCCTGAA
Organism: Tissierellia bacterium; assembly: GCA_012839745.1. Taxonomy (GTDB): domain Bacteria; phylum Bacillota; class Clostridia; order Tissierellales; family Tepidimicrobiaceae; genus DUMS01. The sequence continues at coordinate 60,138 of DUMS01000087.1, forward strand.
ATACAGGAAGCTGCTTGCTCCTAAAAAGAATATGGCACCTAAAAAGAATCCAACATACAGGAATAATTTCTTGTTTTGATTTTCCAGAATATATCCTTCTATCCTCGTTGACCAGAAATACTTTCCATGTTCACCTACTCCAAGTACTTCCCTTAGCTTTTCAGTAGCTTTGAGGGTGTTTAACCAATCAGGAATATCATAGGAATATGAATGGTATTTTTCCTGTATACCTGTTATTCTGCTATATGTTACATCATTTACCACAACTAGATTTCTAAACAACCCCGAGTAGAATATAACCTTAGGGGCTACTCCAACTACTTCAAGGTTTATTTCTCCATTATTAAGAGCAATTTTTTTCTGGCTCAATGTTTTATCCCTTTTTACATCGAATCTTACATAGACAGGGACCAAAAATGCCTCATCTTCATCAAGAGCCACCTTATCCAGCCCTAGTGCAGATGCCCTGTTATTATAATCCGACTGACTTATGATATGAACTATATAATTATCATTTGAAACCTGCTTTTTAACTTCACTCTTATACTTTTCATACTTAAACCCAAAGCTTTCCAGCATTTCATCAATTACTTCTATATGTTTATCTTCATTATCATTCCCACTGTAAGATGTATAAGTCAGTGCAAATGGATTATCCTTCAGTGACTCATCCTTAACTACCGAACTTAGTGCATATACTCCCGTTATGGCAGTAAATGCAATGGCAGATAGAATGGTAACCAGAAACAGCATACGCGTGTTATCCCTAATACGATAGATGAGGTCGGAAATCCACAGCATATTGGTTTTGTTCATATAGAAGCTTCTGTTCTTCTTAAAGCAGCTTAGTACAAAAATGCTCAGCTGAGAGAAGAAAAGATAGGTTCCTATAACCACAGAAGTTGTTAGAATAACTTCCAGAAATGGTATCTTTTCAATGAATATAACAATCCTGTCCAATAATGGGTTTATATCATACAGCTGTGGAGATACCGCCATAAAATAGCCTGCACCTAACAGCAGTATAGCTAATATGGATTGAATTGCTGAAAACTTTATCTCCCTGTTGGCCCTTTTTGCTCCCTTCAATAAAGCATTTATATTGCTTGTACGTATTATAACGGGAGTCAGAGCTGAAATGCCCAAAAATATTAATATAAAGAATACTGCAGTTAGAAGTATGGCTTCATATGGAAAATAAAAGGATAAAGAGCCATAGGACAGAATGCTGCTTAAAATCATCAATAAAAGCTTGGAAAACACCAATCCAATGGTGATGCCTAAAACAATAGCCAGGCATCCTATCACCATATTTTCAAGGAAAACCAGCTTTCTAAGCTGTTTTTTTGACATTCCCAGTATCATCAGAACTCCAAATTCCTTGCTCCTTACTTTCAAAAATGCATTGACAGATATTAACACAAACAGGAATGAAAATACCAGTATAGCCACTTCAGTCTGTCCCATTATCAGTTCAATTGCTCCACCGCTTTTACTTGCTATAACAGGGTGAAACAAATTGACTGCAAAGGAGAAAAAAACCATAATTGTAAAAACACTGCTTAGAAAATAGGCTAGATAGACCCTTGTATTTCTTCTCACATTATTTAAGGCGAACTGAAAAAATGTCATTTGCTTCACCTCCAAGCAGAGAAAGAACATCCAGAATCTGCTGATAGAATCTCTGGCGGCTATCACCACGGTGAATCTCGTTGAAGAACTGACCATCCTTTATAAATATCACCCGGTGGCAGTAGCTGGCTGATTTAGGATCATGGGTTACCATAACAGTAGTTACTCCTGTATCCCTGTTTATTCTTTCAAATAGCTCCATCACATCCCTTGCTGCCTTTGAATCAAGATTTCCCGTAGGTTCATCAGCAAGAAGAAGCAAAGGCGAATGGATAATTGCACGGGCAATGGCAGTACGCTGGGCCTGCCCACCTGACACTTCATAAGTTCTTTTATTGATTATATTTTCTATGTTAAGCCTTGCAGCTATCTCTTTTAACCTCTTATCCATATAAGAAACTTTCTGCCCATCCAACGTTAAAGGAAGTACAATATTTTCACCGATGGTTAGAGTATCAATAAGATTAAAATCCTGAAATACAAATCCAAGCTTCCTTCTCCTGAATAATGCCAGATTGGAATTATCCAGCTTATAAGGGTTTTCACCATTTATCAGCACCTCTCCGGATGTAGGAGGGTCAATGGTGGAAATAACATTAAGGAGGGTTGTCTTCCCGCTTCCGGAAGGTCCCATTATTCCAACAAATTCACCTTCTTCAATATTAAGGTTTATATCCTTCAGTGCACAATACTGTACCTTGTCTCCATATACTTTAGAAATATGATTTAGCTTTAGAATATCCAATTTCAAACACCCTTTCATATTTTGATGCTTTTATTTTAAGGTAGCCGTGCACCATCTGCCATCGATTATTATTACATTAACCTTACATTTATGTAATAATACCTTAGCTGGAAAAGATAATTCTTACAGAAGTTCCTTCCTCTGGCTTTGATTCTAACTCTATATTATGTTCCAGCCTTTTACATACTTCATTTACAAGATACAGCCCCATACCTGTGGACTCACCAAACCTTCGTCCATTTTCTCCTGTGTAAAAGGGTTCAAAAACCCTGCGGATATCTTTTTTGGGTATTCCAACACCCTGGTCTTTTACTTCCAAAACTTTATTTTTCCCGCTTTCGTAAGCTGAAATAATAACCTTTTTGTTTTCCCCCTCTGTATATTTAATGGCATTTACAAGCAATTGCTCTACTATGAACTTGAGCCATTTCCTGTCGGATTTAACAGACATGTTTGAGTCCATTCTAACTTCCGGATAGACCTTTTTGCGGATGAAATACCTTTTCTGCTCATTTACCACTTCAGAAACAATGGAATGCAATAAAACAGTTTCAACGGCAAAATCATGTTGAAAGCTATCAAGCCTTGCCATATTTAGTGCCATATTTAGCCCTCTGCTTATGCGTTCCAGCTCCTTATGGATATTTTCAACATAAGGTTCCCCTTCATTTTCCTGGAGTATCAGGTGAATTACTGATATGGGTGTTTTCATCTGATGAACCCATTGATGGATAAAGGTCAAATGTTCTTCCTGTTTCCGCTTGTACATCTGAATCTGCTCCTGATATAGGTTATATTGTGTCCGAAGTAGTCTGTTGACACCCTCAGAAACAGGGGTATTTCCTGCTGATGACAGGGTATCTTCAAGAGTAGAAGGCATATTGCTCAGCTTATCATATAGCCTTTTGCGGGATAAATAACGGTATAGCAAAAATACTGCAAGGAGGAAATTGCTTAGAAATATAAAGTAATACATGTTTTCTACAGTATTAAATCCTCCTAGATTTTTATAAAAAACAAGCAGGAAAACCATATTGAAAAGGTATAATAACACAAAGGATATATGGTCCATTAGAAATATTTTCATTGCTTTTCCCTCCAGGTTACATTGAGCCTGTATCCATGTCCTCTTACAGTTTCAAGGGCCTCCTCAATCCCTACCTCCTGAAGTTTTCTCCTTAAGCGTGCCACATTCACATTGAGCGTATTTTCATCTATAAAGGCCTGGTCATCCCAAAGCTTTTCCATTAGCACATCCCGGCTTACAGCCCTTGGAGACATGCGCATTAGTGTTTCAGCAAGTACAGCCTCCTTCTTTGTAAGCACGGTGGAATTGCCGTTAAAATGCAGTTCTGGCCTTTCAGGGTACAATATGAGCCCTTCCAGTTCAATTTTCCTTTCCTCCGACATATCAGGAGCAAATATTCCATAGCAGCGCCTTAACTGGCTTTTTATTTTCGCAATAACCACATCATAGTAGAAGGGCTTTGTTATATAATCATCAGCACCACTTTCTATTCCCATTACCTGATCCATTTCGCTATCACGGGCAGAAATCATAATTATTGGAGCCTTAGATATCTGCCTTATCTTTCTGCACCAGTAATAGCCATCATATTTGGGCAAATTGATATCAAGAAGAACAAGATGGGGGTCTGTTTCAATAAATATATCCAGAATTCTATTAAAATCCCTTACCATTATAGCTTTGTATCCATACTTCTCAATATGCGAGCTGAGAAGGTTAGCTATGGAAACATCATCTTCAACAAGCATTATCCTATATTCCATTCCTATAATACCTCCTTATGCCTTGTAGCACTGTTTGCTTATGGAATTCTATTTTTTCGCTTCATAACATCATTATACACTTATCAGTGTGTTTTTATATAGTTTAAGCATTTTATTTACCATACCTTAAGTTTATAAAAAACTCAGGGCAACTAAAAGGTTGTCCTGAGTTTTTCCACATTAGTTATCTGAACATAAAATAGCTTCTATTTTAAAATGTTGCAATCAGTAACCAATAATTTGAGCAATAATCACCAGTACAAATCCTGTAGCAGTCCAGACTATAGTTATAGGAAGCGCCCATTTAAACCACTCTGCAAACTTAATCTTTGCTGCTCCAAGTATGGAATATACTTCAGGGCTTGTAGGTTCCCACATGTTAAGTATACCGTCACCTAACTGATATGCCAGAACCATAGTCTGCCTTGAAACGCCTACCAAATCACAGAGAGGGCTAAGAATTGGAATAAGCATAGCTGCCTTGGCTGTGCCTGAAGAAATCAGGAATTCCAGCAGGTATATTATTATGTACATAAGTATGGCAGCTCCTATTCCACCAAAAATGCCCACTGTGTTGGACATTCCATACAAAATTGTATCTGTTACATTTCCGCTATCCAAAACTATCATAATTGCCCTGGCAAAGCCTATGACCATGCATGGCCCTATTATTTCAGCTGCGGCATTTTCAATTTCTTCAGCCATGGTATTGAAGGATAAGCCTCCAACAAGCCCTGCCACTATGCCCATAAGTAAAAACAATGCTGAAATTTCAGCCATATACCATTCATACTTTAGAACACCATAAACAAGTCCTATCAATGCTGCAAGAAGTATTAAGAGTACTATTGAATGCCTTATATTCATTTTGCTGTGGGATTCAGATGAATCATTTTTTCCCATCCAGAATTCCGTTGCTTCCCTTGAAATGGACAAATTAGGATTGTCCTTTACTTTCCTTGCATATCTTAAAGTAAACCATATGCCCTCTGCTACAAGAACTATAAATACTACTACTCTGAATCCGATACCTGAATATAGAGGAAGCTTTGCAAGGCTCTGAGATAGTCCAACTGTAAATGGATTTAAAAATGCTCCGGCAAATCCGGCATTTATGCCTACAAACAGTACAGCAGCACCCGTCATGGCATCAAATCCCATTTTAATACACAGTGGAATAACCATGTACACAAAGGGGTAAGCTTCCTCGTACATACCAAAGGTTGCGCCGCATAATGCAAAAAGCACCATAAGGATAATTAATACAAAGTACTCTCCTCCATGTATATGCTGTACAACAGACGCAATACCTGCATCCAAGGCACCGGTCTTTCTTACAACTGCAAAAGCACCTGAAACCAGCAGTATAAATGCAATTACATCAGCAGCTTCTACAATACCATCGTAAAAGGATATAAGAAAATCAAAAAAACCCACAGGAGATGATTCTGTAGTCTCATAGCTGCCAGGCACTACTACTTCCCTGTCTTCCTCATTTACTACCCGCTCAAAATTTCCTGCAGGCAACACCCATGTGGCTATAGTTGCTAATATAACAAGTATGGCAAGTATAATGAATACATGGGGAACATTAATACTGAATTTTGATTTAACCTTCTCCTCCATAAATACATCCTCCTTGTTCAACTAATATAGTTGATATTATCAGTGGATTTGCCACTGTTTTAAGCCATTTGAATACTTAAAAAAATAAAAGGATTTTGCTTCAATACCTTTCAGGGTATAAAAACCCTTGGCACTCTTACAAAATCCTTTCACATTTTTTATAAAATACATATGGCAGATCTATCGATAATCCTATCTACATTATATAAAATATCTCTAAAACCATATTAATTAAATATTGTTAATATTTTAACTACATTATAAATCCATATTCAGTAAAAGTAAATATTTTTCTTTCTTTTCTAACTCAATATACAGAAGTTTTTATACTCCCAGTACAATCCTTCCCAAAATAATTGGCATTATCCCACTCCCTATTAGACTGGAATAATGCCAAACCTGCCTAGTCTAACACAATTGCATAAATTGCTTCCATTAAATCAACTACATTGGAGCGTTTAATAAGGGATACCGGCTCTCCATCAATCATTGCAAGGCAATAGGTTCCGTCATATCTGTATAAATCAATCCGAATTTCAGGAAAGCTTTCATTATCCAAATATAACTTCAGGCCAATTTCCTTCTTCTGTGTAGGTCTTTCGTCAGTAAAGCTGTCTGCTTCCAAATCGTCCAATGCATTCCTAAGGTCAAGAATATTCAGCTCTTCTTCCTTGTAGTAATAGGTGCGCTTATCTCCTTTTTTCTCGGAGGTTATGGTATAATCATTGCCTTCCAGGGAAATATCAATCTTATTTATATCTTCAAAATCTCCAAAATATACTTCTCGATGCCTGAAATCATTATAGGATGCTTTCATCAAATCCTTGTATCTATCTGATGCAATCCTATATACAATCCTAGAGTTACCGACTCTTGCATATGCAGTAATCTCCTTTTCTTTGGAGATATCCTTTTCTTCTTCAGCATCCTTTTCAGCTGATTTCCTTTCTTCCGGATCACGGCTAATATTCAGTATAAATGTATCTGAAACCTTTTCTCCTTTCTCATCCTTAGTAGTATAATCTACAATTATTGTTAATTCCGGATCATCCAGTCCGTATTTCCTAAGTTCCTCTTCCGTTGCCTTATATGTCACATAATCGGTTAAATTCAGGTGAGTAATCCGACTTAAATAGCTATTTACCCTTGTAGTATCCAAAGGAATGCTTTTTCCATTTCTCTCTGCAAAATAAACATCTTTATCGCTATAGGATTTGCCACTGTCTTCTTCATATACAATATTGTAATTTTCTTTTCCTTTAAACTGAATCCTGGTTACATTATTGCTGAATAATGGAGTTTCATCATGGTCAATCATATCGCTTAAAACTGCATCATAGTAATTCATTGGGTCATCTTTCACCAGATATACATTTCCATCACCTATGGAAATATAGCGCTGTGAGTCCATAATGCTGTAGTCACCTACAAGGATCTCATAAGACTTTTCATCAGTTGTCAGGTTGATAGTACAAATGGGGTTGTTTAATCCATACTGGCCATAATCCTCCACCTCTTCAATAATAAAGGATGCTTTCAACTCCTTAAATATCTCCAGAAACTCATTTATCTTTTCTTCATCTACAGGAAACTCCTCATCCTCATCATAAATCCATTTTCCATCCTTGTGGAATGCAAGATTTACTTCTTCATTTTTCCATGACAAGGCCTTTACAGAATCAGTGGGTATCTCCAGAATAACTCCCTGGTATTCTTTAATCTTTTCCTTATATTCCTCATACTGTCTGACAGCATATGTTGCAACGGAGGTAACAATCAAAATGCCTAGCAGCAGGTAGATTTTTTTAGACCTTTTCACTTTGCATCCTCCTTCTTCTTAAAATTACATAAATGCCTGCACTAAGATATAGAAGTGGAAATACTCCAATCATTATTACCTTCAACATAAAGGAAGTAGAATCGCTTATGGTTAAATAGCTATAATTCAATGACTTGCTGCGGATAGCCATAGCTTCACTTTCCCCTATTAGCGAGGATAGTGCATTCATTCCCAAATTCACATTGGCACCGGATGAATAAGCATTATACATATCATCCAGGAAGTTGGATGATGCAAACCAGACAATCTTGCCTTCATTGTCGTTTTCTATTAAAACTGCCAAGGTAAATGGTCCATCTATGTCCCCTTCTTCCTTTTCATAGGTGGAAAGTTTAAATCCATCAACCTTGCTAAAAGCAGTACTGGAAGTATTAAGCAATGGAGTTACTGTTCCATTCTCAGTTGGTTCATTTATGGTCAACCCTAGAGAAATGGGCATAATAGGATAATAGTTTTCTTCAATAAGGGAATTTGTTATTACATTTCTTTTCATTTCAGGCAACAGCATATAAGGTGCCTGGAATGCATAATGCTCTCTCTCCTTCTCTATAACAATTCCTTCATTGGCTTCCACTCCATAGTCTGATAGCAAGCTATATAGATTTTCTAGAATTCCATTCTCAGTAGGTCCTGCAATTACCAAAAGCTTTCCTCCATCATTTACATAACTTTCCAACAGTTCCTTTTCCATATCAGAAATATCGCTGGATGGCGCATAGATCATTACTGCAGCTGCATCTTCAGGAATGGAATCTACAGTAAGCAGGGATAATTTTTTTATCTCAATATTATCCTTTTCAATCTGTTCCTTAAATGCAGACGGAATTTCCGCTTCACCATGGCCTTCCAAAACATGCAGCTGAGGCAGTTCATCACTGGTTACATAATCTATGGCAGATGTAATGGCACCTTCTCCGTCAAAATACAAGTTGTTTGTATATGTGTAGAAGTTTGGCTGTTCAATATAAATATCATCATAGCTTATGAAGCGGCTTTTATCCCCGCTTTCTACAACCAGGCTGTTGTTTTTTACAGTTTCATCGGTATATTGCTTGGCAAATGTAGGATATACGTCAGGATTCTTCTTTACAACCTTAATATGGTCTGAAAGGCTCTCATATTTGCCCAACAGGTTTTCAATAATATCGTCTTCTTTTCCAGATTGTACTATCCAGTAGATTGTTACATCCTCCTTTAGCGCATTTACCACCACTTTTGTATTGCTGGTAATGGAATAAAGCTTTGCTGAGCTAATGTCATATTTGGTAAGTGGTGTAGGCAAGGAAGATACAAAAACGTTCACCATAATCAGTATAGCCAGCACTATTGCAGTCATTATAATGGAATAAGATCCGCCTCGTAAAGCAATCTTATTTCTTTCTGCTTGCCATGAAGATTTAAGGAGTTCCAATACTTTCATCAGTTATACCTCCTCTTCTCAAGTGACTGCACAGACAGAAACAAAAAGAATACGATAACTGTCAAATAGTATACAATAGATGTCATATCAAAAACTCCATTTACAAATACGCTAAATCGCTCAAACAAGGACAATTTCGTCATTATTTTTGGCAATAGGCCCTCCAGTTTAGTGCTGTCAATTAAATATGTGATTATAATTCCTGCTATAAGTATAGAACAGACTCCATAGGCTAGATAACTATTCTTTGTCAAATATCGAATGACAGCTCCAAGTATGATTATAACAGCACACATGGCTATGACAGACCCTGTAGCTGTAGAAGACACAACTTCTGATAGTCTGACGCTATAGTAATTAAGCAGTATTATGGCAATTCCTATGCCTGCAGCAAATCCCTGATTTTCAGTTAAGGAGGAAATGAATACTCCAATGGCAATCAAGGCGCTGCCCATAATGAAGAAAGCCAGAATTGAGCCATAAGCTGTCAGCAGATAAACATCACCAAACTGTGAAAATATCAAAGGATAAAAGCATATTAAGCACAGTGGAATTAAATAAATCATCAATAAAGACAGATATTTTCCTATGACTACCTGGGCAGTGGTAATTGGCAGGGAGTATAAAAGCTGATCGGTTTTTTGCTTCTTTTCTTCTGCAATAACGCGCATGGTCAAAATTGGCACGATTATTACAAATATAAGGCTTCCAAAGCTTAATACAAATTCAAAATTGCTGACGGCTGCCTGTATGTTATACAATACAGCACCAATTCCTACAAAAGCCAGAAGAAGTGCTCCAAAAACATAGGTTGTCAGAGAATGGAAATAAATCCTCAATTCATGTTTTAATACTGCAATCATCTGTCAACCTCCTCACTTTCCGTAGTTTCAACTTCATTGGCACTGCTTTCCGTAAGCTCAATGAATATATCCTCCAGATTGGTCTTCTTCAAAGTCATTTCCAATAGCGCCTTTCCTTTATCAGCAAATCCGAAGAATATATTGCGGGAAACCTCGTATATATTATCATGATCTGACTTTATGTGAGCTATGGTGTATTCTGATTCTTTTTGTTCAATGCTCATATCCACAATATGGTCAACATTGCTTAAAATATCGCTGATTTCTTTCTCCGTTGCATCAGTAGTAATTATTATCTCGTTTGGTGCCAGAAGTAGCTTCTCAAGGTTTTGTGGTTCACCAAAGGCAACCAGCCTTCCTTTTGAAATAATCAGTATTCTATCGCATATTGCCTGTACTTCCGAAAGAATATGGGAACTGAATATAACCGTATGTGTCTGTCCCAATTCTTTTATCAGCTCACGTATTTCAATAATCTGAATAGGGTCAAGACCTACAGTAGGTTCATCGAGAATAATAACCTTCGGATTCCCAAGTAAGGCCTGAGCTATTCCAACCCTTTGCTTGTATCCTTTAGAAAGTGACGAAATAATGCGGTTTTTCACATCTCCTATTTTTGCCTGTTCAATTACCTTCTCAATCTGCTCCTTAAGCTCTGACCCGCGCAATCCCTTGGCTTCACCAACAAATTTCAGATATTCCAGTGGGGTTTCAGTAAGGTACAATGGGGGTTGTTCAGGAAGATAGCCTATAAGCTTCTTTGCTTTTTGAGGCTCTTCAAAAATATCATAGCCATCAATTTTCACATGTCCTTCCGTAGCTGACAGACATCCTGTCATGATGTTCATGATGGTGGTCTTTCCAGCACCATTGGGCCCTAAGAATCCATATACATGGCCTTCATCGATCTCAAAGGAAACATCTTTAACAGCCATGAAATCACCATAACATTTCGTTAAGTGTTCAACTGATATCATATTAACCTCCCATCCTTCCTATATCCATGTAATCATGACAATTATAATATTTAATGCTGAAATGATGCTGAAAATTCTGGTAATAAATGAAAAAGGATGAAGGACCAGTTGTGTGTCCTTCATCCTTTTTGACGTTTATTTACAGACATGGCAGTTCCACATAAAAACAGTTTATTTCATTGCTGCTCTCCACCCATATTTTCCCACGGTGCCCAGTTACTATGCTCTCTGCAATGGATAGCCCCAGTCCAAAGCTGCCTGTTCTGCTTCGGGCCTTATCACCTCGATAAAACCGTTTGAATATATTTTTGGCCTCCTCAGGAGAGATCCCCTCTCCTTCATTTGCCACTGCCAACAGGCAGCGCTTCTTTCCTGTCTTCTTTAAAGTTACCCATGTAGTGCCACCATCTTTGGAATATTTTTGAGCATTATCCAGCAGTACATCTACTACCTGGCAAAGCTGGGACTCTTCTCCTAATACTTTAATATTCTTATCTAGGCGGGTTTCCAATTTCAATCCCTTCTCAAAGAAGACTGGCTCAAAAGGAAGGAGGGCATTTGAAACCAGCCTGCTGAAATCCACAATATCAAAATTCCTCTTTGAATCGGAATCATCCGCTCGTGCAAGTTCCAGCATTTTTTCAATTAAACTTCGCATCTGTCTGGATATGGTCAATATACTGCTTAAAAACCTATGCCTGCTTTCATCATCGTATTCAGGGCTCTGTGCAAGTTCTGCATTTGTTATAATAACAGTCAATGGAGTTTTCAGCTCATGAGAGGCATCTGCCACAAATTGACGCTGCTGTTTCCATGCCAAATCCACAGGCTTTACAGCCCACTTTGAAAGCTGTATGCTTATGCCCAGAAACATGAAAAAGCTAAGCCCTCCAATTATAAAACAGGTTTTCATCATGTTGTTAAGTGTTGCACGTTCGCTGGAAATATCTGAAAACACCAGATAATAGTTTCTGGGCGTATCAACACGATAATACCTCAAATTATACTCCTCTATTACAGCAAATGTTTTAGGAGATCTGCTGACTACATTTATAAGGTCATCCAAAAACTCCTTGTCAGACAGGTCATAATATCCTCCCCCGGTTGCCAAAAGCTCTCCACGAAGTCCAAGCTGAACTATAAAATATGGCAGCCTTACATCTTCCACTAGCTCATTGGGGTTTTCCAATCGGAATGGCTCTCTGGCAATGTTTTGCATCATAGTGATACTCTCAGCCTCAAGGTTGGCTTTTGTAAAATAATAAACTAATCCCAAAATAACGCTTAGCATAATGGTTACAATGCTCATATTAATGATGACGAACTTAATTTGGAGCTTCCTAATCATCATCCACTACCTCCAGATAATACCCTAACCTGCGTACTGTTTCTATGCGAACATTGGAGCCAATGCTTGCCAGTTTCTTCCTTAAAAATCCAATATATACCTCTACGTGGTTTTCAACAGCATCAGAGTCATAGCCCCATACTTTGGTCAGGATCATCTCCTTTGAAAGGATTTTTCCACCAGCTTGAAATAAAAAACGCATTATATCAAATTCCTTGGCAGAAAGGCGAATGCTGTTGTCTCCGCAAATAAGCATGGCCGATGAAAGGTCCAATGTTGTGTTGCCAAACTTAACCTCATCCACCTGAGCACCCTGCCTGCGCAGCAATGCATTGATACAGGCTAGAAGCTCCCTTGTGTCAAAAGGCTTTGTCAGATAATAATCTGCACCCGAATTTAACCCTGCAATGCGGTCTTCCAGTTCAGATTTTGCAGTCAGCATTAGTATTGGGGTACCTATTCGCTTTTCACGAATTCTTCTTGTTACTTCATACCCGTCCATTTTAGGCATCATAATATCCATGATTAGCAGGTCATAGATTCCCAGTTCCGCATATTCCTTTCCCGATTCTCCATCGTAAGCAACATCAACATCAAATCCCTTTTTCGTCAATAAAGATTTAATGGAATCAGCCAGCAGCTTTTCATCTTCAACAATCAGAATCCTCAAAGGCATTCACCTCCAATAAAATTGGGGTCAGGCTTGAATAATTCCCTTATTTTTAAACTTTTCAATAATTCTATCCACATTTTCTGTTTTCTTAATTACACCGCTTCTTATCTTTGATACCATGGATAATGGTATGTTCAATTTATTTGCCAATTCCGTGGCAGTGATTCTAGAGTATTCTTCACATAGCAATACTATAGCTTTTCTTATATCTGAATATTTCTGTATTCTGCTTCTTCTGGTTACTTCGTCCATATTTACCCCTTCAAATCTGCATATTATATCAATTATTTCGTCTGCTTCAATTATTCCTTCATATTCATTTTCCTTACTAAATTTCACCTCTTCCAGCAAATAATCTTTTATATCCTCTTCTTTTTCTTCACTGTTAACATCCATAAATTTCTTATAAGCTCTTATTGCCCTTTTTTTATCCCTGGAAAACAATCCTAATATATAATCCTTCTCTACCAATTCACTTTCCCTATTTGATACATATTCTTTATGACTGCTCCAATTATAGCTTAATCCTCCCTCTAGTCCTGCCTTTACAGGATTATTATGAATGTATCTAATTAATTGAACTAAATACTGCTCCTTATTGCATATTTCAGCTTTATACCTCTGCTGAAATACATGCCCAGTTCTTCTATATTTTCTATTATATCTTTGAGTGTAGCTTTGTTGAATACCCTGCATTATTTTAGATAAAGGTGTGTCCTCCTGTTCTATTAACATATGTACATGATTGTCCAATATACAGTAGGCATAAAGCTTGAATGGAAACTTTTCTTTATATTTTCTTATTAGGTCTAAGTACATCTGCTTATCTTCCGGTTTTTCGAAAATAAAATCCCCATTATTGCCTCTTGCCATTACATGATATAGACATCCCTTATATTCTACTCTCGGTTTTCTGGCCATTTTATCACCTTTACCTCTTTTTACCAATATTATATACTTAATTAGGGAATTATTCAAGCCTGACCCCTGTTACAATTAAAATAGGCCAGTTCGCATTTGAACTGGCCTATTTTAACTATTCTAAAGCTTATAATTTTCTCCCAAAGCATCAGCTGCCAATATAGCTGCATAAACATCTTCTGGTGTGACTTCAAAAGGCATATTGTGTATAGTTTCACCTTCAGCGCAGCTTAATTTTGCGACTTCCATTAATTTTTCTTTTGATACTTCTTTTATATTTAGCTCTTTCAATGTGGTTGGCAATCCTACTTCATTGCAGAAATAAAGCACTTCTTCTATTTCATCCATAGGTGCATTTTCCAATACCAATTGTACCAAAGTACCAAATGCAACCTTTTCACCATGATATAACTCATGGGTTTCTTCAATAGCTGTTAATCCATTATGAATAGCATGGGCAGCTGCAAGACCTCCACTTTCAAATCCAATACCACTTAATAAGGTGTTTGCTTCCACTACTTTTTCAACTGATTTAGTCACTACTTTCTTTTCTACAGCAAGTCTAGCCTTTAGTCCTTCAGTTATTAACGTTTCATAACATAAGTCAGCTAAAGCCATTGCAGTATCTGTTGGATATGCCCCAGTCAAATTCTTAACTCCAGCTCTAGCTGCAGCTCTAGCTTCAAATTTTGTAGCAAGGGCATCTCCCATTCCTGCTACTAGTAACCTTGAAGGAGCATTAGCAATAGCTTCCAGATCGATTAGTACCATATCTGGATTTTTTGGTAAGAATAAGTATTCTTCGAAAACTCCATCATCAGTATAGATAACAGATAAAGCACTACATGGGGCATCTGTACTTGCTATAGTAGGCACTATAACTACAGGAGCCTTTTCATAATATGCAACAGCCTTTGCAGTATCGAGAATTTTGCCTCCTCCTACTCCTATAATCACATCTGATCCCTTTGCTTTAAATTCATCACGTATTCTATTTATTTCATTTTTTGAGCATTCTCCATTAAACTCTGCAAAGTCAACCTTAACAGAATCTCCAAAGCTTTCTTTTATTGTATCACCAAATCTCTTGTACCCTGATTTGCTGATAAGAACAAAAAATGAATTGCCTAAATGTTCTACATGATTTTTAATCCTTTTTAATTCTCCATTGCCCTGAATATATCTTCCAGGGAAAATTGCTATTTTTGTCATAGAAATCCCTCCTTTTTTGGCAAAATATATACCCTAGATTGACAACAAATAAACAATAAAAATTCATTTTTCTATTTTAAGTATATACAATTTTTTTATTTTAATCAAGAATTAAGGAATTATTCAAGCCTGACCCCTAAGCAAAAGTCCTAGCTCTAATTTAAAATTTAGAGCTGGGTAATTTCATTTATATCGTAAACCCTTTTATTCTTCATGAAAACAATTTTCACAAACATCACTTGTTGATTTGCAGGGTTCACATGGTTTAACAATATTATTTACAAGATTATTATTAGTTCCCTCATCCACTATATTCTCTGGTATATTACATACTAGCTTATTATTCATTACAAGATTTCCTGTTGAAAGTGCATCAAGTGTAAATCCATTCTCTCCATTATATAATATTTCATTATCCATGAATATACTAAAATCGCTTATATTGCTCATACCTACTCCATCATTGCATTCGGTACGGTTATCACCTGCAAAGTAGTTGTTAAATTCATTAAATACTATGTGTCCCCATAATCTACAATCTTTGACTGTATTCCCTATGGCTATGGAACCGTTTCCTACATCTATAACTATCCCCGCTTCATGGTTTATTACTAAATTGTTTAGCAATAGATTATTGCTGCCAGATAGAGCTAGACCCCGGTCTCTATGATCTATGGCTATATTTGATATAAAGGCATTGTTGCTATCAGCAGCTGAAGAGGTTTCAATGGCATCAACAAAGCCATCCTTAATGATATTTTCTATAATCCAGTTATTTGTGCTGCCTGAAGTCAGTTTTATGCCATCGGAGCAATTGCATATTTCATTTTTCCATATCAGGTTACCACTTGAGCTTATTAACACTATGCTGTCACTTAGCATATTGTTGAATGTATTATTTATAATTCTATTGCCAGATCCAGACTGAATTATTATGCTGTCATCCCTGTAATTCCTTATTCTAATTCCTAATATTGCAACTCCAACTACATCCTCCAGTAAAAAAGCTGTTAATAGCGTACTTTTGCCATCGAATATAACTTCCGGTCCTTTGGCAACAATTCGGATATAGTCCTTTGTAACATTCACAGTCTGAAAATATATGCCTTCCTCTAACAGAAGCACATCTCCTTCGTTTACACTGTCAGAAGCTATTAGAGCAGTAATATCCTCAAGAGGTGTTACATTGATTACTGCCATAAATCCACTTCCTTTCCTTCACCAGGACAATCACCACAGAAATCCATTGGTGATTCACAAGGTTCATATGGCTTATCCATGTTGTTTATTATATTATTATCAGTACCCTCGTTAACTATATTCTTTGGGATATTATATATAAGCTTATTATCCATTACCAGATTGCCTGCAGAACTGGAGGTAAGCTCCATTCCATTATCAGTATTATATGACACCTCGTTGTTTATGAATATTCCAAACTGGCCAAGTATATCCATACCTTTTCTGCGATTGCATACCATGTGGTTTTCTCCTGCAAAATAGTTCCTATATCCATCAACAATGGTGAGGGGGCCAAACTTAATGCCTCTTGACTTATTCCCAATAGCCAGGGAATCCCTTCCTTCATCTATTAGTATCCCAAAGGCATTGTTCATCGATATATTATCCAATAATAGATTGTTGCTGCCAAATAGATCAAATCCATCACTTTTATTTCCAGTGGATATATTGGATATAAAGGCATTGTTATTATTCTGGCCTAAAAAGGTTCTAAATCCATTTTCTCTGCAATTCTTAGATATATTCTCTATTACCCAATTGCTTGTACTGTCTAGAGTTAATGATACTCCATTTAGACATTTGCATATTTCATTTTTTCCAGACTAGATTTCCACTTGAGCTAACAACTGCTATGCCATCACTTATCATATTATTGATTTTATTGTCTATTATCCTGTTGCCTGATCCAGATTCAATTAATATCCCATTATTGCTATAATGTCTTATTTTAATCCCTTCAATTGCAACTCCAGTTACATCTGATAATGTAAAAGCTGCTGAGAGGGTGCCTTTACCATATAATATTACTCCAGGCCCTTTAGCTATAATACGTATATAGTTTTTGCTAACATTCACAGCTTGAAAGTATATTCCTTCCTCTAAAAGGAGTATATCCCCTTCATTTACATTGTTAGAAGCTATTAAAGCAGTAATATCCATCTGTGGTGTTACATTGATTACTGCCATAGAGACACTTCCCTTCTAATCAAATAAAATAGACTTGTTCAATAATAATATATTCCTTGGATTATAATCTGTGACAAGCCTTTGATATAAGGGAAGGTTTAATTAGTAATCATAAATACCCTTTATAAACCCTTCAACTTCCTTCCATGCCTCATTTGCTTCTGATAGCTCTGGAAACAGCATCTGAAACACATGGAACATACCAGGGTATGTTGTCTGTTGAACCAGAACTCCTGCTTCTTTAGCTTTTTCTGCAACCTTAATGGTATCATTTAAAAGCATTTCATCTCCCCCTACCTGCATTAGCATAGGAGGAAAATCGTTGTACTCTCCATATATAGGTGAAATATAGGGATTATCAGAACTGTTATTGCCAACATATGCAGGGGTTCTGTACTTGTAATTTAGATTTGTCCACGCAGACATGGTTATTAAAGCTGCAGGCATTGGCATGTTATTATCTCTTAAATAAAGAACAGTGGCAAGTGCAAGCCCTCCACCTGCCGAATCACCTACTATAATAATATGTTCCGGTACATAACCTTGCTCTAAAAGCCACTCATACGCCATAACTGCATCCTCCTGTGCTGCT
Organism: Tissierellia bacterium; assembly: GCA_012839745.1. Taxonomy (GTDB): domain Bacteria; phylum Bacillota; class Clostridia; order Tissierellales; family Tepidimicrobiaceae; genus DUMS01. Next base: position 77,986 of record DUMS01000087.1, read on the forward strand.
GGGTAAGGGTGTTCTGGAGCAACCCGATAATCAACAGTCAATACTCCTGCTCCGCTTAGCCTAGCATATTGTACTGCTGAACGACGGTATGTTATGCCATTGTCCTCCAATGAGCGGCTATAAGCTCCACCATGCAGCTGTAATATTGCCTTGTCTGGATTAGTACCCTTTTTCTTAACCCATTCCATTGTTATTCCATCAACCTCTATAGTTTCCAAGATGTACTCCTCAGGCAACGTCCAGTTATCATTCAGCTTCCTTAAAAGCTTGATGTTGCTATTTCCACCAATTACTAATCTGTTTTGCATATAAGCTCCTCGTTCAAATCTTTTGAACATATACCATATACCTCCAGAAACCACAGCAGTAATTAGTAAAAGCACAATCAATTTTATTGATTTTTCCTTACTGCCATTATTCATCCTTTCCGACCTCATTCTCTTCGAGTATTTCTTTATATATTTCTGTTAGCTTATCGAT
>DUMS01000017.1 GCA_012839745.1 Tissierellia bacterium
AGCAATGCTGTGTATCTGCATTTCCTAGTATTTCTGTTAGGCTATCTCCTGGCAGTCCTGTCCACCAGAATCCGAATAATGTTATTCCCACAAGAGCAATCAATGGAAGGAAGAAGGTCATTATTCTGGGCTTAACGTCCTTAGGCTCCCCAAGCTCAAAGCTTACATTTTACAAGTATGTGTCCGTGAACTACCATCTGCCTTGCCTGCCTAATGCTTGTGGCAAAGCCCAATCTGTATACCAGATTATCCAGCCTTGTTTCCAGTATTTTAATCAATGCATGTCCTGTAAGCTCAGGAGACTTCTTAGCTTCTTCAACATATCTTTCAAATTGCTTTTCCATTACTCCATAGTAAGCCCTAAGCCTTTGCTTTTCCAGCAGCTGCCTTCCGTATTCTGAAAGCTTCTTATCAGCACGTGAAGTACCTGGTTTTGCCCTTTTCATAGCTTTTGGATGTCCATATACATTTAAACCCAATCTTCTGGATTCCTTAAATCTGGGTTTCATCATCTTTGCCAAAATTATCATCTCCATTATAATATTTGCCGCGATAATTTAAGCCATAAATAATATATCATAAAGCAATGCAAATGTAAATGATAATTATTATCAATTAGGTAAATTTTATTTGCCTGACAGTGTTCTAAATATAAATATGCCACATAATAATTGATAGAATAAATGTAATTGCCACTATTTGCAGCACTTGACGAAAATAGGGTTAAACTTAATTAAAAATAGGTATATATATTTTAGATATATAACCAGTCATATACATCAAGTTATAGTTTTCCAATCTAATCATTTCTTATTCATATCCAATGGAGGTGGATTTCATGGATGAATTTCTAAAGAAGCATTTCATCAAACAGAAGATGATGAGGACGGTCATATTTTCTCTAATCCCCATAGTTTTGGCATCCGTTTATTTTTTTGGCTGGAGGGCTATAGTACTTCAGATAGTTGTACTGATTGCAGGTACAGCTACAGAGTGGATTTATGAAAAAAGGCAGAATAAGAAGGTTTCAGAGGCAATATTTGTAACATGTATTCTATATACCCTGACTCTGCCACCAAGAACTCCGTTTTGGATAGCTGTTGTAGGAATTGTATTTGGAGTGTTCTTTGCCAAGGAGGTATTTGGAGGCTTTGGAAAGAACCTTTTCAACCCGGCATTGGTAGCAAGGGCATTTGTATACATAAGCTTTCCGGAGCCACTGACTTCCCAGTGGTCAAAGGCAGCTTCAGGTTTTCCAGGGGGATTTGCAGTCTATTTAACTGAAGATATAGATGCAATAGCACGATCAACGCCAATGCTTACTTTCCGTGAAACCGGATATGTTGAGCCTTTGAAGAATCTGATAATAGGGAATGTGGCCGGCTCATTGGGAGAAACATGTGCCATTTTGATAATTATTGCAGGAATATACCTTTTGTACAAAAAGGTGGCAGCATGGCAGACCATGGCTGCAGTTTCCATAGGATTTGTACTTGCCAATACAGCTTTCTATCTATTGGGAAGCTCCCAGATTCCAGACCCCATATTTGGCATATTTTCAGGGGGATTTCTGTTTGGAATGGTATTTATGGCTACAGACCCTGTTTCCTCTCCTAAGACAAAGGGCGGAAAATGGATATATGGCATATTAATAGGAATAGTTACGGTTGTAATCAGGGGATATGCCCTATTTGCAGGAGGAATGATGTTTGCCATACTTATAGGGAATACCTTTGCTCCCATTATTGATGAGGGAGTTAAATACTTTAATAAGGTGAAAAAGGAAAGGAAGAAAGAGGTGGCAGCATGAAGGATTGGAAGGATTCGTTCATATATCCGGTTCTGTTTATGATTGTCATAACAGCAGTATTTACATTTCTTTTGGCAGGATTACATGAAATAACACAGGATGCAATAGCCCTTAATGAAGAAACTGAATTAAGAAGAAAAATACTATATGTATTCAACATAGACATTCCTTCCGACGACCCAAAGGATATTGAAAGGGTGTTTAATGAGCATGTGAAATCAGAAACAGTCGGAGATGATACTATTTACTATATAGAAGAGGATGGGAAGGTAACAGCCTATGCATTTCCAGTGGAAGGGGTGGCCCTGTGGGGGTCCCTAAAGGCATATATAGGAATTAGTGCAGATTATACAGAGATAATAGGGCTGGAATTCATATCCCATAGCGAAACTCCCGGATTGGGAGGCAGAATCAGCGAGGAATGGTTTAAGGAGCAGTTCAGGGGATTGGATTTAACCCGGGGAGAAGATGGGGAGTACATCATATACAGGCCTGCCATTGGAGGCAATGTGGATGCTGTAAGCGGAGCTACATTAACATCCAACTCCGTAAGGGAAATATTAAACAAAGGCATATATGAGTTCATAAGTGCTGAAAGGGGAGATTCATAATGTCGAAGGATAGCACCAAAAAGATAATGCTAAACGGAATCTGGTATGATAACCCTGTGTTCAGGCAGGTTATAGGAATATGCTCATCACTGGCTGTTACGAACCTGATGCTGAACTCCCTGATAATGGGGTTGTCACTAATATTTACCACTGCCTTTTCAGAGCTGACAGTTTCCATAATCAGAAAGTTCACTCCAAAGCATATAAGGATGATTGTTCAGGTGCTCATAATCTCCATATATGTAATAATAGTTGATATATTTTTAAAGGCTTATTATCCGGAAATGAGCAAGGCTCTAGGGCCTTATGTAGGGCTTATAATCACAAACTGCATATTGATGGGAAGATGTGAAGGCTTTGCCCAGAACAATCCACCGGTTAAGGCATTTATAGATGGCATTGCATCAGGGCTGGGATATACAATGATACTTCTGATGGTTTCCTTTATAAGGGAGCTATTTGGGTTTGGCACATTGTTTGGAGTCAAGGTGCTAGGCAGCTGGTGGACTAATTGGACAATAATGGTAATGCCTCCATCAGCCTTTTTCATACTGGGTACTATAGTCTGGTGGGGAAGAAGCAAGACTGAAAAGAGTGAAAAAGAAGTCAAGGAAGTTAAAGAAGTTAAGGAAGGGAGGAAGGCATTATCATGATGGATATAAATCCAACGACCATATTTCTGGCAGCAATATTTACCAACAACATGATATTCAGCTATTTCCTGGGGATGTGCTCCTTTATATCCGTATCCAATGAAATACCCACTTCACTGGGATTAGGCCAGGCAGTAACCTTTGTTACCACAGCTACTGCAATTATAAACTATATTATATATAAATATGTATTATTGCCCTTACATTTGGAGTATCTGAGGTTTGTAGTGTTCATCATAACCATAGCAGCCTTTGTTCAGCTAATAGAAATGGTAGTTGAGAGGTATTTCCCAAGCCTGTATTATTCCCTGGGAATATTCCTGCCACTTATTACAGTTAACTGTATAGTATTTGCAGTTTCACTGTTTATGGTAATAAGAAACTATACATTCCTTCAGTCTGTAGCATATGCAGCAGGCTCCGGGCTGGGATGGACACTGGCAATAGTTGCCATGGCAGGAGCAAAGCAGAGGATTAAAAACAACAAGCTTCCAAAGGGCCTTGAGGGGCCAGGCATAACCCTCATAATTACCGGATTGATGGCTTTGGCCTTTGTTGGCTTTTCAGGCATTGTACAGATACAATAGGGGGGATAGTATGCATATGATATTGCTGACTACAGCCATTGTTACAAGTTTTACAGGGCTTTTGGCAGTGCTCTTGACCCTGGCAGACAGAACCATTGCAAATTACGGGGAGAAAAAGCTTGTTATAAATGATGACAAGGAATATATTGTAAAGGGAGGCTCTTCCCTACTATCAGCATTAATAGGCGAGAAGATATTTATACCATCTGCCTGTGGAGGCAAGGGAACCTGCGGCTATTGCAAGGTTAAGGTCCTTGAAGGAGGAGGGCCTGTTCTTCCGACAGAACTGCCCTGGCTGTCAAAGGAAGAGCTGGATGGGAATATAAGGCTTTCATGTCAGGTAAAGATTAAGGAGGACATGAAGATATACATACCTGAGGAGCTATTCAATGTCAGGGAATATGAGGCAACTGTTGAAATACTGGAGGACATGACACCGGAAATCAAGAAGGTAAGGCTCAGATTAAATGAAGGAGAGGAGATTAATTTCAAACCCGGCCAGTATATCCAACTAAAGGTGCCAGCCTATGAGGGAAATGATGAGGAGGTATTCAGAGCCTATTCCATTGCATCCAGCCCTGAGGAAAAGAACTTCATAGACTTGTATATCGGATATACAGGAGGGATAGCAACAACCTATGTCCATAAATTCCTGAAGAAGGGAGACAGGGTATATATAAACGGCCCTTATGGAGATTTCTACTACCACGACAACAGGGATAAGGAAATGGTGCTGGTGGCAGTGGGAACAGGCATAGCCCCCATTCTTTCAATACTAAGATATATGGCTGATAATAGAATAGATAGAAAGGCAACCTTTTACTTTGGCGCCAAGACTCCCAATGACCTGTTTGAACTGGAGCTTATCCATTCCTTTGAGGAAAGCATACCTGGTTTCAAGTTTATCCCAACCCTGTCAAGGGTAAAGGAAGAGCACAACTGGACCGGCGAAAGAGGAAGGGTGAATGTACAGCTGGAGAAGTATATAGATAATGGAGAAGGCAAAGAGGCATACCTTTGCGGAAGCCCAGCCATGATAGATACAGTGGTTGAAATATTGAAGAAAAAGGGATTTACAGATGATGCTATTTTCTATGATAGGTTTTAATATAAATATGTTATACAAAGCCATACTAATTGTGATAATATTAATGTGACAAAATAAAGATTAGAGGTGTATAGATGATTTCAATTGGAGAGATACAGAAGCTAAAAATAAAGAGAAGTACTTCCTTTGGAGTGTATCTGACTGACCTGGAGGGAAAGAACAGGAATGAGGAAATATTGCTTCCTAAAAGGGAAGTGCCAAAGAATCTAAAGGCTGGAGATACAATAGAGGTTTTTATCTATAGGGATTCTGAGGATAGGCTTATTGCAACTACCAGAAGGCCTAAAATCACCCTGGGGGAGGTAGGCCTTCTTAGGGTAAAGGATATAACCAAAATAGGCGCATTCCTGGATTGGGGGCTTGAAAAGGATTTGCTTCTGCCCTTTAAGGAGCAGACCATGAAGCTTATTAAGGGGAAAAAGTATCTGGTAGGCCTTTATGTTGACAAGTCCGACAGGCTTTGTGCCACAATGAAGATAAAGGATTTCCTAAGGACTGACTCACCCTATAAGGAAAACGACTGGGTAAAGGGAACCATCTACAGCATAAATGAAGATATGGGAGCCTTTGTGGCAGTGGACAACAAGTACCATGGAATGATTCCCAAAAAGGAACTCATTGGGGTATATGCTCCCGGAGAGGAAGTGGAATTAAGGGTTACAAAGGTAAGGGAAGATGGAAGGCTGGAACTGAGCCTGAGGGACAAATCCTATCTGCAGATAGATAAGGATGCTGAAAGGATACTGGAGAAGATTAAGGAAAAGGGAGGATTCCTTCCCTTAAATGATAACAGCTCGCCGGAGGAAATAAAGAAACAGCTTAACATGAGCAAATCATCCTTCAAGAAGGCAGTTGGAAGGCTTCTTAAGGAAAGAAAAATAAGGTTTGAAAAAAAAGGCATTAGATTATCATGAAAATAAAAAGTGGCCTGAAAGGCCACTTTTTCGGTGTAAAGGGAAAATATGAATTTGGGGGGTACTTATCATATTCCCTTATTTTAATAGGTTTACAGTTTTCGATTTACCGAGAATACCAACAATTGCATAGGATATAATTGCATCGATAAAATGATGAAGCATTGTGCCAACTCCAGTGATTATCAGTATATTATATATATTAAATCCTAAAAATGGCACAACTACAAGCATTTCAAGAAACCCGTGCAATGGGGCGGTAATTGCTACAGCCTTTCCAAAGGATGATCCTTTTCTTATAAGTAATGCACCTGCCATTCCAACAAATACGTGCATCAATGCCCTCAATCCCACTATTGGCCCAAGGTTTAACAGAAATCCCAAAGCTGAACCCAGTCCTACCATAATGGCAACTTTTGGGCCTAACAGCATGGATATAAACATGGGGACGTGAGAACCAAGGGTTGCTGAAAATGGAGGTATAATCACTTTAAAAAGGACTATAAATGGTATTACAATTGCAAGGGCAGTAAGTAATGCAGAAATTGTCAGCTTCTTTGTAGTCACATTATTACCTCCTTATTGTACTATTTAGGATAGCAGATGTATATACACATGTCAATACTACTGTAAAGAATATTTACATTAAAGTAATAGCAAGGTAAAGAAGGAAAGCTATTTAGCTGTAATCTATAGTATTAGTATTAGAAGGATTAATATTAACTTATGGCAATAATATAATTTCCTATTAATAACATAAATTGGGAAAAATGATGGAAAGGAGAAATAAAAAAGGGATGATGGAAATCATCCCTTAAATATCAATACCCAGGAAGTGTTTTACCAGTATCCCCACAACAAATGATAGCCCTGCCACAGAAAGGCTAATGGTAGCCATTTCAGCAAATCTCTTCTTAAAGGGCAAATCCTTTGCTACGGAAATATAATATGTGAATACCAAAATTATTACTACAACAATTAATAGCATTGCAATTAAGGCAGGTATATACTGATGGTTAGGCAATACAAGATATGGCAGTACCAGTAGAATTACTGCAAAAATATACATGATTCCGGTATATAATGCAGATTTCTTTGCATTTGCATCGCCTTCAGAACGGGCAGACAGGTACTCAGAGGATGCCATTGAAAGGGTTGCAGATATGCCTGTTATCAGCCCTGACAGTGCAACCAGCCTGTTATTCTGAAGAGCAAAGCTTAATCCTGCCAAAGTCCCTGTAAGCTCTACCAGTGCATCATTTAATCCCAGAACCATTGAACCTACATATTGTAACCTGTCTTCATCCAGCATGCCTATAAGGGCTTCTTCATGCTTTTGCTCGTCAATATATATTCTGCTGGCTTCAGCAACCTCCTTCGACAGCAATGTATAGGTATCCTTGGATACTTTTTCACCCTTCTCCATTAGCTTGATGACAAAAGTATAACCAAATATTATGCTCAATAGGGAATAGATGAAGACTCTGAGCCTTTGAGGCTTAAGGTCTTTATTGGTGTATTTGCTCCATATCCTGCTGTGCATTCCCTCTTCTCTTCCAATGCGCGCAAGTATTTCCTTATCCGTTTGCTTTTTTACCCTTTTTGACAGGTTCATATAAATAGCCTGTTCTGTTATCTCATTCTGCTGCAGCTTTAGTATGATTTCTTTTGTTTTTTGTGATATTCCAGTGTTTTCTTGCATGATCCACCTCCTAAAACACATATGCTGTTCTATTGCCTTCTTCAATCAATATATAGTATTGATATATTAATGTCAAGAAGGCTAAAGAGTATATGCATTGTTCTCATTTTATAAAGTGATTGACTTATATATAAGTAATGGAACGAATGAGGAATATGAGGAGCTTTTAAATAGAAAAAATAAAGGATAATAATTGACATTGGTATATACCATGTATATACTGGTATTAGAGGTGATATTATGTACACGACAATACAAAAATGGGGTAATAGTCAAGGAATTAGATTGCCTAAGCCAATACTTGAAATAGTTAATCTAAAAGAAAATGATACGGTTGAAATAAAAGTTGAAGATGGGAAGCTGATTATTTCACCAGTGAAGAAGCAACATAAAACTTTAGAGGAAAGGATAGCGGAATATGAAGGGGACTATAGGCCGCATGAATGGGACACAGGGCCTTCTGTAGGAAAAGAGGTATAGGCTATGGAATACATTCCAGAACAAGGAGACATAATACTTATTGATTTTAATCCTAAGGCAGGTCATGAACAACAAGGAAGAAGGCCTGCCTATGTTATAAGCAATTATACTTTTAATAAGTTCACAAAAATGGCTATAGTATGTCCAATAACAAACACAAACAGAAATTTTCCCCTTCACGTTCCTTTAGATGAACGAACAAAAACAACTGGTGTGATAATGTGCGAACAGGCAAAATCCTTGGATTTTGTAGCTAGAAGATGTTCTTTTTTGGAAAAATCCCCTCAGGATATATTAGATGAAGTAAAGGATATTTTTGCTGGATTTATTGAATAGATGTATGGAGAAGGGTTGATGATAAGTAATGAGCAAAAAAAAAAAAAAAA
>DUMS01000002.1 GCA_012839745.1 Tissierellia bacterium
ATAGTATCTGCCACCTTTGGGTGCACTACCAGACTTCCCTTAGTTGAAACCTTAATCCCTTCATATATAAGGTCATAGGAGCTGTCCTTCAGAAGGTATCCAGAAGCACCGTATTTAAGCGCTTCATGTATGTACTCTCTATCATCAAAAGTAGTCAGTATGAGTATTTTCACATCCTTAAATTCCTCTTTAATAATCTTTGTGCCCAGGACTCCATCGCATACAGGCATTCTTATATCCATCAATACTATATCTACATCATTATTTCTTATGAATTCCAGAGCTTCCTTTCCATTTCCACAGGTGCCCACAACCTCTATATCCTCGTAGGAGGATAGAATTATGCTAAGCCCCTCCCTTATAAGCTTTTCATCGTCTACAATTAAAACATTAATTGCATCCATATTCCTCACCTGTATATTCCTTATCAAGTTTTAAAACTACCCTTAAAAGAAACCCTTTGCCTTTTTCCGTGCTATACTGAACCTGTCCACCTAATTCGCTTACTCTCTCCCAAATGTTTGTAAGCCCCATCCCTTTTTGAATGCTGTCACTGCCTACTCCATTGTCCCTTAATGTGAGAATCAGCTCATCCTCGCCAAAGTTCATGAATATGTTAATCTTAGTTGCCTTACCATGCCGCACAGAATTGGAAAGAAATTCCTGTACCACCCTATATACCACAAAAGACTGCTTTCCATTTAAAGCCTTCTTTTCCCTTGAAAACCCCAGCTTAACATCCACTCCTGTAAGCTTGCTAAATTGTCTAGTTAAGCTCTCAATAGCCATAATAGGCTGGTACTTCTCCATCTCCGCAGGTTTCAACTCCCTGATTGCCTTTCTTATTTCCTCTAATCCTTCCCTGGCAAAACTCCTTAAATTACTTGCCATTTCAGAGGCTAAAGCGCCATTTTCCTTAGCCAGCTTTTCTATGGCTCCAAGTTGAATAATTATTGTAGAAAGGCTATGGCCTACACTATCATGAATTTCTCTTGATATCCTGTTTCTTTCCCTTAACACTGCCAGTTCACTGATGGAATCTGCATATATTTCTAAATCCATATTGGCTTTTTTGAGCTTTTCCTCTGAAATCTTAAGGCTGTTGTATAGTTTTTCAACTGCCAGCCTTTGATTGTGCTCATATTTTATATACAATGCAAGGAAAAAAAGCACAATAGATATACCTGTGTTTAATATAGACAATTCATAGTTAATTTCCCAGGTTATAAAGAATACTGCCAAGGTCAATAGTCCACATGCAACTACGGATAATCTTTCTCCCAATAATAATACTCCATCAAGTATTCCAGTTACAAAATAAAACAGAGCTATTCCACCGTAGTATCTATAGATTATACCAACTAAAATGATTTCTAATAATAATGAGCTAAATACAAAAAACTTCTTATCCTTAAAGGAAAAGAACCTTAAATTGCTGTTTATGATAAACAGTAATAGTAAGATAACACCAATCTCATCTATGTCCCTCTTATTAAAGGCTGTAAACCCAAGTACCAATAACCCCAATATAATATACCTGAAGATATATAGATATCTATTCTCCACTTAAATTCACCTATTACATTAAGTTTATGTTTATTTTACCCTATTTCACCAGTAAACTCCAGAAGTATTTATTCATACTTTTCACGCCTTCTCTTCTTCACTATATCACTTACAGCCTTGACTATTATGCTCAATATGAGATAAAGCGGCACTCCTATAAATGCTCCAAAGACTCCAAACAGGTTAACGCTTATGAGTATTATGAGTATTACCTCCAATGGGTGAAGCTGCAGTTTATCCCCAATAATCTTTGGAGTTATCAGGTCGCCTTCTGCCTGCTGCACTACAACAGCCAGTATTATTACCTTTAATACCATCTTCATATCTATTGTCATGGCTATAAGAACTGCTGGAAAAGCTCCAAGAAATGGTCCCAGAAAAGGTATTATATTTGTGATCATGGCTAAAAAAGCCATAAGCAAAGCATTGGGGAGTCCTATTATTAAATACCCTATAAACATTAAAACCCCCAGTATAAAGCTTACCAGCAACTGGCTGGATATGTATATGGACAAAATTCTATCAATGTTTTTAATGGCTTCCTTAATTTCTGTTATATATGTTTTAGGCAATATTGATATTAACTTTTTATAGAATATCCTGTCATCCTTAAGCAGATAAAACAGGATGAAGGGTATTAATATGGCCTGGGTGCCAATATCCCCCAGCTTGGACACATAGCCTAAAAACTTCCTTGAAAAGTCTAATATTACATTTCTAAACCTGTTCAGTATTTCATTTGTTACATTGAAATTATCAGGAAGTATGCCATCAGGAATAAACTTTATAATTCCCTGCAGGAAACCTTCTATATCTATGCTTTTGTTCAGGTTATTCACAAATTCATTTTGAAACTGATTTTTCAGTGAATTTCCCCCATATATTAAGAAAACTACAAGAAAGAAGACAAAGCTTAATATTACCGTCAAAACCATAAGCCCCCTGTGGACCTTAGCCTTTTCCAGCCTTCTTACTACAGGCCTCATCATGTAATATAGAAAAAGGGAAATTATAAGAGGGGTTATAAGCATGTTAAATGTTTCCAGAACAGGATGAAAGAAATCTCTTAAATTGTTGAATATAAGTATTATAACTAATATAAGTGCAACCTTTAAAAGAAATTTTAAAAGTCTGTCGTTTTGCATAAACATCATTCTCCTTTTACTATATAATATAAGTAATTATACCATTTTAATTATACTTAAATACCTAAAACCATTGCATTTAAATACCTATTGCTAATTAAATTCTTATATGATAGCATTTTTCATATATAAAATAAATACTATATATTAAGTATTACCAAGTACTAGGTGTTTAATTGTGTTTACAAATATCCGTATTGGAGGGATAAAAATGAAAACGAACGTATACGTATTATATGGAGGAAAATCAGCAGAGCACGAAGTATCGTTGAAAACTGCAACAGCAATTCTAAATGCTTTAGATAAGGAAAAATACAATGTATATCCTGTATTCATTACTAAGGAAGGTATTTGGTGTAGCTTAGGCCTACTTACACATAAAATAAATAATGTAGAAGAACTGCAGGCAACCTCCAATGAGCCCATATCCAACTCCATTGGAAGGTTTTTGACAGAGGTATTGAAGGAAGGAGAAAACAATATAGTATTTCCCGCACTTCATGGAACTTTTGGAGAAGATGGAACCATACAGGGCTTATTGGAATTACTGGACATACCTTATGTGGGAAACGAGGTTCTATCCTCAGCAGTAGGCATGGACAAAGTAATTATGAAGGATGTATTTGTAAGGCATAACCTTCCAGTCACAAATTACACTTCCATGAAACTTCATGTATGGAAAGAAGATAAAGAAAAAGCCTACAGAGAAATTGAAGAAAAGCTTGCCTATCCTTATTATGTAAAGCCAGCCAATTTAGGTTCCAGTGTAGGAGTAAGCAGAGCTGAAAACAGGGAAGAGCTTGAAAAGGCAGTTATTGAAGCATTTAAATACGATACAAAGATCATCATAGAAGAAGAATTAATAGCCAGGGAAATGCAGGTTTCAGTTATTGGCAATGATTATCCAAAGGCTTCCGTCCCCGGTGAATTCATCATGGAAAGGCCTTTCTTTGATTACAATGCGAAGTATATTGACGGAAAGATAATCCCGGTTATACCAGCAAGATTAGAGCCGGATGTAAGCCAAAAAGTAAGGGAACTGGCAGTAAAGGCATTTAAAGCCATAAACTGCTATGGCCTTGCAAGGGTGGACATATTTGTTACAGATGACAATGAAATATATATAAATGAAATAAATACAATGCCTGGATTTACGGCATTAAGCATGTCTCCTGCATTGTGGAAGGCCACCGATGGCACTAGCTATTCAGAGCTAATAGAAAAATTACTTGAATTTGGATTTGAAAGGTACAGACAAAAGAAAGCCATATTGAGAACGAGGTGAAAGCATGATTAAACGTTCTTTAAAAGACATAGAGAAAATGGTAAAGGGTAAAGGCCTAAAAGGAGAATATGAAGACATAGTAATCGAAGGAGTGTCTACAGATTCCAGAAGCATTAAAAAAGGCCAGCTGTTTGTTCCGCTAATCGGAGATATATACAACGGACATTCTTTTTTGAAGGATGCCTGTAATAACGGAGCAATAGCAGCATTGTGGAGCAAAAATGAACCCTTGCCTGATATTGACATCCCTTTGATAATTGTAGATGATACCCTATTAGCCCTGCAGGATTTAGCAAGAGCCTACAGAAGCCAGCTTAATGTAAAAGTTATAGGTATTACGGGAAGTAACGGAAAGACCACAACCAAGGACATTGTAGCTGGGATATTGGGAACCAGGTATAAGACAAAAAAGACCATGGGGAATTTAAATAACGATATAGGTTGCCCTCTTACCATACTGAGCCTAGATGAGGATACGGAAATGGCTGTTATAGAAATGGGCACTGAAAGATTTGGAGAAATATCCAATTTAACTTCCATAGCAAAACCTGATGTAGCAATAATAACAAGCATAGGAAGAGCCCATCTGGAGAACCTGTTTACAAAAGAAAATATCGCCAAGGCAAAGCTGGAGATACTTGAAGGATTGCACCCTGATGGACTGTTTATATACTTTGGCGATGACCCTACATTGAAGAAGGTATTAAAGGATTTCCCAGTAAAGCACAAAGTAGTTACCTACGGATTGGAAGAGCATAACCACTATATTGCTGAATTGGACAATATGGATGAAAAAGGCATATACTTCACATTAAAAGCTCCATTTAATAAGAGCTTCCATCTGCCCATGATAGGAAGGCACAACCTGTTTAACGCTCTGGCAGGCATTGCTGTTGCAGACTATTTCAACATTCCCGTTGAACTGATACAGAAAGGATTTAACAGTACAGATAAGACAGCCATGAGGGATGATTTAATTTATGCAAGGGGATTTACCATATTAGATGATTCATATAAGTCAAATCCAGACAGCTTATTGGCTCAACTTGAAACGCTGTATAAAATGGATAATTACAGTCAGAAAATTGCTGTTATAGGTGATATGCTGGGATTGGGAGAAGTTGAAGTGGAGCTTCACGAAGAAGTAGGAAGGTCAATAGATGAAGAGAAAATTGATTATGTATTCACCATTGGTCCTTTGGCCAGACATCTGGGTGAAGCTGCCAAAGCTAATCTGGGTAAATACAGGGTCATTCATTCAGATAGCAAAAGTGAGCTTATTGAAAAGCTTAAGGAGACTATTCAGCCAAATTCCATAGTATTGGTTAAAGCTTCCAGGGCCTTAGAACTTGAGGATGTAGTCAAGGCTCTAAGAGAGGAATTGGTACTTAGCTGAAAGTGAATGCAAGTAGGAAGGCAGTATATACTGCCTTCCTTTTTTTGGACATTTTTTATATTTTTTGATATAATCTTACCTGTGGCAAAAATTACTAAACTTCTCATCAGAAGTAAAGTCTTGTTGTGAAATATGGAATAATACATTTGACATACAGGAAATACTAATCAGGATAAATAACATAAATTGCTATTTTACATGATAAAATTGTAGGAGGTATTTTTATGACTTTTGAAATAAATAAAATTTACCATGGATTCAGGCTTGTTGAGGAGAAGTACATAGAAGAAATACAGTCTACGGCAAGGATATTTATCCATGATAAAACAGGTGCCAGGCTTCTATCCCTGGAAAATGAAGATGATAATAAGGTGTTTTCCATTGGATTTAGAACTCCGCCATCAGACAGTACAGGAGTACCCCATATTATAGAGCATTGTGTACTGTCAGGCTCCAGAAAGTACACTACAAAGGAACCCTTTATGGATATGGCTAAAGGCTCTCTTAACACATTTATGAATGCCATGACCTTTAGCGATAAAACCCTTTTCCCTATTGCAAGCAGGAATGAAAAGGACTTCTTCAACTTAATGGATGTATATCTGGATGCAGTATTCTATCCAAGAATATATGACATAGAGGAAATATTCATGCAGGAAGGATGGCATTACGAAATATTCAAAGAAGATGAACCTATTAAATACAAGGGCGTAGTATATAATGAAATGCTGGGAGCTTATTCTTCCCCCGAAAGGATTTTAAGCGACAGTATAAGCAAATCCCTGTTTCCGGATACAATATATAAATACTCCTCAGGCGGAAACCCAGATGTTATTCCAAAGCTGACCTATAAGGATTTCCTTAATTTCCATAAGAAATTCTACCATCCATCAAACAGCTTCATATTCCTATACGGTAATGGAAACATTGAAAAACAGCTTAGGCATATTGACGAAAATTATCTGTCCAACTTCGATAAACAGGTAATAGATTCTGAAATACAGCTTCAAAAGCCCTTTAGTTACAGAAGAGAAATAACAGAGTATTATCCCATTTCCAAGGATGAACCTGACGATAACCGTTCCTATCTAAGCCTGAATTTTGTTATCGGAAACAATACAGATCCGGAAACATACCTTATGACAGGCATATTAAGCCAGCTTCTTATTGATTCTGAGGCTGCTCCATTAAAAAATACCCTTCTGGAAAAGGGAATAGGCCAGGATATATTTTCAATTACAGTAGGAGGTCTCCAGTCCGGGTTTGGAATAGTTGCAAAAAACACAAGCATGGATAAGAAGGATGAATTCCAGCAAACCGTATTTGACACATTAAAAAGGATAGTAAAGGAAGGCATAGACAGGGAACTTATTAAGGCCTGCATAAATATTGTTGAGTTTGACTTAAGAGAAGCATCAGGCTTCCCTTCCAAGGGCATTGCATACAATATATTATCATTGGACAGCTGGCTGTATGGTGCAGACCCGCTGCAAAATATCCAGTACGAAAACACGTTGAATAAGCTTAAATCCAATATTGACACAGGCTACTACGAAAAGTTCATTGAAGAAAGAATTATCAACAATCCCCATAGCTCCCTGGTTATAGTAAATCCTAAGAAAGGATTAGGGGAAGAAAGGGAAAGGAAGTTAATGGATGAGCTTAAAAGCTATAAGAAATCTCTATCCAGAGAAGAAATAAACAGCCTGATAGAAAAAAACAACAGGCTCAAAAAAATGCAGCTAACTGAGGATTCTGAAGAAGATAAAGCTACCATACCAAGGCTATCCTTATCTGATGTTGAGCCTAAGGCTGAAATAATACCTCAGGAGGTAATAAGGGAAAAAGGCTATACACTCTTAAACCACAATATATTTACAAGTAAAATATCCTATTTGGATTTCTACTTTGATACCAGCATGGTAGAAGAGGAAATGATACCATATATAAACCTGCTGGCAAAATTGTTAGGGAAAATAGATACCAGAAACAAACCCTATTATGAGCTTTCAAATGACATATATGTAAATACGGGAGGAATAGAATTTGCTGCCAGCCTCTTTGTTGAAAACAGCAGGGATGACATATATTATCCAAAGTTTATAATAAGGGGAAAATCATTAAGGGATAACATACCTAAATTAATTCAGCTAATAAATGAGATAATTACAGAATCCAAAATAGAGGATACAAAGAGGATAAAGGATATAATAGCACAGGTAAAATCCAGAATAGAAATGGGCATATTCAGCAACGGTCATTCTGTAGCCATGAGGAGGGTAAGCTCCTATTTCTCACCATCAGGAAAATATGCTGAGAAATTACAGGGTTTGGATTTCTACTGGTTCTTAAGCCATTTGCTTAAAAATTTTGATGACATGACTGATGAGATATTGTCCAACCTGAATAAGGTTTACAATAAGATATTCAATATAAACAATTTGATAATAAGCTTTACCGGAGAAGACGAGGATTTCAGAATTGTAAAATCCAATTTGCCAGTTGTTATAGACAGTATAAACAGCGATAAATTCCATCCCAATAGGTATAGCTTTATGGAGGAAAGGCTAAATGAGGGCATAATGTCTTCAGCTAATGTTCAGTATGTATCCAAGGGATATAACCTGATTAAGCTTGGATATGATTACAAGGGCAGCCTTCTTGTTCTGTCCACACTATTAAGCAGGGAATACCTTCATAATAAAATAAGGGCTCAAGGAGGAGCTTATGGTGCCGGTATAAACATTGACAGAACAGGACATGTAATTACCTATTCCTATAGGGATCCTAATCTGAAAAACACTTTAGACGTATTTGATAGCATGGCAGAGTATATAAACAACCTGGGATTAAGTGAATCTGAGTTTACTAACTTCATAATAGGAACCATATCAGAACTTGACCCTGCAGTTACACCTCACATGAAGGGTCAAATAGCCACAGGCAGGTTCATATCAAATATAAGCTATGAGGATATACAGAAAAAGAGAGAAGAGGTGCTTGATACCAAGCTTAAGGATATCAAGGATTGTGCTTCTATTCTGAAAGGCACTATGGATAAAAACTACCTTTGTGTATTGGGCAATGAAAGCAAGATAAGAGAAAATAAAGACCTGTTTAACAATTTAGTGCAGTTGAATAAATAGGGCATATTGAATCAATATGCCCTTTTATCATGAACTTAAAATATACCCTAAACTCCCCTGGTTTAAACCCTGCCAGCCACCAGTGTAAGCCTTTTCTCCTAATAATGGCTTTGCTGTTTTTAGTAAGCGTAGATTTCATTTTAAGCATATTGTCATCATCAGCACAGCTGTAAAAGGTCCAGTTAAAATTCTCATCAGTCAGATTCGGCCCGTCTGTATAGTATACTCCTATCTCGAAACCAGTCATTATGCCATACTGCCCTTTCCAGAGCTCAATCATCCACCTTTTGTTATTATATTCAAAATAAATAGGCTCACAGTCAATTATCATAAATGACGGTGCAGCCAATTCGTCGTAGAGCCTTGAATAGCCCATATTCCGCTGCCATGCATCAACTATTGAGTATAGTATGTCCTAATCAGGGTCATAGGCAAAACTGTAAGACTTCAGGAATTCGTTGACGTATTCAACATCCCTTTCCTTCTTAGATTCTACTTTCTTCTTTGGCTTCGGCCTCTTGAATCCCACAGCAAAAGGCACAAAAAATACTGCTATTATTAGAAATATCAGATGAAAATTTCTAAATGCAGAATCAAGCATAGCAACCACTCCATTTACCATACTTACTACATGATATTCCTGAAGCGGCTGTTTTGATATAGATGTTATTTTTATTCATAGTTTTATTTAATAGCATTAATTTACTCTATTAATATTATCAATTGGATTTATATATGTTTTAATGATATTTTATATTTGAAATAAATTCTGGAGGTGGTTTTTTGGGCAATCTTATTAAAAAGCTGCCAGTACCAATTGTAGGGCTCATGTTGGCTTTGGCAGCCTCAGGGAATCTGGTATTATCCTATGGAAAAATATACAGAAACATTTTTGGTTTGATATCTGCAATTATACTCATTTTAGTGCTTATTAAAATAACTAGATACACAAATGATGTAAAAGAGAATCTTAACAACCCGGTGGTAGCCAGCGTCTTCCCTACCTTGTCAATGGGAATGATGCTTCTATCTACATATTTACCCTCCAAACCCTTGGGTTTCATAACATGGTTAACCGGATTAGGGATTCATATTGGATTGATAATATGGTTTTCAGCAAAACATCTGCTGAACTTTAACATCAAAACGGTATTCCCCAGCTGGTTTATAGTTTATGTAGGTATTGCCGTAGCCAGTGTTACTGCCCCTAATTACAATAAGGCTTCAATAGGCCAGATATGCTTCTGGTTTGGATTTATATCCTACCTTATACTCATGCCCATAGTTCTCTACAGGGTTTTCAAGGTAAAGGAGATTCCGGAAGCTGCATTGCCTACTATAGTAATATTCTCTGCTCCAGCAAGCCTTTGCCTGGCAGGATACATGAACTCATTTCAGGAAAAGAACATGGCAATTGTATGGCTATTACTTATCTTGTCCCAGCTGACCCTATATCTGGTTCTGTTTAGGCTGCCAGGGCTGTTGAAATTAAAATTTTATCCCAGCTACTCAGCCTTTACATTCCCATTGGTTATTAGCGGCATATCCTTAAAGCTTACCAATGGATTTCTGGCAAATACAGGAAATACAATTGCATTCCTAAAATACCTAATTAAATTTGAAGAGTTAATAGCAGTAGCCATGGTATTGTATGTTCTCTTCAGATATGTTAAGTTCTTATTCTCCAATAAAGAATCCTCAAAAGCGTAATATTATGGTTAAATAAGGCCTTGCATGAAAATGCAAGGCCTTATTATTTTGCAATAGTAATATAATTCGATTATTTGGAAATAATATGAATATATATTCTTTTTCGTTGTATATTGACTCATTTCTTACATAATGCTAGTATTATATTTGTGCCCGTATAATAGTGTATTTTTCAGAACATTCTCTACTAAATAAAGTTATTTATTTCAATACTGATTGTATAATTATACTTTCTTATGTAATATTAAACGAGGAGATGATTTTAATTGGACAAAAATAAGAAAAGGAAAATTAGTTTCCCCACAGCCTTTACAGTATTATTTATTATTCTAGTATTAGCTGCTGTATTAACCTACATTATACCTGCAGGACTCTATGCAAGGCTGGAATATGATTCTGAGGAAAATGTATTCCTGGTGAATAATACTAATGGTGAAGTAGATACATTGCCTGCAACACAGGAAACATTGAACAACTTAAATGTAAAAATGGACCTTGAAAAGTTTTTGGACGGAAGCATTACAAAGCCCATTGCCATACCAGGCACCTATGAGCAAATTGAACAATCACCTCAAGGTATTCTGGATATAATAACATCTCCCATACAGGGAATTATGGACACAGTGGACATAATGATTTTTGTATTGATTCTGGGAGGAATAATTGGTCTGGTAAACAAAACAGGTTCCTTTGATGCAGCCATTGCAGCCTTATCAAAGAGAACTCAGGGCAAGGAGTTTCTGTTAATAGTAGTTGTATATGCATTAATTGCCCTGGGAGGCACCACATTTGGCATGGCTGAGGAGACTATAGCTTTATATCCTGTATTGATGCCAATATTTTTAGCAACGGGATATGACCCCATAGTATGTATTGCTACCATATATATGGGTTCCTCAATAGGGTCAATGTTTTCAACAGTAAACCCATTTTCAGTTGTAATAGCTTCAAATGCTGCCGGAATATCCTTCAATGAAGGCCTGACATTCAGAATAATAGGTCTGGTTCTGGCTTCAATAATAACAGTTGTATATATCTATAGATACGCCAAGAGGATTAAAAAGGACCCAAGTACTTCCTTAACCTATGAAGATAAGGATAAGATAGAGGAACGCTTCTTAAAAGGCTATGATTCGGAAAAAGTAGTACCATTTAACTGGAGAAGAATTTTGATACTATTGATATTCTTAGGAGCATTCCCTGTTATGGTCTGGGGAGTTTCTGTGGGCGGATGGTGGTTCACAGAAATGTCAGCCCTCTTTTTGGCAGTAGCCATAATAATAATGCTCCTGTCAGGTCTATCTGAAAAAGAGGCAGTTAACACCTTTGTTGCAGGAGCTGCAGATTTGGTTGGAGTTGCTCTTGTAATAGGTGTTGCCAGAGCCATAAATATTATAATGGATAATGGAATGATATCTGACACATTGCTTTTCTATACTTCATCTGCAGTGGAAGGCATGAGTGGAGGATTATTTGCAGCAGTTCAGATGATTCTATTTAGCATATTGGGATTCTTCATCCCATCCTCATCAGGCTTGGCAACGCTGTCAATGCCAATTATGGCTCCACTTGCAGATACAGTTGGACTGCCAAGGGAGATAGTAGTAACTGCATATAACTGGGGTCAAGGATGGATGGCATTTATTACCCCAACAGGGTTGATACTGGCAACCCTTGAACTTGTTGATGTTACCTACAACAAGTGGCTGAAATTCATAATCCCACTGATGGTGATTACAGGTATATTTTCAATACTGATGCTGATACTGAGAACAGTAATACTATGATAATCTCACAAAATACCAGGTTGAAATCAATGCAAAATAAAATTATAATAGCCTTAATCTTTATTGGATTAGGGCTATGATTTTACTATAAGAGAATGGAGGATATTATGAACAGGTTAGAAAACATAGAACCTAAAAGAGTATTTTATTATTTTGAAAGATTAAGCCAGATACCAAGATGCTCCGGTAATGAAAAAATGGCAAGCGACTACATAAAAAGCGTTGGAGAGGAATTAGGCCTTGAAACCATTCAGGATGAATTTCTAAATGTCATAATAAGAAAACCTGCATCTCCTGGATATGAAAATTCGGAAGGAGTCATTATCCAGGGCCATATGGATATGGTCTGTGAAAAGGAAAATGGAGTAGACCATGATTTTACAAGGGACCCTATAGAACTAATTGTAGATGGAGACTATATTCGTGCCAATGGTACTACCTTAGGTGCAGACAATGGAATTGCAGTAGCCATGGGATTAGCAATTATGGAAGATAAGTCCCTAGAACACCCCAGCATTGAGCTTGTGATAACTACTTCAGAGGAAACTGAAATGAATGGTGCCCTGGGATTATCAAAGGACTTATTAAAAGGAAAAAGGCTATTAAATATTGATTCAGAAGAGGAAGGGATACTTACTACAGGTTCCGCCGGAGGAGAGTTAATAGAGGTGAAGCTTCCGGCAGAATATGAAGAAATAGGCAATTTTACAGAAATAGATATAGAAGTTCGCGGGCTTATGGGTGGTCACTCGGGAATGGAGATTCATAAGGATCGGGGAAATTCCATTAAAATATTAAACTCCATATTGAAGGAATTAAAAAGCAGCATAAACATTAGGCTTATATCCATAGAAGGCGGAACCAAGGACAACGCCATTCCAAGACAGTCAAAGGCAAAAATTGCAGTAGCCTTAGATGAGTTATCAGTATTCGTAAACAAAATTGAGGAAATCAAAAATAATATATTAGATGAGTACAAATTAAGGGAACCTGGAATGGAAATTGTAGTTACGAAGGGAAGTTCAGCTGCAAAAGCTCTAAAGGAAAAGATACTTGTTGAACTTATAATTCTGCTAGATGGCATTTTAACTGGAGTATATACCAGAATACCTGGAAACGAGGATATAGTGGAGAGCTCAAGCAATCTGGCTATAGTAAGAACAGAAGAAGGGAACATAACAATTCAGATATCAACCAGAAGCTCCTCCAAGGAAAAGCTATTGGAGTTACGTGAAAGAATACTGGATGTAGTGAGAAGCACAAGTAGTAAATATAGCATTGGGAATCAGTATCCGGAATGGGAATATAATCCCAATTCAGAATTAAGAGATACAGCATTGGCATTATATAAGGAGATGTTCGGAAAAGAAATGGAATCAACGGTTATTCATGCAGGGTTGGAATGCGGAGTATTTGCCGAAAAGTATCCAGGGCTTGACATCATATCCTTTGGTCCAAATATATATGATGTCCATACTCCAATGGAAAAACTGAGCATCTCATCTACAGAAAGAACCTACAGGTATCTTGTAGAATTGTTGAAAAGGCTGAAATAGTTATGACGGTCCTTATGGAAGTCATAGAAATATAGCTTTCATAATCAAAATAAGACATATTTACAAAGATAAGGGCTGACTTCGGAAAGATTTGTATGAAGTATCCGACTAAAGAAAAAATGTTTGGGCTGCATTTAAAGCGAAGCGATTATGCAGCCCATTTTTTGTGTCGTGATACTTCACAAATCTTGGAGTGGAAGCCCGCCTTTTGTAAATATGTCTTGACCCTGTGAAGCTTATTTTTCTTCTTAATCTACCTTTACTACTCCATCATCTATAAGCTTTTCAGCAATCCAGGCTGCAACCTTTCCTGTTATCTTTATGCAGTGCGCTTTTCTTTCCGGACTTTGGAAATTGTCTCCTGCCCACTGCCTAGTAATTACCCTGCAGCAGGTAGCTCCGTATTCATCCACTATGTAATCGTGCAAAGCTTTTGCCATAGGGAACATCTTCTCATTCATTGGCTCTCCATGAACTCTTCCATAGGCCATTCCCAGAGCCATTTGTCCGCCGCTTACCGCACCACATACACAGCCTGATTTCCCCATACCTATTGGAAATCCCGATGCCATTCTTACAATATTGTCATCATAAGGCTTTCCTAAAAGATGATTTATGGTTTGAGCCACTGCTTCTGAGCAGAAAAACTCTCCTCTTCTGAAATATCCTTCTGCTTCCTCTCTTACAGATTGTATTATTTCTTCTCTAGTCATTACTAGCCCCCCTTTATTAACTTCAAATTAATTTTATGATAAGGAGGGCTAGTTTACCAATTGAATTTATCTATATAAACAAGGGGGATAATAGATAAATATTATACTAATTCACCTGAGTAAACACTACTTCCAGAGTTTCTTCCTCGCCATTTCTTAATATTGTAAGTACGGCCTTATCTCCCTGCTTGTAATTGTACAGGTTCTTCTTAAGCTGACTCATGTTTTCAATAGAGTTATTATCTATTTTAGTTATTACATCACTAACTCTTAATCCCGCATTATATGCAGGTGTACCTTTGGCCACTTCCAATACTATTACACCTTTATCTGCGCTGATATCTATTCCCAGCTGCCTTTCATATATTTCAACCTCCATACCTTTTATTCCAAGAAGTACAGTCTTATAGGTGCCGCTTTCAATGACCTGCTCAATAACTGGTTTTACGCTGTTAATTGGAATTGCAAACCCCAGTCCTTCTGCAGAAGTAATTTTAGCAGTATTTATTCCTATTACTTCGCCCTTTGAATTAAGCAATGGTCCACCACTATTACCTTCATTTATGGAAGCGTCTGTTTGTATTAAATCCTCAATAACATTGCCATCTACATTTATCGACCTGTGCAATCCGCTAATAATCCCTGCAGTTACTGTACCCTGAAATTCCAATCCCAAAGGATTTCCTATGGCTATGGCAGTTTGCCCTACAAGCAGCTTATCTGAATCTCCAAGCTTTGCTACAGGCAGACCCGTTGCATCTACCTTTATTATGGCCAAATCAAGCAAAGAATCATACCACAGCACTTCGGCTTCCTTCTCATTTCCATTTTCAAATAGCACCTTTATGTTATTGGCATTTCCACTGTTTATTACGTGGGCATTTGTAAGTATATATCCATTGCTGTCTACTATTACACCTGAACCAACACCGCTTATCTGCTGTTGAAAAGGCCCAAACTGCTGAACCCTTTTAGTAGTAATACCTACCACAGTATTCATAGCGTTTTGAGCAACCACAGCTATTGCATCTACTTTTTCTCCACTATCCAGTACGTCTGCTATGGTATAGGTTATATTGTTTTCTTTGCTGCTTAACATGTTGTTCTCTTCCATATATCTTAATACTATAAATGGAGATATTACTCCTCCAATCAGCGAGGCAACAATTGCTACAGCAATGTAGGACAGGATTCTCCTCCTTCTGGGTTTTTTATTTGCTTTTTTATCCTCTACTGGGTGTATATTCTGTGTACTTTGTATGCTATCTATAATCCCATCCCTATCTTCTTCCTGCTCCACTTCCAGATCCGTTTCCTGTTTCACTTCTTGCTCTTCTTCATACTCCATTTCCAGATTCTCTTCATGCTCCTCTTTATTTTCAGTTTCCTGACCTGCATCTATATCTTCAACAATTTCCATAGTATTATCGACAAGGTCTGTTTTTTCTTCATCCATATTTTCAATGGAATCTCTTCTTTCTTCCTCCATTAAAACCCCTCCATTACTTTTTTCTTTAAATACATGTTAATATAGAATTGTAATAAAAATATAATCAAAATGTGTTTTTTTGTAAAATTGGGATTTTATTTTTCTTACAATTTCCCACAATTCTTTCATCAGCTTTACATGAAAGATAATACCCATTTTGCTATAATTTATTTAGAAAAATGTTTAAGGAGTAGATAGCATGAGCTTTAAAATATATTTAGTGGAAGATGATAAAAACCTGAACCTTATTTTATCCACCTATTTAAAAAAGGAAGGGTGGGAGGTATCATCAATATTTACAGGAGAAGAAGCCCTAAATCTAATCAACAACCCTCCTGATCTATGGATACTGGATATTATGCTTCCGGATATAGACGGGTATCAGATTATTAAGGAAATTAAATCTGTAACGCCACATATTCCTGTCATATTCATATCTGCCAGAGATGCAGACATAGATAGAATTCTGGGACTTGAGCTGGGAAGCGATGACTACCTGGCAAAGCCATTCCTCCCAAGGGAACTGGTAATAAGGACCAAAAAGCTGTTGGAAAGGGTATATGGCTCAAATTCAGAGGTACTGGTTATATCCCCGTATACAATAGATGAAAAGAGCAGAAGAGTCAAGCTGGGCAATGACCTTATAAACCTGACAAGCAAGGAATTTGACCTTCTGGACTTTTTCATAAAGAATCAGGACCAGGCACTATCAAGAGAGCAAATACTAAAATCCGTATGGGGCGATGATTACTTTGGCACTGACAGAGTAGTAGATGATTTGGTAAGAAGACTTAGAAAGAAAATGCCTGAGCTGAATATAGAAACCATATACGGCTATGGCTATAGGATGATTAAATCATGAAAAACAAGCCCTTATTTCTTCAAATATGGATAGTATTTGCAGCCATTACCCTATCCATATCCATAATACTATCCGTAATACTTCCCCTGACTTTAAGGGATTTCTTCACCGAGGAAATATACGCTACAATAGAGTCAGCCCAAAAGCTTATGTTTAGCCAGTATAACCTGTCAACCCTAAGAGACCTTCTGGAATCAAAGGGCTTGGAAGGAGCACGGCAAACATTGGAAAACATACGAACGGTCAATCACTTTTTTATCTATGATAATATGCAAATACTCATACCTTCTTCCCTTAGCGTGGATTTTATCAGGGATGTTGTAAATCAAATAAAAGCTCAGAAAAATATAAGCCAAAGATATAGTGGAGAAGTCAATGGCGAGAAGATATTCTATGTAATAACCAAGGGATCAACATTAAACCAGAATGTATATCTAATATCATATATGTGGGATTCCTACAGGCAGGATTTAGTTCAAACCTTATTCAAGAGATTGGCACTGGTCATGTTTATAGTATCCATACTAAGCTGGATACCTGCCATACTGCTTTCAAAATATCTATCAAGGCCCTTGGTCACTCTTGAAAAAAAGGTAAAAAAGCTGGCAGACTATGAATGGAATGACCCTGTTGAAGTAGACAGGGAGGATGAAATTGGAAAACTTGGTAAATCCATAGAACAGCTTAGAAAACAGCTGCTATACCAGGAAGAAATGCAAAGGTCCTTCCTGCAGAATATATCCCATGAATTAAAAACTCCTGTTATGGTAATCAGAAGCTTTGCACAGGCTATTAGGGATGGCATATATCCAAAGGATGATTTGGATTCTTCAGTGGCAGTTATAGATGATGAAGCTGAAAGGCTTGAAAAGCGAATAAGAAACCTTCTTTACATTACAAAGCTTGATTACTTAAATTCCAATGGATTTACCAGTGAAATTTTCTCTCTGGATGGATTAATTAAAAATGTAGTGGAAAGGCTGTCATGGAGCAGAACTGATATAGACTGGCAGCTTGAATTACCTCCCACTGAAATAAATGGTGACATGGAACAATGGCGCGTAGTCATTGAGAATTTATTGGATAATCAGATGAGATATGCCAAAAATACAATTCTCATCTCCTTAACGGATAAAGGCAACAACATATTGCTTAGATTTTGGAATGATGGCCCGGGTATAGAACCCGAAGTTTTAAACTCACTGTTTAGCAGATTTAACAAGGGGGAAAAAGGCCAATTTGGGTTGGGATTGGCAATTGTTCAGAGAATTGTAAGCTTACATGCCGGAAAGATATGGGCTCAGAATGAGAAAAGTGGAGTATCCTTCCTTGTACAAATACCCAAGCCATCTTAAACTACAGAAAAAGTGGTGATTTATCCAATGAAATATAAATTTGAAACAGACAAAAAAGATTTCAGCCATTTTGCAAGTGGTCGTGTACTGTATAACGCTGCAAATACAACAGCTTTCCCTGTTAGATTAGCCAGTGAGATTATCCAGCGCTCCTTTTATATTCTTGAAGGAAAAGGATTCTTTGGCCCATATAAAATATATGACCCGTGTTGCGGAGGAGGATTTCTTCTTGCAACCATCGGGCTTTTGTATTATGATAAAATTTCAGAAATCATTGCAACAGATTTTAATAATGAGGTTCTGGAAACAGCAAGGAAGAATCTCTCATTGCTTTCCAGGGAAGGGCTTAACAGAAGAAAAAAGGAAATTGAAGGATATATTGAAGCCTTCGGAAAGGAATCCCATATGCAGGCACTAAAAAGCGTGGAATATTTTGAAACATTGATAGGAGAAAGGAATATAAGGATTAAGTGCATGCAGCGGGATATTACAGATAAAAAGGATTTTCCTATTACGGGAGTAAACATTATCATTACGGATATCCCCTATGGAAATATTGTCAACTGGAAAGGTGTCAATGAGGCCCCCATAAGCAGCCTGTTTGAGAACTGCTATAAAGCATTGGATAAAAAAGCTTCAGTATTGGTTATAGTAGCTGATAAAAAGACAAAACTTGAGCATAATCTGTTTAAACGCATTGAACACTTCAAACTGGGCAAGCGTCAGATTGGATTTTTTGAACCTATTATCCGTGTTTAACTTATAAAAAGGAGGTTTAACCATGCCTGATAAGACATTCAGTGTAAAAAACAATGTTACATTAGCTGCAATTCAAATGGATGTTAAGTTTGGAGAAAAGGATGTGAATATAAGCAATAGCTTAAAGATGATTAGAGAAGCAGCCGAAAAAGGCGCTAAACTAATAGTATTGCCGGAGCTATGCAATACCGGATATGCTTTTTCTACAAGTGAAGAAGCATATTCACTGGCTGAAAGGGTTCCTGAAGGGAAAACCGTTAAAGCATGGATTGAAATAGCCAAAGAACTTAAAGTTTATATATGCGGAGGTATTGTAGAATTAGATGATGACGGAATAAGGCTCTTTAACTCTTCGGTGCTTATAGGGCCAGATGGGTATATTGGAAAATATCGCAAGCTCCATCTATGGAATACGGAGAAATATTTCTTTGAACCCGGTGATATGGGACTTCCGGTTTTTAACACTCCAATGGGCAGAATTGGAATGCTTATATGCTATGATATGTGGTTCCCTGAAGCATTTCGCATATTAGCCCTAAAGGGTGCAGATGTTGTATGCTGTCCTGTAAACTGGGTGGACAGCAGAAATGAGGAAATTCGCAAAATGGGAACCAATATGGCAATAGTAAATGCAAATGTCAACAATGTATTTGTAGTTGCTGCTGATAGATTTGGCAGGGAAAGAAATGCATATTTCCCTGGAAGAAGCATTATTGTTGACCCTAACGGACTTACCTGTGCTCCTGTTGGAAGCCATGACAAAGAGGAAATTGTAATTGCTGAAGTAGACCTTTTCAGCTCCAGAAGGCTAAATTGGAGCGATACCAACGTTAAGATAAAAGACCGCAGGACAGACGTATATGAATTGTATTTTAAATAAATTATTAGTACTACGTATAAAAAAGCAGGCTATCCTCAGATAACCTGCTTTCTGTTCTTCAGTTTCAAATTGGCACTTCCTTAACATTGAAAAGCAATCGACTCTAATTGGATTTAGATGTTTTTTTATTTGTATTTACCGGACCTGCTTTATGTGCCAGTTCGCAGCAATCCAGTGGCCCTGAACCAAAGCTCTCCTTATTTGCTTTCTCCAGTTTCTCCAACCACTTTTTAATTATTTTTTTCATTACAATAAACCTCCTGTAATTTTCTTTACTCAATATATTGTCGCAATTATCATGCCAACCTAAAATAAAGACAATATCAACTTTAAAAGAGCTTTCTCAGCCTAGAAGCTCCTCTCTGTTTGGTCCACATAATCTACTTTCCCTAATTATAATGTTTAATTCCTAATAATTCACTATGGTTTATATGATAAAGCTTCTTTCTACTTCATCCAGTGATATTCCTTCCTCTGGCTATTTATGCTGTCTACAATATTTTTGGTATAGCTCTACAGCTTTGTAATTAGTCCATATCCAAAACAGTGATTCATATGGATATTCTGTTGTTTATAAGCATTTATCCGGATATGATTATTATCTATCAGAAAAGTAGAAATATAATAGATTTATCATGTAAATAAATTAAGGAGCGGCGTCAAACCGTTCCCTACAGCAATTATAAGACACCAGAACCGGTACAGTGTCTTATTCTATTTCCAGCACCACTGGACAGTGGTCACTGCCCATTATATGGTCATGAATTTCTGCATTTTTTAACCTGTCCTTAAACCTTTCGGACACTATAAAGTAGTCTATTCTCCAGCCTATATTTCTCTCCCTTGATTTTCTCATATAGGACCACCAGGTATAAGCTTCTTCCTTATCTGGATAGAAGTATCTAAACGTATCTATGAATCCATCATCCAATAGCTCAGTCATCTTTTCCCTTTCCTCATCTGTAAATCCCGCATTTCTTCTGTTGGCATCCGGATTCTTTATATCTATTTCCTTATGAGCTACATTCAGATCTCCACAAAGTATAACAGGCTTCTTTGAATCCAATTCCTTCAGAAATCCTTTAAAGTCATCCTGCCACTTCATCCTGTAATCAAGCCTTGCCAGTTCCCTTTGGGAATTGGGAGTATAGCAGTTGACCAGATAAAAATCTTCAAATTCCAGAGTTATAACCCTTCCTTCATTATCATGCTCTTCTATTCCTATTCCATATTTGACTGATAAGGGCTTGTACCTGGTGAATACAGCCGTACCCGAATATCCTTTCTTTTTAGCATAGTTCCAATATTGATGGTAGCCCTTTAAATCCAGCTCTACTTGCCCTTCCTGAAGCTTTGTTTCCTGAATACAGAAAATATCTGCCTTCACTTGGTTGAAATAATCCAGAAAGCCTTTATTGATACAAGCTCTTAATCCGTTTACATTCCATGACACTAGTTTCATCTTTCCCCTCCCCTAATTTACTATCTATGCTTTGTAAAAATCTCGCTTTTCCAAATTCTTGGATTGAACATTATAATCAATGTAAATAGTTCCAGCCTTCCCAGTAGCATAAATCCACACATAAAAAGTTTAGACATATTGCTAAACTGGCTGTAGTTTCTGGCTGGTCCTGCAACCCCAAAAGCTGGACCTATATTTCCCAATGTTGCTGCAACAGCCGTTGTTGAACTTTCAAAGTCCACGCCATCCAGGGAGATAACTATTGTACCTAAAATGAATATTAGAATATACAGCATAAAGAAAGCAGATGTTCCAATAACTGTATCGCTGGAAATAGACCTATCATTTACCTTTATTGGTATTATCGCCCTGGGATGAAGCATCTTATAGAATTCTCTTCTAATGGCTTTTATGAGTATCAGAATTCTTATATTTTTCATTCCTCCAGCAGTAGAACCGGCACATCCTCCAATAAACATAAGAGCAAATAGTATTAATTTGCTGAAGGTAGGCCACTTATCAAAATCTACTGTGGCATAGCCTGTAGTAGTTATAATTGATCCTACCTGAAAATAGGAATCCCTTAATGCTAACCCAAAATTGTTGTAGTTCATTGATTCGTAGATATCAATAGCAATTAACAGTACGGATACCAGAATTATGCCTAAATACTGTCTTAATTCCTGATCTCTGATAACATCTCTCCATTTCCCCTTAATAATGGAATAATACAATGAGAAATTCGTCCCACACATTATCATAAAAGTTCCAATTACCAGGTGAATATAGGTACTCTTATAATAGCCGATACTATTGCTTTTAATGCCAAATCCTCCAGTGCCTACAGTTCCAAAGGTATGAAGTATAGAATCATAAAGGGGCATGCCTCCCAGCACAAGCAATATAACCTGTATAATAGTAATAACGGTATAAATTGTATATAGTATTTTTGCAGTATCCCTTACCCTGGGCACAATCCTTTCTGCCATGGGACCAGGGCTCTCTATTTTATATACCAGAAATCCACCTAGTCCTAACATGGGCAAAATGGCAACTGTAAATACAAGTATTCCCATTCCTCCTATCCAATGTGTAAAGGATCGCCAGAATAACACACCTTTTGGAAAGGATTCTATATTATCAACTATAGATGCACCTGTAGTGGTAAATCCTGATACTGTTTCAAAAAAAGCATCTACCCAGGATGGTATGGCCCCTGAAAGAACAAATGGCAATGCGCCGAATACTGATACCAGAATCCATCCAAATCCTACAATAGCTAATCCTTCTTTGCCTTGAATATCCTGGTCTTTATACTTGGATACCCTACTCATTACAAATCCTACTACAAGAGTTATTAATATGCTTGTAAGTATTCCTGTCTTATCACTGCTATCATAATATAAAGCCACTAATAAAGAAGGCATCATCAATCCAGCTTCTATTAATAGCAAATATCCCAATACTTTAATGATTGCCCCAAAATCCATTAAATAAGCCTCCTTTATTAACAGGACATGTCATCTTATTCAATATTGGCGTATCGGAAGCCAGTGAAAATACAATTATTCTATCCCCTTTTCGAATTATGCTGTTACCATTGGGTATTATAACCTCTCCATCATGAACTATTGCACCAATTATTATTCCCTTTGGCAAACCCAGTTTGGCTATAGGCTTATCGATTATTGGTGAATTCTCACTGGCAATTATTTCAGTTACTTCCCCTTCTCCTCCCAAAAGCAAGGAAACTGATACCACTTTACCGCCTCTTATGAACTTCAAAACATTGCTTACAGTTATGTTAACAGGATTAAAAGCTACATCAATATCCAGTCTGTCTACTATATGGGTATAATTAGGCCTGCTTATCTTTGCTATGGCCTTGTTTATTCCATATTGCTTTGCTACCAAGGCCATTAACAAATTTTGTTCATCAAATCCAGTAGCTCCAACAAATGTATCATAAGATGACAGGTCTTCCTCCTGCAATAAGTCAATATTAGTTCCATCTCCATGGATAATCAGGGTATGGTTAAGCTTTTCTGCCAGATATTCACACCTTTCCTTATTGGCTTCAATAATTGTTACATTAATTCCTGAATTTTCCAGCCGTTGAGCTAAATAATAACCAATGTTCCCTCCACCTAATATCATAACCTTTTTACTTTCCCTGTTACTCATAGGCACTCCAAGTATTTCAGCCAATCTATTTATATTATTGCTTTTTCCTATTACATGTATGACGTCATCAACTTTTAACTCAGTAGAGCCATTTGGGATTATCAGATTTCCACCTCTTGATATAGCAGTTATCAATAGCCCTTCAAGGCACTCCAGGTCCATTATTCTCTTTCCTACAAAGCTACTTTGGCTCCCCAGGTGAAAATCCACCATGGACACCTTGCCCTTGGCAAAATCACCGGAATATAGATTATATGTTTTGGATATATATCTTTCCATTTCAATGGCAGTAGCTAAATCCGGATTTATAATATGGTCAATTCCAAATTGCTCTTTGACAAAATCTATATGTTCTATGAATTCTGGATTTCTTATCCTTGCAATTGCCTTCTTGCAATTAAGCTTTTTCGAAAGTGTACAAATCAATGTATTGACTTCATCGCTATTTGTAGCAGCAACGAGCAAATCATATGTTTCAACATCAAGCTCTCTTAATACCCCTATCTGGATACCATTAGCCTGAACAGTTAAAACATCTAGATGGTCACTTATTCTTTCAAGTTTATCGCTATTAAGATCCACTAAGGTAACATCCATGTCTTCAAAATTCATTGCTTCAGCCAGTTTATATCCTAACTTGCCTGCTCCTACAACCATTACCTTCATAAAATCATCCCCTACTCATATTGCATAAAACCATTATAACAATAAAAATGAAATAAATAAAGATTATTTACTTCCCTTGAGTTTTAAATTCCATGCATTTGTGGATAACTATATATTAATAGTTAGTTTATGCTTCAAATTTGTGGATATACATATGCCATTGTTTATAACCACTTACTAAATTGGGTAATAATAATTAAAAAAGTTTAGAAAGGTGTGTTAATATGGCAAAACTGTTTGAGAGCATAAAAATAAAGGATATGGAGTTCAAAAACAGAATTGTAATGCCTCCCATGTGCATGTACAGTTCTGATGACGATGGATATGCAAATGACTGGCATTTTATTCATTACGGAAGTAGGGCTATAGGAGGTGCAGGTTTAATAATTGTAGAAGCCACTGGTGTAGAAAGAAGAGGCAGAATTACTGATAGAGATTTGGGTATCTGGGATGATTCACATATATTAGGCTTATCAAATATAGCTACTATATGCAAGGAATACGGCGCAAGGGTTGGAATTCAGCTAGGTCACGCTGGAAGAAAATGCGAAGTGGATTCTGAAGAAATAATTGCTCCCAGCCCCATTGCTTTTAGTGAAAAGTATAGAATCCCAAAGAAAATGAGCAAGGAGGACATTGAAGACGTAGTAAAGGCCTTTAAAGAAGGTGCAAAAAGAGCAGATGAAGCAGGTTTTGACTTAATAGAAATTCATGCTGCCCATGGATACTTGATTAACCAGTTTCTATCACCCCTTTCAAACAAGAGGGATGATGAATATGGTGGAAATGTAGTAAACAGGTCCAGATTTTTAAAGGATATACTTAGGGAAGTCAGAAAGGTATGGCCTGAAAATAAGATTTTAGCTGTAAGGGTATCAGCTGAAGACTATGTTGAAGAGGGAAATCATCCTGAAGATTTAGCTGAAATACTTAATTTAGTCAAGGATGAAGGTGTTGACCTGGTAAACGTAAGCTCAGGTGCTGTTGTACCTGCCAGAATAAATATGTACCCTGGATACCAGGTAAGGTTTGCAGAAATAATCAAGAATGAAACCAAACTGCCTGTAATTGCTGGTGGCCTTATAACTGAAGCCGAAATGGCAGAGGAAATAGTCTCAAACAACAGAGCTGATATGGTATTCCTTGGAAGGGAACTTTTAAGAAATCCATACTGGCCTCTATATGCAGCCAAAAAACTTGGATATGACATAGACTGGCCTGTTCAATACGAAAGGGCTAAAAAATAGGAATCAATTATTGATTCCTATTTTATTGTTAAGAATTTTTTTAATGTTGGAAGTATGGTATAATATAAATAAGCCTTTTTTATCAATTGCCCCACTAATTCCTGTACAGGGGAGGTATATTTGTGAATATTAAACGCTCATTAACCTTTCTGTTTTCATTTCTTTTATTGCTTCTATCCAGTGGATGTGATAAAAGTTTACAGCAGGTAATAAACGCTAAGATCAAAACCGGTCAGAATATAACATTCTTTATTGCTGCTGACCCCCATCATCTGTCTGAAAGTACATATACGGAAGGCAAAGCCTTTGATTGGTTTCTAAATTCAGGAGACGGAAAGCTAATAAATTATACTGATGAAATAATAGATGCATTTACATTGGATATTATAGTTAGAAAGCCGGATGTATTAATAATCCCCGGAGATTTAACTTGTAATGGTGAAAGGGAAAGCCATCTGGAAATGGTAGAGAAACTGAAATGTATTGAGGATTTAGGTGTTCCAGTCTATGTAATACCGGGTAATCACGATATAGATAATCCCTGGGCCAGACACTACTTAGGAGATGAAATGATAAAAATAAAATCCATAGGTCCTGATGAATTTGTTGAATTATACGAGCCCTTTGGCTACGGAGAAGCTGTGTATAGAGATAACAGCTCCCTTAGCTATCTTGCAGCACCAAGTGAGGATGTATGGCTGCTTATGCTTGACACAGCAAAATATAATAGAAACAAGGTTAGAACTTCCCCTGAAATGGGTGGTGCAATAGATCCGGGTACTCTGGAGTGGATAAAGGAATGCTGCCAGTTAGCCAAAGAAAATAATGCTGAAGTAATAACCGTAATGCATCATAGCCTTATGGACCACAGTGATGTGGTTAACGAAAACTACACAATTGATAACAGCCAAGAAGTAATGGATGTCCTTATTGAATGTGGTATACAATTGGTTTTAACCGGCCACATACATATACAGGACATAAAATCCTATAGCAAAGGGGAAAGCATTATATATGATGTTGCAACATCCTGTCTGGTAGCATATCCAAATCAGTATGGAATATTGGAATTTTCTCCCAATAATGGATATAAATATCACACCGATAGAGTTAACATGGAAAGGTATGTTAGAGAAAATAATATTCAGGATGAAAACCTTGTTAACTTTAAGAATTATACCAGAAATTTCTTCTATAGGCGCTCCTATGATAAATACTATGACTCCTTGCTTGAAATAAGCCAGTTCTCAGATGATGAAATGAAAGCCATCGCCAGCACTGTAGCTACATTAAACCTGAAGTACTTTGCAGGCTTCAGAAATGAAAACATGTATGGTGCCTTTGATACTGAAGGATTCAATATTCTGTTAAACACTGCACCCTGTTTCGTCAAAAGCTATGTATTAAGCATGTTTGATGATAAGTACACTGATAACAACAAGATATTTATACCTCTGAAATGGGATTAAGCTTAAGCACATGCTTAAGCTTAATCTACTGATTTTAAGGATTCAACCATATTTACATTTTTCAGCTTATAATACATGACAAAGTTAACCAGTGAAGAAAAGGCCAAGGTTAATGCTGCAGAGTAAATAAAGCTTACCTTTCTTATTTCCCTTCCGAACATCATCATCTCTATTTCTGTTGTAACTATTACAAACCTGTGTAAGAAGACTCCCAGAATCAGCCCCAATAAAGTACCAATAATAGTTAAAATCACATTTTCCCTGTATATATAATTGGCTACCTCATTGTCATAAAACCCCAATACCTTAATAGTAGCAATTTCCCTGAACCTCTCGCTGATATTTATATTGGTAAGGTTATATAGTACCACAAAAGCCAGTGCTCCAGCTGATATTATGATTACAACAATTACATAGTTAAGGCTGCCTATGATGTCCTTGTAGCTGTCGCTAATGCCTGTAATAAAGGAGACGGAAGATATATTGTCTAATTTCAGAATATCCTTCGATAGATTATCTTCAAATTTCCTTTCAGTATCTGCAGTATGTGCCAGTATCCTCTGGAACTCTATATCTTCATCAAAAATCTCCTCATATAAATCAGCTGACATATACATATAATGGTCAGCATAATGTTCTGTTATGCCTGTAACCCTTACATTTATCCTTTCATTATCATCTAGTATATATACCTCATCTCCAACATTTGCATCTAGAATTCTTGCAATCTTTTCTGAAAGCACAACACCATCAGACTCAATTACTAGTTTCTCTTTAGTCAATCTATTCCTCAATATTATAAAATCGTAAATTTTATCTGTGTCTTCAGGTACTACAAGGTTAACGGATCTTTCTATATTTCCCTTTCCAACGTCTATAGCAATTTGCCTTGTAAGTATATAGTCCTTTATTCTACTGTCCTCTTTTATAAACTCCAATACTTCGTCAGAAGAACCCTTCCCTAAGCCATCCTTTAACTCTATGATCATCTGGTATTTGTATATCTCATCGAACTGCTTTGTGACAATGGACACTATGGAGTCCTTTAGACCAAAGCCTGTTACCAGAAGGGCAGTACAGCCACTTATGCCCAATACAGTCATAATAAATCTTCTTTTATATCTAAACAGATTCCTGGCAGTAACCTTTTGAGTAAACTTCATTCTGGACCATATAAAATGTATTCTTTCTAGAAATATTCTCTTCCCTGGCTTTGGTGCTTTGGGCCTAAGAAGCAAAGCCGGAGTTTCGGATAATTCACTTCTGCAGGCTATCCAGGCTGCCATGGTGGTAGATAAAATTGCTATTAACGAAGATACTGCTGCATAGGTAACATTAAACTCAGTTATAACATCAGGCATTATATACATTATTCTGTAAGCATTGAATATAACCGTTGGCAATACCCTAAATCCAATTAGCAGTCCTATTATGCAGCCAATTATGCTGGCTGAAGCAGCATATATTAAATACTTGCTGGCTATGGCCATATTGCTGTATCCCAGAGCTTTTAAAGTCCCAATATAGGTCCTTTCCTCATCAACCATTCTGGTCATGGATGTAAGAGATACAAGTATAGCTATAGCCAAAAAGAACACAGGAAATACACTGGCTACCGCATCTATTCTGTCTGCAGCCATTTCATAATCTATATAGTCTCTGGTTTCACTTCTTTTAAGCACATACCATTCAGGCTTTTTAAGGTCCTTTAGCTTCTCCTCTTCCTCAGCTATCTTCTCCCTGGCTTTCTGAATTTCCTCTTTTCCTTCTTTTTTTGCCTTAAGATAATCTTTATATCCCTTTTCATATTCCTCTCTTCCCTGGACTAGTTCCCTTCTTGCCTTATCAAGTTCAGAGAAGGCTTCCCTTTTAGACTTCTCCAGGTTTTCCCGTTCAGCCTCAATCCTTTTCTTTCCTTCCTCAATGGCAGTTTTAGCATCCTCCAGCTGTTTTTCCCCCTGTATCAGCTCTTTTTTCCCTGATTCCAGTTCCTTCCTTGCAGCTAACAGTTCTTCCTTTCCCTTTTCAATTTCCACTTCTGCATATCTTATCAGCTCAATGGTTCTAGCCTTTTCTTCGTCATCTGTTATAAAATTTAAGCTTTCCTTAAGCTGATTCAGCGCCTGCTCTTTTTTTCAATTTCCTCTTCGCCCTTTGCTATTTCAGTTTCTGCCTTATGAAATTCCTCCATTGCCTTGGCTTTTTCTATGTTAAACTGCTCTAGATTTTTCTCATATTCCCTTTCAGCATTTTCAAGATTCTCCTCCTGCTCCTTTAGTACTTTTTCAGCTTTCTGGATTTGAGAATAGAATTCCCTTTCCTTTTTATCCAGCTCCCTTTGGCCTTCCTCCAGCTTTCTTCTGGCATTCTCCAGTTCATTCTCTGCTTTTTTAAGCTCTTCCTCTAATTCCTTCTCTCCATCATAAAGCTCCTTCTTTGCCTTATTAAGCTCCTCATTCGCTTCATCCATTATTTCCTCAAATCTTAAAGTAGCCCTTTCCTCTCCTATTTTCTTAAGTTTGTCCTTTACGGGATTAAGAATCAGGTCATATTCCTCGTCATAAGTTTGAACATCTCTTGCTTCTTTAACAGTCAGAAATACATCAGTATATACATCAAGGTTAAATTCCTCCTCTGGCAGAATCATAAAAGAGGTTATTTTCCCTGTGCCAATATTTGTACTGCCCCTTTCAAAGGAAAGATAGTAAGGGGTTTCTACAAGGCCTACTACAGTATATTCTTCCCTTTTTAGAAGTTCAGATATATCCTCATCTGTGCCTGTTGAAAACCTTACTTTAGTACCTATGGGGTAAGTTGGATTTATTCCATTGCCATGTTCTGCCAATATTTCACCGGAACTTTCGGGCAATCTTCCTTCAACCAGCTTAATTCTGTTTATATAGGATTCATCATCAGTATTTGCCTTATCCAAAGGAATGGACATAATCTTTACCACATTTTCGTTACCTTCGAATTCAGCCAGTACATCCAGGGAATATGAAGGCAATAATCCTTCTATTTCCTCCAATCCTTTAATTGCTTCTACATCATCCTTATTGAACCCCATAGTTGATATAAGGCGAAAATCCATAAGCCTGTAATGGTCAAAGTATTTATCTGCTGTAATCTTCATATCCGGTGCAGTAGCCTTTATTCCAGCAAAAAATCCTACACCTAAGGCTACAATCAATAATATGGACAGATATCTGCCCGGACTCTTTGTAATCTGCCTAAGCGTATCCTTCATTAGCGAACTTGTCATTACCACTCTATCCTTTCTACTGGAAGGGGATTTTTATTTATTTCCTCCGATTCCACTTTCCCGTTTTTTATTCTTATAACCTTGTCAGCCATAGGAGCAATGGCAAGATTATGAGTTACTATAACCACAGTCATTCCCCTTTCCCTGCAGGTATCCTGCAATAGCTTCAATACAGATTTTCCCGTATTGTAATCAAGAGCTCCTGTAGGCTCATCACATAACAGCAGCTTTGGGTTCTTGGCCAGTGCTCTTGCTATGGAAACCCTCTGCTGCTCTCCTCCTGAAAGTTGTGCTGGGAAGTTGTTTTTCCTGTCCTTAAGTCCCACCTGCTCCAAAACCATTTCAGGATCCAAAGGGTCTTTGCATATTTCAGCAGCCAGCTCTACATTTTCCAAAGCAGTTAAGTTCTGCACCAGATTATAAAACTGAAACACAAATCCTACATCATGCCTTCTATATGTAATAAGCTCCTTTGGAGAGTATTTCCCAATATCATTGTTATCAACAATCAAGCTTCCGCTGGTTGGAGAATCCATTCCTCCCAATATATTTAATACAGTGCTTTTACCAGCACCACTGGGTCCCAGAATCACCACAAATTGTCCCTTATCTATAGAAAAGGAAATGTTATTTAAAGCCTTTATTTCCACTTCTCCCATTTTATAAATTTTTGTAACATCTTTCATAATTATATATTCTTTCATGCTCTACATCCTTCCATCAAATGTTGATAAATATCATCTTAAAGTATTATTTTATAATATTGATTTTTATATTTCCAGCATGTATTTATATATAAATTTAATATTGTTTTATTGGTATTTTTTATACTAATTTGGGTATTTATAAAATTAATCTATAATGAATTAAGGGGTGGTTTAGTGTGGAAAAGATAATAGGAATTGAGTATTGTACTTCTTGAGGATATTTAGGAAGAGCAGTTGCTCTTTGTCAAAAACTTTTGGATGAACACAAGAACAATATCAACAAAGTTATACTTGTTCCATCAAGCGGCGGAGTATTTGAAGTTACAATGAATGGAGAATCTGTATTTTCAAAGAAGGAACTAGGAAGATTCCCTGAGGAAAATGAAGTAGAAGACAAAATCAGAAAGCTTATGGAAAAAATGTCCTAAAGGAAGAGCCATTAAGCTCTTTCTTTAGGATATTTTTATTTTCACCCCCATTTCTTTCACCCTTTTCCTGTTTTGCAATTCCTCTACCCTCATATGAAACTTCTACAGATGTTTTTTTTCATAAACAAAAATCATTGAAAACCTTATTGACAAAATACATATATTGTTATATAGTTAATTACACAAGTAACTAACTTACTAACCTATGGAGGAGGTGGCCAATTGCTTGACATCAATTCAGATAAATCAATATATATACAGATAGCTGAGATTATTGAAAACGAAATACTGTCCGGAAATCTAAAGGAAGAGGACCAAGCACCTTCCACAAATCAGTTTGCTAAGGTCTATCAGATCAATCCTGCAACAGCAAGAAAAGGGCTCAATATATTGGTAGATGAAGAAATACTCTATAAGAAAAGGGGGCTTGGCATGTTTGTATCAAAGGGAGCCAGAGAAAAAATATTAAAAAAAAGGCAAAGGGCTTTCTTTCAGGAAGTATTGCCTAAGGTAATAGACGAGGCTAAAAGGCTTGAAATACCCATAGATGAATTAATAGAAAATATTAAAAGTCGTGAAGGAGGAAATAAGGTTGATTGAAATAAAAAATCTTTATAAATCCTATGGCAAAACAGAGGTCTTAAAGGGCATTAATTTAAACTTAGAAGAAAATAAAATATATGGACTTCTTGGAAGAAATGGAGATGGAAAAACCACCCTGTTAAACATTATTTCCAATCAAATACGCAAAACAAGTGGTGAAGTTAAGCTGTATGGAGAGAATGTGTTTGAAAACCCCAAACAGGTAAAGAATATATGTATTGTAAAGGACAGCGGATTTGGCATGGAGGAAATTAAGGTAAAGAAAATATTTGAAGCCGCCAGAATGCTTTATAAAAACTGGGACGAGGAATACAAAAACCAACTGGTGAAAGAGTTTGACCTAAATGTAAGAAAGAAATACAATAAGCTTTCCAGAGGCAATCAAACAAAGGTGGGGCTTATTGTGGGATTGGCATCAAGAGCAAAGCTGACAATATTTGATGAGCCTTCCTTGGGATTGGATGCTGCTACCAGATATAAATTCTACAATCTACTTTTAGAGGATTTCGAGAATAATCCAAGAACAATAATAATATCAACACATTTAATTGATGAGGTTGCAAATCTGTTTGAAGAAGTAATAATACTAAAGGATGGTCAGGTTTACATTAAGGATGAGGTTGCAAATATATTAAAGAAGGGCTATTTCTTGAATGGAAAGGAAGAGAACATTATTCCAGTCATAAGGAACAAGAACATAATCCATAGGGAAGAATTCGGCAACTCCATAATTATAGGCATTTTCGATGACTTAGATGAAAGAGAAAAATCAATGCTAAGGCAAAACAATGTGGAAATAAGCCAAATACCACTACAGAAACTGTTCATATACCTGACAGAAAATCCATATAAAGGAGGGCATGTTTATGAGTAGCCAGAAAAGAATCATAAAATATCAGCTGAATGAAGCATTTAAAGCTTTGGCCGTATTCTGGGGAATACTTCTATTGGTAGATGTATTAGGCTTTATTGGTAATATATACTATAACAATATGTGGACCTTTGGAATACATGCAAGTACAAAAATATCCATTGTTGGAGGAAATACCGTTGCTATTTTTATATTCTTTATAGTCTATTGCTATACTCGATACTATGAAGACTTTCCAATAGCCATATGCCTTAGTGTAACCCGTGGGGATTATTTTAAATCAGTGGTTCTGGAAAACATTATAGTATCATTTTTCGTAGCCTTGATAGAAGGAATTCTTTTAAAAATTGAGCCTTATGTTATAAGCGCTGCCGGATCAACTCCGCTTCAGGATTTTTCAATATTTAACACTAAAACTGATAGCTTAATATATATAGTATTGGTCATGTTCATAGCTTTTTTCATTAATGTATCATTCTGGACCCTGGTTGCAGCTTTAAACTATAAATTTGGATACAGGTTCTGGATTGCCATATCAGCACTGTTTGTTCTATTCATATTCATGCTGAACTCAGGAACCTTGAATTTCCTCGATACCATATTTTCTAAGAGATGGCTATTCTTTGGAGTATTAACTGTTGCCTGCAATGTGGCAAGCTATTATATAACATTAAATACCAATGTTAAACATAGAGTAGGGTAATAAAAAAAGGGGCCCCTGAGGGCTCCCTTAATTATCCATATTAAGCTTCCATGAACATCTTTATATCGTCTTCAACGTTTGAAATGGTTCCTATTCCGAATTTTTCCACCAATACCTTGGCTACATTTGGTGACAGGAATCCTGGCAGTGTTGGTCCCAGGTGGATGTTCTTTACTCCCAGGTATAACAATGCCAACAATACTATTACAGCTTTCTGTTCATACCATGCAATGTTGTATGCAATTGGCAGGTCATTTATATCTTCCAGTCCAAATACTTCCTTTAGTTTCAATGCTATTAATGCCAATGAATATGAGTCATTGCATTGCCCTGCGTCCAATACTCTTGGAATTCCATTTATATCTCCCAGGTTCAGCTTGTTGTATTTGTATTTAGCACATCCTGCTGTAAGAATTACTGTATCTTTTGGCAGAGCCTTGGCAAATTCTGTATAGTAGTTTCTTTGCTTCATTCTTCCATCGCAGCCTGCCATTACGAAGAATTTCCTGATTGCTCCTGATTTAACTGCTTCCACTATCTTGTCAGCTAAAGCAAATACTTGAGCATGAGCAAATCCTCCAATAATCTTGCCTGTTTCTATTTGAGTTGGTGGTGGAAGCTTCTTTGCATGTTCAATTATTTCTGAGAAATCCTTTGGCTTGCCATCTACTCTATCTGGGATATGCTTAAATCCTGGATATCCTGTGGAGTTTGTTGTATATACTCTATCAGCATATGTTTCCTTTGGTGGTACCAGGCAATTTGTTGTAAATAGAATTGGTCCATTGAACTTTTCAAACTCTTCTCTTTGTTTCCACCATGCATTACCATAGTTCCCTACAAAGTGTTTATATTTCTTAAATGCTGGATAGTAGTGAGCTGGCAGCATTTCACCGTGTGTATATACATCTACTCCAGTACCTTCTGTTTGAATTAGCAGCTCTTCCAGGTCTCTCAAATCATGACCTGATACTAATATTGCAGGATTGTTTCTGGTTCCGATGTTTACTTCTGTAATCTCTGGGTTTCCGTAGGTTGATGTATTTGCTTTATCTAAAAGTGCCATTACCTTAACGCCGTATTCCCCGGTTTTCATTGTCAAGTTAATCAGGTCCTCTACAGTCAGGCTATCGTCCATTGTAGCTGCCAAAGCCTTTCTCATGAACTTGGCAATTTCCGGATCACTATATCCAAGGTTATCTGCATGTTCTGCGTAAGCAGCCATACCCTTTAGTCCGTAAGTAATAAGCTCTCTTAATGAGCGGATGTCTTCATCCTTTGTAGCCAATACTCCAACTCTTTCCTTATCGTTATTTGCCTTATATACTATTTCATCATCTGAATTAACTGAGAAAGTAGCAGCATCCTTCAGGTTGCTTAAATCTACTCCTCTTTCCATCAGGTTTGCCTTAATCTCGTCTCTCAGTTTAAGTCCTTCTTTAATCTTCTTTAAAAATCTTTCCTTATCAAAGTTTGCATTTGTAATTGTCATAAACAGACCATCCATTATGAATCTATCCAGACCAGGTACTTCATATCCAATTTCGTCAGCTTTTACACCTACCTCTGAAATACCCTTTAGTGTATAGATCATTAAGTCCTGTAAGTTTGCCAGGTCTGCTGTCTTACCGCAAACACCTACTTTTGTGCAGCCTTTTCCTCCTGCAGTTTCCTGACATTGATAACAAAACATAGACATGACTTTTAAACCCCCTTGTTTCTTATTGATGATTATATTTTATTATTTAATTCCTACTAAATCTGTAACATATGTTACGGGGGCAAAAAATTTCAGTCTTATTATTTTATTCTTAATACCATCCTTGTTGTTTCAAGCTTATGACCAAAAAAGTCCTCTTCTATATTACCTACTGTTTCAAAATTTTTTGCCTTTTAAAATTCCTTGCCAATAATATTTTTAGACTCCACGCTAACTAATACTTTTCTGGGAGAAAGCTCTTCTATTCCCTGCTTTAACAGCTTTGAACCAATACCTTTTCTTTGGAACTCCGGAAGCAAATATATAGCTGCCAACTCTACTTCACCATTATCTTTCAAATTAGAAAAATTGGCAAAACCAACTACTTGTCAGTTAACCTCTGCAACGTAAAAAGGTGATGTTTCTAATCGCTTTTTCAAGGTATCCCTGCTATATGCCATAGACAGAAATCTATCCTGTATTTCAATGGGAATGATACCATCATATGTATGATGCCAGCTTTTAATTGCAATTTCCTTAACAGTATCTATATCTGTCAGTTTCATTTTTCTAATAACCACAGCCATTTGCTCACCTCCAAGGATTTTTTACATATATGCCAATTGTTTTTGTGTTTAAACCTTTATTTCATAATATGACAGTAAAATCTGATAAATCAAATATTCCAATGCAAAAAGCATAAAAGCTGGCATTAAAGCCAGCTTAGTTAACAATTTGCGATTAATAGTCCTTTCCAGCAGCCATTACATTTTTTGGGTCAAAGGCATGACATGGAGTAACTCCATATACCATCCCGCATTTAGGGCACTTTGCTTCATGGGTTTCCATTGTAAACTCCTCTCCGCATTCCTCACATTTTATATCAAGGGGCATTATCATAGGCTGTTTTGCAAACCCCATCATCCTTATTTTATCCACTACCTGCTTGCCATTTTCAAATTTACCTGAACATCCTTCATGCATTTTTATCATCCTTTCATTATGATAAATTTTAACTAGTTTTTATTATATTTA
This sequence comes from Tissierellia bacterium, assembly GCA_012839745.1. Classification (GTDB taxonomy): domain Bacteria; phylum Bacillota; class Clostridia; order Tissierellales; family Tepidimicrobiaceae; genus DUMS01. The sequence goes on from DUMS01000002.1 coordinate 35,986, forward strand.
TTAAATATACTTACAAACAAGAAACTACCACTCCAGAATTTATAAAGTATGCAAATCTTTCAAATCTTTCCGAAGCCAGTTCTTATCGCTGCAAATATACTTCTAGTCACTGAAAAAACCAGACATGAGAACCGTCCCCTCTGCACCCTCTGCACTAAAACAAGACAAAAGAACCGTCCCTTTTGCACCTTTATATTGAATCGATTATGAGCCCTATTCTTAAATCATTTCTCATTTTTTGAATTATGCTGTCCATCCTTTCCAGCTCTTCCAATACCTTTTTTTCCTCTTTGCTTGTTTCTATGATTTTATCTATTCCTCCGTTTTTGATTACAATCCTTTTATCTGCCATAAGGGCTAGTATAGGGTCATGGGTTGCTATGAGGACTATCTTGTCGCTGGAAACCAATAGGTTTAATGCCTTTTTCCTATCTATTCCTGCATTTTCTATTTCATCTATCAGCACTATTGGTGAGGAGCTTAATATTGCTGTATCCGCAATCATAAGGGCTCTGGATTGACCACCGCTTAGGCTTGTTATCTGGGAATTTAGGTCAAATTTCTCCCCTGATAGATTATTTGCTGCTTCTATTATCTCCTTTATCACTTCCTCTTCCCTTTCTACCATCCTGCTCTGAGCATGTAGTTTCAAAAACTCATATACTGTTAGATCCATTACGAAATTCATATTCTGTGATAGCTGAGCCACCAGCTTATTGTTGGAGGAAAATCTCCACTTCATATCAGGAACTTCTCCATTTATGAGGATTCTCCTCTTTGTAGGCGTATCCCCTTGAGCAGCCCATTCAATATCTGCCAAAAGCCTGCTCTTTCCTGAACCTGTAGGACCAACTATGGATACTATTTCTGATTTCCTAATGGTAAACTCTTCAAAGTTCTCCTTCTTTCCGCTTTTATCCGTTCCAGCTACAATGGTAAGGGATTCAATGCCCCGATCCTCTTCAAGTCCCAAAAATTCTATCATCTGAGATATATATTCCAGCAATCCTTCTCTAATGCCCTTTATATCTATTCCCCACTCTTCAATTTCCTCTTCTGAGAAATGATTCAGGTATTCATCGAAGGTACTGTTTTCAAATCCTTCCACATCTAGCCTGTTTTCTTCAAAATAGTTTATTACAAAAGGGTATTTCTGCTGCAATTCCTTCAGCGTGAGAGCATTCAAAATGTTATTCATATTCATCACCTAATTTTATCTTTCTTACGTTTCCCATCTGATAGTCTTCACCTATCCTTGTTTCACCCAAGCAGTAGGAGCATAAGGCTGAAGGCATTGGGAATCTTAGGCTTTCTCCCTGAACTGTTTCTATGTCCTCCTCTTCATTATACAATAATGTGCTTAGCTCAAAGGCTCCCTGACCCGTCAGCCCGTTTATATGGAGGGTAATAGCTTTTGGATTTACTGAATTAACCCTGGATGCAAATACCTCCCGTTCTGCCTGGCTGACAATATCTCCCTTTGTGATTACCACTATATCAGCAGCTTTCAGCATTGGCCCAATTTTCTTTGGAGTGTTTATTCCTGATAGATTATCTATTACACATACAGATTTAATACTTCTTATATATGGAGAGCACCTGTTGCAAAGCCCCGCTGATTCTGTAATTAATAAATCAAGATTTTTCTTTCTTCCCCACTTTACTACTTCTTCTATATTGCTTACAAAATAGTGGTCTGGGCAAAGGGACCCAGACAATCCTTTTTTCACTGGAATACCTGCTTTTTCATACAACAGGTCATCATCTGTATATAAGCAGTCAAATTTAACTACCCCTACAGATAGTCCCCTATCCTTAAATGCTTCTATTACCTTCAATATTACAGAGGTCTTCCCGGATGATGGAGGGCCTGATACTGTTACTAAATTCATATATATCACCTCTTAAGCTTCTTCAAATATCCTTTCACATTCCTTTATTAATTTACCTATGTCATTTTTCTTTATATAATCCCAGCCAAGCCACATATATTTGTTATCCTTATCCACCTTATTTTCCACCTCAGGGTTTGTGCTTGGGAATCTTCCATTATGAGCCAGTATCTCCCCTACTTCCTTTGAAGCAAAGAAGTCTACAAAAGGCTTAAGCTTATCCTTTTTGGATCCCTTGCTCAACAGGAATATTGGGCTTATAATTGCTCCATCCTTTGGCCAGACTGCCTTCATAGGCCCATTTTCCTTAGTCATCTTGGTAAAGAAATAGGGCATTATGGTAACAGCTGGTCTTTCCTTCTTCATATGGGATTTTACCATTTCGGAAGGATGCATCCCCTTAAACAAGGCCTTTTTTAGCCCTTTTACTCCTTCTACTCCATATACCTTATATATGTTTAAAAGTATTGCATTAAACAGGTCAAAATCTCCTATAGGCAAGCTTACCCTATTTTCAAATTCAGGCCTGAATAAATCCTTCCAGCTGGTTGGCATATCTATCCCTTCTAATTCTTCCGTGTTCACAAGAAATACTGCCGGCACTACTCCTATAATGGAATACTCTCTATCCGGGTCAATAAGGCTTATATACTCATTGTCAAAATCCTCATTTAGCTTGTCAAATCCCGTTATATCCTCAAAGGTTCCCATCTTCCTGAATTTACCCATAAGCCTATTATCAAAGAAAAGGTCAAAACCTGCAGATATAAACAAATCCGATAAGGCTTCCTCTGACTCTGCGTTTTTAATTTCATTTTTTAACCAATCAACCCCTTGGGCTGCAGCATTTAATTCATAGTCAACAGTTACATTTAAGCTGTCCTTCTCCTCTTCCAGCCACTTGTTAAAGGCTTCCATCAGAGGAATTCTCACAGGGCAGGGAAGAACACCTCCTATTCTTATATCTGCTTTTTCTTCTCTTTCTCTCTCTACAAGGCTTATGTCTTCAGAAACTCTATTCTTCTCTATTACATCTACAAGCTTTTGAACAAATTGTTCTACATTTATCTGCTTGCTTTTTAATGCCATCTCCAATGAAATGGTTCTCCCCATGGTCTTTCTCATGCTTTCATTGGCTAATGGCTTAAATCCGTTGGCGACAAACACATCTATAGTCTCAGGATATTTCTCTGTTATATCATATACCTTATCCTTTATATCAAAATACTTATTCATTTATTTCCCTCCCAGGCACTAGGTTCTTCGTTTTCTCTAATGCTTATTATATACAAAATTAAAAAAAATTCGGTAACATCTGTTACCGAATCAGGAAGCACGAGGCCATGGATTTTCAGGTGTATAATCATCTTCCCTGGTTATATACTCATAAATATATTTTTCCACATTAATTCCAAGCTTTCTCAAGCCTTCATTTCCAAACATGACATTATACTCAAGTATATATAGCTTGTCTTTAACGACTGCTACATCAAACCCTGCGTGATTTACCTTTAAAGTCCTTGCCACATCCTCCACCAGCTTTATTGCTTCATATGGAATATTATTATAATCATAGGAAGCACCCTTGGCAATATTGTTGTGGAAGGACCCTTCCCTTGCTATTCTCCAGTAGGCTCCAATTACATGGTCTCCCACAAATACAATTCTTAAATCCCTGTCTATAGGGAGCCTTTCCTGTATATACAGTGATTCATTGTTATTAATATAGGTTAGCAGTTCCTGTCTGTTTTCTATAAGGTATACCCCTCTTCCCATGGAATTCTTGATTTCCTTGGCTACTAACGGGTATCCAAACTCTTCTTCAATGGGTTCAATATCTGCCAAATCCCTGTTGAGTATCCTCGTATATGGTACGTTTTCGGGGAAAGTGCATTGCAACACCCTGGTAGTTTCTATTTTGTTGTGTCCAAGGTGATATGTGTTTATGCTGGGAAATATCTTTTTATTCAATCCATATACCAATGCATTTACCTGCCAGTACTCAGGAAACAATATATAATCAGCTTTTTTAATTCTTTCTATTTCTCTGAACATGTTTTCAGGTTTAATATAGGATACATTTGGTATTCCCAAAGTTCTAAAAGGATTAAAAGTAATGAATTCCATACGATTATCTTCCTATTCTCTAAAATTATGACAAAAAATATTTTACTATCCCAATAGAACTTTGGCAATATGCTTTTTTATTTTTTATTAATTCTTTTTAGCCAGTATCTTAAGGCATATATAAGTATTATATATATGATTATTACTATTACTAGAGTCAATAACCTCTCCTGCAAAGTGCCATCAGCCATTAAAACAGGCCCCAGCCCAAAAAAGGTTACAAGGGCAAACAATATTATGAATACAATATATCCAATCCATTTTATTCCCTTATTCATATTCCACATCCTTCAGCTCATCAAATGCTTTGAAAATAGCAGGGTGTTTATCCTTTAGCTCAAATATTCTGGCATCAACCCTAATAGTAAACTGTGACATATTCTACCTCCTAAAATCTATTTATATAGAATTTCAGTATAAGTATACCCTTCATAGGTTTAATTAATAGCAGAATTATAGTAAAATAAAGGAGGAATTAATTGCTTTTTATCGTATATAATAAATATCTCTTATAAGGAGTTGTTCTTTATGAAAAAAAGGTCATTTATATTCGCAATATTGTTATGCGTATTTATCAGTATATTTATTTTTCGTCCAAGGAGCGAATCATCTCCAGTAATTAATAATCCATCGCCTGATACTTTCGGGGACAGTATTACTACTCCATCAGAAGATGAAAGCAACATCCCTTCAGAATCCAATGCTGATGAAGAAGTCGAAGAAGAAGAAAAGGAAGTGGATTTACTGGAAGAAACCAGCCACATAGATGATGATGGCAAGGTAATTGTAGACAATACTGATGACATTCTGGTTTTAGTCAACAAAAACAGAAACCTTCCATCTGATTATGTGCCTGATGATCTGGTTGTTCCTAATGTCAGGTTCACTTTTGAGGGATTCGATGAAAAGAAACAGATGAGAAAAGAGGCTGCAGAAGCTTTGGAAGAGCTGTTTAAAGCAGCTGAGGAGGAAGGAATATATCTGTTTGCTGTTTCAGGCTACAGGTCTTATAACAGACAGAAATATCTGTTTGACACAAGGGCTGCAAGAGATGGATTTGAGGAAGCAAATAAGCTTACTGCATATCCTGGCCAGAGCGAACATCAGACAGGCCTTGCCATGGATGTATCATGTCAGTCTGTTGGGTTTGATTTGACGCAAAAATTTGGACAAACTGTTGAAGGAATCTGGCTAAAGGAAAATGCCCACAAATTTGGATTTATAATCCGCTATCAGGAGGATAAAGTGGATATTACAGGATACAGCTATGAGCCATGGCATATTAGGTATGTAGGAAAGGAAGCAGCAAAGGAGATATATGAAAGAAATATTACACTGGAAGAATATCTGGGTGCATAATTAAAAGCCTGTACTCCAATGAGTACAGGCTTTTAACTTCTTAAAGTTGCTTTAATCTTATTTTCATCCAGTATAATGTCTAAGGCTTCTATTATGGACCTTGTTACTATGTCTGCATTAGCCAGTAGCTTTCCACATGAGCCTTCGCCTTCTATTACTGCTACAGACAGTATGCTCTCCTTAAACATGGGTATGTCATTATATCCATTGCCTACACATATGGTTTTGTGTCCGTTCAGTTTCATAACCATTTCCTTTTTGAATATCCCCGAGTCTTCCTTTGGAAAATATAAAACATTAACTCCCAGATTATTGCATTCTTCCTTTGCAGTGCCATAGGTATCAGCTGTAAGTATATATACATTTACGTGTTCCTTCAGCTTATTAATTCGTTCCCTGACTCCCTCTATTATCCTGCCATCAACTGCTATGGTACCGTTATAATCCAATACTACATTTTCTATTTTCAGTTCCCCTCTGCCAGGTATTATATAATGCAGCATTATTTTACCCCCATATCTCTCCATATTATACAGTTTCATGAATTCCACATTCTTGTTATTCCCTGTTCTTTAAACTGGAACAATATGGCAAATTTATAAAGTGATAATTTATTTTCTATTATATTCATAGATAGTTTCTTTATTACTACTTATTTCCATAAACTATGGATAATTTTTATATTAAACCTGGTAGGCCTATATAATCCCTAAAGGATTTTTGATATACTATCTTGGGCTGGTAAACCTGCATGCATATTTATCAGGCCATGAATTATGATTGTATTTTCCAGCCTGTCCTTTATCATCGCATATCTTTCTTCTATGCAACTCTACAGCTTGAAAATTTCAGAATGCTTTTCAAAAATATATCCCCTTTTTATTAGCTACTCGAAATATAGATAAAAAAATCGGGCATATTAATTGCCCAATTTTCTTCAATGTTATATACTAGAGCAAATTGCCCCAATTATTTTGGAAGTGGAATATTATTTGCTGCTGCCTGATTTAGATACCTTTTGTAAAAATGAAGAGGACATTCTCTCTGTAAAAGCATTTATTGATTCAATGAGTTTAGACTTTTCTTCAAGTATTTCTTGATATTGTTTTATGTAACGCTTATTCTCGATTTCCAGATTTCTAATAGTTTCTGTTAATTCATTAATCTTATCTGAACTTTCCTGTTTGAAGGCTTTAAATTCATCATTTAATTGTTTGTACTTATCCATTTCCAGCTTTAATTGAACTGAAATTTTTTCATATTCTGCTGTTGATTCATTTCGATACGCCTTATAATCTTCCAGCAATTGTTCATACTTTTCCTGACTATTTGCAAGGTTGTTTTCCAGATTCTCGATTTCCTTCTTGCTATCCTCCAGCATTTGATCCTTTGCGGATAATTCCTGCCTAATCCGGTTAATAGTCTCATTTGCTGAAGCTAGCTGTTCGTTAAGAGCATTTATTTCATATAGAAATAGTTTGCGCTCTTTAATGATATTTTCTGTAGATACTATTAAATCCAATACTGTCTTATCCTGATTTTCCTTGGAAAGAACATTTTCAGTATTAACATTTTCGTTTTCTATAACCAATTCTTCGACTTGCCCTTCATTTGACCCTTCCTGAACCTGCTCATTGTCAGCGCTAAGCTTAAACCAACCCTTATTTTTCTTTTTTTTGCTTGCCAATAAAGCCACCTCCTTAATTTCATATCTTGTACTCGAATACCTCGAGCTCTTCATATTATCTTATTCCAAATGGTAATAGCAAAAATATGCTTACTCTAGTATATCTATGTTTAAATGAATGCTAATTTAGTTTTATGTATACTTCTACAAAAAGAACTATATTCCTCTAAAAATATATCGCAATTTTCGACATTTTTTTCATAATAGTCAGTTTTAACCTCCTCCTATGGGTGGAAAAATGGATACTACATCTCCATCTTTTAATTCCCTATCTGCTGGACCATCTCTACCGTTAAGCAGCATAATGGCCACCTCGTCTTCGTCTATGTTTAATGCTTTTAGTACATCTGATATAATAGTGCCTTCCTCAACATCCATTATTTGAGCCTTTTTTCTTCCTTGCCTAAAGTGTGCAAATAACCTCACTTCAACCCTAATCACCATTACACCCCCTTTGATAATATAATAACATAAGTATAAGCCTACTCAATATTGTTTTTAGAATTTTCAGCCGATTATTTAAAACAAAATTCCATAGCCTTTATAAACATATAATATTTTTGTAATTCTATCTATTAAGTTTATTCAATAAAAAACAGCCCTAAAAAGGGCTGTTGCCTGTATATATACTCATCTTCTCTCCCCTTGCAAAGCCTACAAGGGTAATGCCAAGTTTTTCCGATATTTCCACTGCAAGGCTTGTAGGTGCCGAACGTGAAATGATAACCGGTACCTGCCTTTTCGCTGCCTTTATCAGTATTTCTGATGATACCCTCCCACTTGTAAGCACCATCTTGTCTTTAGTATCTATTCCATCCAACAGGGCTTTTCCGAATACCTTATCCAATGCATTATGCCTTCCAATATCCTCATTGAATACTATTATTTCCTCCATACTACACAATGCACAGCTATGAACCCCTCCAGTTTTCATAAACATTTCTGACCTTTTATTGAATATTCTCATTAATGACTTTATGGACTCAATGTTTACATGCAAAGGCTTTTCTATCCTCCTGGATTTGAAGGAGTCAAGTACATTGTAAAATACCGTGCCTTTCCCGCAGCCTGAGGTAATTGTCCTCTTTCCTCTAAAGTCCTTGCTGAATTCATTTATATTGTTTATATATGCATATCCTAATCCCTTTTCCTCATCTATATAAATCTTGTCAATATCGGAAAGTGCTGATATAAAGCCTTCAGAGTATAGAAATCCAACAGTCAGCTCCTTTAATGAATTGGGACTGCACAGAAGAGTTACAATCTCCTCATCATTTACAAATATAGTAAAAGGAAGCTCTGCTGCAACTATATCATCCTCACTGGTTATTTTATCTCTATCTACTCTTGTTATTTTTACTTCCTTTACATCCTTCATAATATCTACCTCAATTTGCCGGATATGGCCATTAGATAGTCCCTCAACTCTTCTCTTGTATTTAGATTTAAAAACATATCCCAGTTTGGACTGAATTCCCTGGCCTTTTCCTCTTCGATATAGTAGACATTAAGTTTTTTTATAAGTGAGTTAACAGACCTTTTGTCCTTTTGAAGGTGATTCTCTATGTCCTGTATCATATCCTTTGAATAGAAGGCATTAAAGGGCTCTATCCACTCTCCGAATTTTGTTATGCAGGCCATTACATTTAGCCCTTCAATTTCCTTCTTCATGAAGCGTATATAATCAAGATTTATATTGGGCATATCACAGGCTACAAAATAAACATAATGGCTTGAGGCCTCCACAAGGCCTGCATGTATGCCTGACAGAGGCCCTTTGCCCACAATCTTATCCTCAACAATCTTATCTGTTGAGCCTATATAGTATTCAAACTTATTTGTTACAACTATTATCTCGTCAAACTCCCTCTTAAGCTTCCTCCTTATGCTTTCTATAAGGCTTCTCTCATTTATTTTCAGCAGCTGTTTATCGAACCCCATGCGGGTGCTCTTTCCTCCAGCCAGTATAACTGCAGTGCCAAATTCAAGCATATTGTCAGCTCCCTATCCTTTCTAATTTTACAGCAGTAACCTTCAGTTCCGGAATCTTTGAATATTCGTCCAAATCCATAGTATGGGTCAAATAGTTTACCCTTGTATCTGCGAAATGGAAAGGTATAAAAAGCACATTTTCATCTACAGCATCCGTAATCCTGGCAGTGACTACTATTTCTCCTCTCCTTGATATTACCCGTACTTTTTCACCGTCTGCAATGCCAAGCCTACTGGCTGTAGCTTCATTTATTTCCATAAACGAATGCGGCTGCAGTTTATTCAGCCCTTCAACCCTTCCTGTAAGGGTTCTGGTGTGATAATGATATCTCAGTCTTCCTGTAGTCAGTATGAATGGATATTCTTCATCAGGGGTTTCAACGCTTTCCCTGTAATCAATAGGCATAAAGAGCCCCTTGCCTCTCATTATTCTGTCCTTGTGAAGGTATTTAGTTCCCGGATGGCTTAAATCAGGACATGGCCACTGCAGTCCTTCTTCTTCAATTCTTTCATAGGTAATCCCTCCATATTGGGGAGTTACGCTTCTAATCTCCTCCATTATCTCACTGGGATGTGAGTATTCCTTTTCATGGCCAAGCCTTTTCATAATATCTGAAAGTATCTGCCAATCAGGCTTTGAATTTCCAACAGGCTTTATCCCCTGCCTTACCCTTTGGACTCTTCTTTCAGTATTTGTAAAAGTGCCATCCTTCTCAGCAAAGGAGGATGCAGGCAGTACTACATCTGCATATTCTGCAGTTTCCGTCAGGAATAAATCCTGTACTACCAGGAAGTCCAGGCTCCTTAGTGCTTTATCCACATGGCTTATATCCGGGTCTGATACCATTGGATTCTCCCCCATTATATACATAAACTTTAAGTTGCCCTTTTCTGCTTCTTTCATCATTTCGGCAACTGTAAGCCCTACAGTTCCTGATAGCTTTGCATTCCATGCCTTTTCAAACTTCTCCTTAACCTCCGGTTTAAATACCTTCTGGTATCCAGGATAGTCAGTAGGAACTGCACCCATATCTGTTGAGCCTTGAACGTTATTTTGACCTCTCAGTGGATTAACCCCTGCTGATTCCTTGCCTACATTTCCGCATAGAAGGCTTAAGTTGGATATGCTCATTACACCGCTGGTTCCTGTGCTATGCTGGGTTACACCCATTGTATAATAAATTCCTGCCTTTGGAGCCCTTGCATATAATCGGGCAGCCTTTATTATATCTTCCTTGTCTACATTGCAAATCTGGGCTGCCACCTCCGGAGTATAGCCCTTTATGACCTCTCTGAATGCTTCGAAGTTCTCAGTATTCTTCTCTATAAATTCCTTATCATATAATTCCTCTTCCAATATAACATTCATCATTCCATTAAGCAATGCAACATTGGTGCCTGGCTTTATTTGCAGGTACACATCTGCCAGCTGGCTCAGCTCTATTCTCCTGGGGTCTGCCACTATGAGTTTTGCTCCCCTCTTTATTGCCCTCTTCATGAAAGTACTTATTACAGGATGGGTTTCCGTAGTATTTGACCCTATTATAAATATTAAGTCAGTGTTCAGAGTTTCCTCTATGCTATTTGTCATAGCCCCGGTTCCCAATGTAGTTGCAAGACCTGCAACTGTTGAAGAGTGTCAGAGGCGGGCACAGTGGTCCACATTGTTGGTCCCTATCAGCGCTCTGAACATCTTCTGGAACAGGTAGTTCTCCTCATTGGTGCATTTAGCTGATGATAGCCCTCCCAGGCTGTCAGGGCCATATTTCTCCCTTATTTCCTTTATCTTATTTACAATCAAATCATAGGCTTCCTCCCAGGTAGCCTCTTCAAATTTGCCATTTCTCTTTATAAGCGGAGTTTTCAGCCTATCAGGATGATTTATAAAACCATATCCAAATCTTCCTTTTACACACATGAGGCCATTGTTTGCCTTTCCTCGTGCAGGCTCTACTCCCACAACCCTGTTTCCCTTTACCAGCAGGTACATCTGGCACCCTACTCCACAATAGATACAGGTGGTTTTTACCTTTTTTACTTCCCAGGTCCTGAATTTCTCAGGCTTTTTGGGCATCAAGGCTCCCACAGGGCAATTAGCCACACAGTTTCCGCAGGAAACGCAGTCTGAAGTTGCCAGCCCCATATCAAAGGGGGTGGATACCTTGGTATTAAATCCTCTGTTCTTAAAAGCAATGGCGCTGGTACCCTGCAAATCCCTGCATACCCTTACGCATTTTCCGCAGAGTATGCACTTGTTCGGATCATAATAGTAGAACGGATTGGATTCATCAATAGGGTATTTCTTCTTTTCCCCTATATAGGAGCCCTTCTTTATGCCGTATTCATAGCAATAATCCATCAGCTTGCATTCTCCCGCCTTTTCACAGGTTAAACAGTCCTCCGGATGGTTTGAGTATAACAGGTCAAGTATTTCCTTCCTTGCCTTTATTACCTTCTCGCTATGTGTTTCTATTTCCATTCCATCCCTTACCTTTGTGGAACATGAAGCTTCCAGGTTCCTTCTTCCCTTTATTTCCACTACACATAGCCTGCAGGCACCATAAGGCTCCAGCCTATCATCGTTACATAATGTAGGAATGGATATGCCTAGTCTATTGCAGGCTTCAAGTATGGTTATACCCTTATCAACCTGATACTTCTTGCCGTTGACAGTAATTTCAACCATTACATTCAACCCCTATTCATTATGTATTGTAAAAAATTCTATCTCTTGATAACTGCACCTACAGGGCAGACTTCCATACATGTACCGCATTTAATACATTTTTCAGCATCTATAGTATGCCTTTCCTTCACATTTCCTCTTATTGCTGAAACAGGACAGTTTCTGGCACACCTGGTACAGCCGATGCATTTGTCTGTAATGTAAAACTCCAATAATTCCCTACATACGCCAGCTGGGCATCTCTTTTCATATACGTGGGCTTTATATTCTTCCCTGAAGTACTTCAACGTTGATTTTACAGGATTTGATGCAGTCTGTCCCAACCCGCAGAGGGAGCTTATAGTTATGTTTTCCGCTAGAGATTCAAGCCTTTCCAGGTCCTCTTCAGTTCCTTCGCCCCTGGTGATTCTCTCCAGTATTTCGAGCATCCTCTTGGTTCCTTCCCTGCAGGGTATGCATTTGCCACAGGACTCATCTACTGTGAAGTCCAAAAAGAATCTGGCTATATCCACCATACAGTCATTCTCGTCAAGAACAATCATTCCTCCTGACCCCATTATGGAGCCTGTTTTGGCTAACGATGCAAAATCAACTGGTGTATCCAGAAATTCTTCCGGTATACATCCTCCTGATGGCCCTCCCGTTTGAACTGCCTTAAACTTCCTGCCTCCAGCAATTCCTCCTCCTATATCAAATATTATTTCCCTCAATGTGGTTCCCATGGGAACCTCTACAAGCCCTGTATTCTTTACCTTACCTCCAAGAGCAAATACCTTGGTCCCGGAGGAATCCTCCGTACCAATGCTTCTAAACCAGTCTGCTCCATTGATGATTATTGGAGGTACATTTGCCAGGGTTTCAACGTTGTTTATGATTGTAGGCTTACCCCACAACCCCTTGTGAGCAGTTCTTTCCACCTTAGGCCTTGGCATTCCTCTTCTGCCTTCTATGGATTCCATTAAGGCTGTTCCCTCTCCACATACAAAGGCTCCTGCTCCAAGCCTCAGCTCTATATCAAAATTAAATCCTGTGCCGAATATGTTTTTACCTAAAAGCCCCTTGTCTCTGGCTTGCTTTATTGCAGTTCTCAGCCTTTCAACAGCTACCGGATATTCAGCTCTTACGTATATAAATCCCTGGTCTGAACCTATGGCATAACCGCATATGGCCATTCCTTCAAGTACCGAATGAGGGTCGCCTTCCAGTATGCTTCTGTCCATAAAAGCACCAGGGTCCCCTTCATCAGCATTGCATATTACATATTTCTTATCTGCATGGTATTTATAGGCAGTTTCCCATTTCCTGCCTGTAGGGAATCCTGCTCCCCCTCTTCCCCTTAGATTGGACCGCTTTATTACCTCTATGACTTCTCCCTGCTCCATTTCAGTCAGTACCTTTGCCAACGCCTGATACCCGTCCAATGCAATATACTCATCTATATTGTTATAGTCTATGATTCCACAGTTTCTTAAGGCTATCTTCTTCTGTTTTTTGTAGAAATCCACCTGATGTACAGGTATCACCTGTTCCCCTTTTCTCGCACCTTCAAAGAGTAGCCTTTCTACAATCTCATTTTTGCAGAGATGCTTTTCCACTATTTCATCTATGTCTTCAGGTTTTACCTTGCTGTAGAAAACCCCTTCAGGATATATTTCTATATTAGGGCCTGATTCACATAATCCAAAGCATCCTGCAATGCTTACCTCTACATTTTTTAACCCTTTCCTGTCTATTGCTCTGATAAACCTTTCCTTTATGTCCTCCACCTTTGAAGAATGGCAGCCTGGGCCTCCGCATATAAGCACATGCCTGTATGACTTTTCCCCAATTAATTCCCTGTTCAGCTTATACAGCTTAGCCCCCATAGCCTTTAGGGTTCTTTCCTTGATAGCATCTAACTCCTGAATGGTTATCATGTATTTCCCTCCATTCTATCTATATTGCTCAATGATTTCTTCCACCCTGTCTGCAGTAAGCCTTCCATGGATTTGTCCGTTTATCATCATTACAGGTGCAAGCCCGCAAGAACCTAAACACCTTGTGGCATCAATTGAAAACCTGCCGTCGGGAGTAGTTTGTCCCACTGTAATACCCAATAGCTCCTCTATTTTTTTAAGTATCTCCTGACCGCCCTTTACATAGCATGCAGTTCCCAAACAGACTCCTATGACATTTTCACCCTTTGGATGAAGGGAAAACTGGGAATAAAATGTCGCTACTCCAAATATTTCTGCCAAGGGTATCTTAAGCTCCTTTGAAATCAGCTTTGCAATTTCATAAGGAATGTATCCAAACAATTCCTGAACTTCCTGAAGTACCAGCATGAGTACTCCATCCTTATGTCTGTTATTCTCAATGAATTCATTAAGCTTGTCAATTTTCTCCCTATTTGCTTCCCAATTGAATTTTAGCTCCATACTCAATCCCCCTTGCCATGTTATCAAAAAAGACAGCTTATATTCTGCTGTCCTTATTATTCTTATGAATAGCAATTTTAGAATATTTATATTTACTTAAAATAATTTATGCATTTATTGTTTTACTCAATACACACCAGCTTATGGACTCCTTCCTTCCCAGTGCTGATTTTTCCCTTGTGATTTCGTATGGATTCTTATTATGCCTTAGCATTTCCTCAAGAGGCAATAAGTATTTCCTTTCCCTTTCACTTAAGGCATTCTTTGCAAGTTGAACAATATAGTTTCCTGCATCCAACAGAGTTTTCCCCTTAAACTCAGCATATAGCCCCTTTTTAACAAGCTCCTCTTTTGTCCTTAATACTTCTTCTTCTCTTACATCCTTTGCAAAATCATACAGTTTTTCCAAATTATTTTCATCATACAGAAGCCCCTTTATTAAGGCTGCTGCCGAAAAGTTCAATGGATATGGAACTGCATCCATCATTCTTATTTCTATATACTTCTTTGTCCTTACATCTGGAAATACCATAGTTAAAATATGCTCCAGCTCTTCAATGGAATATCCATCCGGGTCAAATATCTCCCTAACCAGCTTGTTCCCCGTGGGATAAGTCTTTTGCCCGTCAGATATGAATATTGGAGGCATGTTTAATATGTATTCTGCATACTTCCTATATCCAAAATCCTCATCAAAGGTTCCTTTTGCAATTCCACATCTGTCGTCATCGCAGTTGCTCCATATATGTGCCCTGAGGCTATGCTTTTCCCAAATATTCCCTTCAAAATAGTATCCATTGTCAAAAATAGCATAGAGCACTGGAGATAAAGCACTGGCAGTTTTGAACTTTCTTACATAATCCTTTTCCGATTCATAATCTATAGATATCTGCACAGATGCAGTACCCTTCATCATGTTGTGGGCATGAATTCCCTTTGTCTTAAAGTATTCGTACATATAGTCATATCTCTTCTTAGGTATTAGCCTGATATCTTGTATTCTGGTTACAGGATGGTATCCGGTTGTTATAAGCCCCTGATTTTTTCTATCCAGTATTGGTATGATATCATTTAGAAAGCTGAAATAATCCCTTTCCAAATCCTCTATATTCCTTTGAGGTGCTATGCTGAGCTCTATCTGGCTTCCTGGCTCTAGGCTTATGGTTTTGTTTTCACTATTAAGCCCAAGTATATTATCTCCTTCATACCTGCCATTCCAGCCCTTTAGCTCCAATTCCCTTAATGTTTCACCAACTCCATCCTTCCCGTAATAGGAAACAGTCTTTAAGGTATCTTTGTATATTACAAAGTGTTCCAGTTCCACGCCTATTCTAAGATCCTCTTTCCTCTTTTCATGTTTCCTAAAATATGCAGCAAACTTTTCAATCTGTTTTTCGTAATCCAAAATTATTCACCTCTTTTTGGTGCTATGAAGTTTATTTGGTAAGCTCGAATATCTGGCCATTGGTTATTTTCATAAGGTCATCCACTTTAATTTCTATTTGAACTCCTATTTTCCCGCCGCTTACTATAATCTTTTCAAGCATCAGGGCAGACTCATCTATAAATGTAGGATATTCCTTTTTCATTCCTATGGGAGAACATCCTCCCCTAACATAGCCTGTGTATTTTGTAATATCCTTTACATGTACCATTTCAATATTCTTCTCATTAGCGGCATTGGCTGCCTTCTTCAAATCCAGCTCCTTTTCAACGGGGATGACAAACACATATATTTCCCTGCTTTTTCCCATGGTAACTAAAGTCTTAAATACAGTATTTACATCTCTTCCAATTTTATTAGCTACTGATATTCCGTCTATTTTCCCATCACTGCTGTCATATGTAAGCACTGAATACTCTATGTTTTTACTATCCAGAATCCTCATGACATTGGTCTTAATCTTTGACATAGCAACACCTGCTCTTTTCCTTATTTATTGAATATTTTGTATTTTTCGCTGAACAAAATATATTTACCCAAGTTGTGCCTGAAGTAACCATCTATTATGCATTTTTATCTGCCAGCTTATCCCTGATAAATCTTATATCATCATCTATGAACCTGTGGTTTATTCCATTGATATCGAATTTAACCAGCTTAAATACAAACTGCATTATACATCCTCCCAGCAATGACATCATAACAGTTCCAACTCCCACTTTTCCTCCCAGTAGAAATCCTACTGCCACTGCAGTTATCTCCTGAACGTTTTTTATTAATCCAACGGGTTTTTTAGTCTTCCTGGCGAGGGCTATCATAAGCCCATCCCTGGGTCCTGAACCTAATTCAGCATCAATATACAAGTAAGTGCCAAATCCTATAATCAGCAAACCCAGTACAAGCATCAAAACCCTTGGCAATACCCCCTCAAAGGCAGGAACCAGATTATTCATCATCAAAACATCCATGAATATCCCTATGAATATCATATTAAATATGGTTCCCCAGCCTATTCTTTCCTTAAATACAAAGTTGAATAATATTATTGCCGCTCCAACTGAAATACTTGCCTGGCCCATTGTAATCCCGAAAACATTGGATATTCCCTGATGAAATACCTCCCATGCCCCAAGGCCCAAATCGGCATTAATGGTCATTACTATGCCATATGCTAATATGAAGTATCCTGAAAACAGTTTAATCAGCTTTAACATAATTCTTTTTATCGTGCTCCTCATAGCATGCCTTCCCACCTGTCAATATAGTCTAGTTAGATTCAATTATATCATTTTTATCAGCCATCAGGAATAATCCTTTTCAATTTAAAGGAATGCGGTTATGATATAATAAGAATAACCCTACAGATAGAAGGTGATATGATGAACATACTGATAGTTGACGATGAAAGGCTCATTGTAAAGGGGATTAAAAGCAGCTTGGAGGTACAGGGTTACAATGTATATACAGCATATACAGGGTATGAGGCACTTGATATCATAAGCAGGGAAAAAGTTGACTTTATAATACTTGATTTAATGCTTCCGGATATTGACGGCATGATGCTCTGCAAGAAAATAAGGGAAAACAATGATACTCCTATTATAATGCTTACTGCAAAGGACGGGGATTACGATAAAATACTGGGATTTGAGCTGGGAGCTGACGATTACATGACAAAGCCTTTCAACATGCTGGAATTAATAGCCAGGATAAAGGCCATTTTAAGAAGGTCAGAATCAAACAAATCCCCTTCCACCATACAATTTAACGATCTGGTTATAAGCCATGAGGAAAGAAAGGTATATGTTAAAGGTGAAGAAGTAAATCTTACTCAAAAGGAATTTGACATGCTTTACCTAATGGCCAGAAATCCCGGAAGAGTATTTACACGGGAGGAGATTTTCAATCACATATGGAGCGAAGAACCTGTAGATGTAAGAACCATTGATGTTCACATTAAAAATTTAAGGGAGAAAATTGAAGAAAACGCAAAGAAACCAAAATTTATCATGACCAAGTGGGGGGTTGGATACTATTTCAATAAGAGCTAAAATGCTTATAATATACAGCCTGATAATTTTGCTGACCTTTTCCGCATTCAGCATAATCATGTTAAACAACTACAGGAATACCCAGATAAGAAATGCAGAAATAAGATTATTCCAAACTGCCAACATAGTAGCTGACACCTATAAGGGAAACAGGGATGAAATGATATTTACAAGGATGATGGTAAGAAGCTATGGAAAACAGGCCAATGCAAGAATACTGATAATAAATACTGAAAGGGAAGTTATTGTTGATAATTACAATGACTATATAGGCAAAAAAATAAACAATGAAGAAATAGCTAACAGCTTAAAGGGTAAATCAGCATCCAATGTATATGATCTAGGAAGTAAGGAAGTGCTTCAGCTTTCCGTTCCAATAATACTAAATGAATTTGGCAGGGATAAGATAATAGGTGCTGTCCTTTTGTCTGCTGATATGAGCTCAATAAACAGCAATGTCCGCGGACTCAGGAAGGATATGATTAAAATAGGTTCAATAGGGCTTTTAATATCCCTTATGTTAACCATATTTGCAACACACAATTTTACAAAGCCTTTAAAAAAGCTAACCCTTGGAGTGGAGAAAATATCGGAAGGATATTTAGGATATACAATAGAAGGGAATAGAAAAGACGAATTTGGCAAGCTAATAGATACATTTAACAACATGAGCAGCACATTGAGCAATATAGAAAGGAATAGGAAAAGCTTTATTAACAGCATATCCCATGAACTGAAAACCCCTTTAACTTCAATAAAGGTTTTAATTGAATCCCTTTCCATTGGAAACAGAAATATAGATACCTATAGGGAATACCTTGAGGACATATACAGTGAAACGGAAAGGATGGAAAAGCTGGTAAACTACCTTATGAAATCCATTAAGCTGGAAGACACCATCCTAAATATAAAGGAAGAGGATTTAAGCATAATACTTAGCGATACAGTAAAGCTTATAATACCATATGCAAACAGAAATAATGTAGATGTACATTTTAGGAATACCGAAAATATAAGAGTAAGATGTGACAAGGACAAAGTGAAAGAGATGATATTTAATCTGCTGGATAATTCCATAAAGTATAAAGATATCTGTAAGGAAAATAACTTTGTATCCATAGATTTAGAAAAAAGAAATAATACTGCTATCCTTAAAATAAAGGACAACGGGATAGGAATGGATGAGAATAATATTGATAGCATATTCAATAGGGGGTTTAGAGTATTCGATGGGCAATTCATCGGAAATTCCAGAATAGAAGGCTATGGCATAGGGTTATCCATAGTAAAAAGCATAATAGATAAACACGGATGGCATATTTCAGTTAAAAGCACTTTAGGTTCAGGTACCACATTTACAATAGAAATCCCTACAATTTCATAAATATTTATCTTTTTCTTCATAATTTCTTAATATTTGTTTATTTTATCTTAATAAGCATTTTGTATAATAGTAGCAAACAGAGAAAGGAAGTGAAAAACCATGAAAAAATATATTGTCCTTTTACTTGCAACAGTTTTGGCAATCAGCATAATAGGCTGTGCAAAAAAAGATACTACTCCAAATGAGGATGTAGATATAGTTGACGAAGGCAATGAAGATAATCAAAATGAGGAAAATGGAGAAAATGAAGTTATAGACCCTTCTCCAAATACTGAAAAAGCTGAAGTAACCCTTTATTTTGCAAACAAGGATTACGTAGAAACTGGCGATGAAAGCTATGAGAAGCTTCTACCTGAAGTAAGAACCATAGAATATGGAAATATTCCATTGGAAGAAGCCATTGTAAGAGAGCTGATTAAAGGTCCTGAGTCCAGTGAGTTGACCACTTGCATACCCTCCAATGTAACCTTACTGGGGGTTGAAACTGCAGATGGAACCTGTTATGTAAACTTCTCACAAGAGGGCCTGTATGGAGGTTCACTGCAGGAGGACTTCACCATATCACAGATAGTAAACAGCCTATTGGAACTGGATAATGTGGATAGAGTACAGTTCCTAATAGATGGAGAAAAAGCAGAATCACTAATGGGGCATTTCACAATATCAGACCCCTTTGAAGAACCTTTATATAAAGAATAAAACAGGCATTTGCCTGTTTTATTCATCATATTCATCTAAAAATGAGTATTTCTTATCATCCTTTATCCATCCCAGTATACAGTCCATATTTACATTTTCAGCTGCCCTGAATATGGATATATCCACATTTACAAACTTTTTCTTAAGCTCCTCTATTAACTCCTTTATTTCATACCTCTTATTGCCTATTTTTTTTGCAGCTACCATACATGCACAGTTTAGAGGCCATATACCACTGTAGTTTATAAATCTTTTTATATATTCCTCCTCTATAAGATACATAGGCCTTATGAGCTCAATGCCTTCATAGTTTTGAGACTTTAGCTTTGGCATCATGGTCTTAAAATTGCCAGCACACAACAGGTTAAGCATTGTGGTTTCTATGACGTCATTAAAATGGTGCCCTAAGGCGAGCTTGTTGCAGCCTAACTCCTTAGCCTTTCCATATAGTGCTCCACGTCTCATTCTTGCACACATATAGCAAGGGTAATCTCCTGCAATTCTGTCAGCTACCTCAAATATGCCGGATTCAAATATTTTAACGGGGATATTCAAGTATTGGCAGTTCTCTTCCAAAAGTTTCCTTATATCCGGATGGTATCCGGGGTCCATGGCTATGAACTCCAGCTCAAAATTTGCATTCCCATGACGATGAAGTTCCTGAAACAGCTTGGCCATAAGAAGGCTATCCTTTCCTCCTGATATGGCAACAGCAATTCTATCTCCATCCTGTATTAGCTGGTAATCCTTTATGGCCTTTATAAACTTGCTCCAAAGCTGTTTTCTGTATTTCTTAATTATGCTTCTCTCTATTTCAGCCAGTGGTTTTCTATCCTCCAATGGAATCAGCGTTTCGCAGCCATTACCTGCTAACCTGTTTTCTCTTTCAGACAATTTAATCACTCCATATTTATAGTCTTTTATTATTATAGCATCATTATGAAAAAAATAAAGTGTTAATCCAATTACAAAACCAACGGTTCTTATTAATCCAAAAATCTTCCTAAAATAAAAGAGATCGTGAGCGCTAAATTCTACTCACGATCTCTATACCCTTTTTCTCCTGCTATTGCTTCATCTTTTATTTCATGCCTCATAGCTTCAAGGGATTGTAGCCTTCTTCTGTTTTTTTTTACATTATCTTTTCTGTAATCTGGCTTCGGAGTTGGGATTTTCCTTATTTGCTTCGTCTCTTTTATGGTATAAGGGTCATTATTTATTATATCTAAAAATGAATTTTTTATACCTGATTGATTAAGCTACCAATAGGAGACTCAATGCCATAACAGCCATTCCTCCAACTAATCCATATATTGCAATATGGTGTTCTCCATATTTTTCAGCAGTTGGCAAAAGCTCATCCAGGGATATATATACCATTATTCCTGCTACAGCAGCAAATATAATTCCAAATATTACATCGTTAATAAAATTCATCAATACTGTATATCCTATTATTGCACCTAAAGGTTCTGAAAGTCCTGAAAAAAAGGAATTTAAGAAAGCCTTTTTCCTGTTTCCTGTGGCATAGTATATTGGCACTGATACTGCTATTCCTTCTGGAATATTATGTATTGCTATTGCAATTGCAATACTTATTCCTAATGTAGGGTCTTGTACTGAGCTTATAAAGGTTGCCAAACCCTCCGGAAAGTTATGAATTGCTATAGCCAGAGCTGAAAAAAGTCCCATTCTCATTAGTTCAGATTCATTTTCCTCTTTTGTTTCTCCCATTTCTTCTACATCCCGCCATTCATGAGGGTTTTCATTGCTTGGTATTACTTTATCTATTATTCCCATAATAATTATTCCTGCAAAAAATGCTATAACCGTATACCAATATCCTTTATGCGGACCATATACCAACTCTAAGGAGTTTCGGGCTTTAGCAAATATCTCTATAAATGAAACGTATATCATTACACCTGCAGAAAACCCTAAGGCAGCAGACAGAAACTTCTTATTGGTTTGTTTGGTGAAGAAAGCCAACAGGCTGCCTATTCCTGTTGATAGACCTGCAAATAGAGTTAATAAAAAAGCTAAAGCTACATTATTCATCCAGACTCATCACCTCTTTTGACCCACTATTATGGCTAATACTTATGGATATTAATGCTTTGTATTATATATACCCATAATTCAGCCTTTATGCAATTTATAGTATTATTAATAAAAAAATAGGCTGAGAGAGCCTCTCAGTCTATTATATTCTAAATATAAAGCTTTGTGTATTCAGATTTATAAAACAACCCCTCCATCAACACTTAGGACTGCTCCTGTAATAAAGCTGGCTTCATCAGAGGCCAGGAATAGATATGCATTTGCCACTTCCTCTGGAGTGCCCAGCCTCCTCAGTAAGGCTTTTTCCTTCATCATATTCAGTACATTTTCAGGCATCTTTTCTACCATAGGTGTTGAAATAAACCCAGGTGCTACAGCGTTTACCCTTATATTCTTTTTTCCCAATTCCTTTGCCCAGGTTTTAGTCATTCCTATTACGCCCCATTTGGATGCAGCATAATTTGTCTGCCCAAAATTGCCATAAAGCCCTACTACACTGGCTGCATTAAGAATTACTCCGCTTTCCCTCTGTGCCATGTGTTTTGCTATTATCTGCCCGCAATTGAATGTTCCCTTGAGGTTGATATCTATAACTCTATCCCATTGTTCCTCGGTCATCTTCATCAATGTTGCATCCATTGTTATTCCTGCATTATTTATAAGTATATCTATCTTATGAAACTCTTCTAATATGCTATTCACAGTATTTTCTATCTGCTTCCTGTCTGTAACATCAACCTTATAGGCCTTCCCTGTTCCACCTGCACTTTTTATTTCTTCAACTGTTTTTTCTGCCTCATCCAAGTTTATATCCCAAACTATTACTTTTGCACCCTCCTCTGCAAACCTGAGGGCTGTGGCCCTTCCTATTCCGCTGCCTCCGCCTGTAATAATGGCTACCTTATCAATTAATCTCATTATAATCACCCCACCTTATAGTTGTTGCTGCCCAGGTATATCCTGTACCTGCTCCTAGCATTACTACTATATCTCCATCCTTTATCCTATTTAATTTCTTGCCCTGAACAACGCTTATGAAAGCATCCGCTGACTGGCAATGGCCATAATCCTCAAGTACATAGGAGTTTTCCTCTGTCAAATTAAACTTCTCCAATATATTTAATAATATTGACCTCTTCATGAATATAGGAGCTATAAAATCTATGTCCTTGACAGAGTAGCCGCTTTTCTCAACAGATTTAGTAATCACAGATATAAAATTATTTATTGTTATAGGGTCAAGCCTTTCCTTCATGGATTTAGGATCCCTTACATCCAGCATTATTGGACCGTCATCAGCTAATTTATAATTAACTATCCTGTTTCCAATGTTATAAACCGCTACATCTTCAGCAAAGCTTCCATCTGTTATCATATGAGTTCCCAGTATAATATTTTTCTTGTATCCTTTCTGCAGCAATACTGCAGCTGCACCATCACCAAAGTTAAACATAAATCTTGACCTTTCATTTTGATAGTTAATCAAATAGGTTTCCTTGGATGAAGATACCAGTAGCACATTGTTTATATCCGGATCGTTTAGCATTATGCTTTTCAATATCTGCAGTGAAATAACTCCAGCAGAACACAGGGAATGTATTTCAAAGGCATTTGCATTTTTGGCACCAATCTCATGCTGTATTTTAGCAGCCATATTCATTAAGTAATAATCCTTGTACTCGCTTCCGCAATATACTACTAAATCCAAATCCATAGGATTAAAATTCTTCAATATTTTCTGGCATGCTTTAATAGCCATGTCCGATACTGTTTCATCAGCTTTCGCCCTATGCTTTTGTTTTATTCCAAATTTGTTTTCTATAACTTCTCTGGGGATACCAGTTTTTTTGGCAATTGTCTGACTATCCTCTGTTCCTTCCGGCACGTATATTTGAATATCCCTGATGCCAACAATTCTGCTATAACTCATTTGATATCCTCCTCATCAGTCTATTTTACCGTATAGCTCTTTTACTTTTGTCAGTTCAATCTTACCTACACTGTTTTTTGGTATTTCCTGTACAAATTCAATATACTTAGGTATTTTATAGCCAGCTAATTGTTCCTTTAACCTGGATATAATATCTTCCTTTGTAATAGTCATATTAGGCTTTAATGATATTACTGCTTTGCCTACTTCTCCCCATTTTTCATCTGGTACGCTGATTACACAGACTTCATGAACTTCAGGAATACTATAAATGGCATTTTCCACTTCAGCAGGAAATACATTTTCTCCACCGCTAATGAACATATTCTTCTTTCTGCCCACTATATAGTAATATCCGTCCTTATCCTTCATTGCCATATCTCCGCTGTAGACCCAGCCATCTATTAAAGTCTTATTGGTTTCTTCCTGGTTATCCCAATATCCTGAGAATATCTGAGGCCCGCTCCAGATCAGCTCTCCAATTTCACCTTCTCCTACTTCATTTCCGTTATCATCTACTATTTTTACTCCAGTTAAGTACATAGGTTTGCCGACAGATCCATGTTTCTCCCTCATGTCATCAAAGTTCATGAATTCAGCTGGAGCAGACAGGTTGTTTGGTCCTGCTTCTGTCATTCCATATCCTAATATGAATCTAACTCCTTTTTTCCAAAACTTCTCCATGATGTTTATTGGAGTAGGTGCTGCTCCAGCCATAACCCATCTTAAGGAAGAAAAATCCGTTTTATCAAATTCAGGCAGATCAGTCATCATTCTGTAAATAGTAGCTGCTCCAAAGGAAAATGTTGTTTTTTCCCTTTCTATTACCTCCAGTGATAGTTTAGGGTCAAATTGCTTATTTATAATTATTCTGCCGCCGGCATGGAGTAATGGCAATGTCAATAGGTTCCATCCTCCTGTGTGGAATAAAGGCAACAGTATATGGGCGCTGTCCATATGGGAAATACCCCAGGTTATAATCTCATTTACTGAATTAAACAGCATAGCCCTATGGGATAGCATTGCTCCTTTAGGTATTCCAGTAGTACCTCCCGTATGAATTATCAAATGGATATCCTCCAAATCCAAATCTTCACAGCATACAGGTGAATTATCAGCATATTCCATGATATCCTCATAATCTATATCCTTGCTGCTTTTTGGGCTTTTTAAATCATCCCTGAGAACAACATAATAGTCCACATTGCAGTTTTCCTTTATCTTTTCTATCTTCTCTTCGAAAACATCTTCATATACTAATACCTTTGGCTTTTCTTTATTTATAAGCTGGCACAATTCCCTTTCAGACAATCTGGCGTTATATGGAACAAATATTGTTCCAGTTTTACCTGTAGCATAATATGCATCTATTAATTCCACTCTGTTTCTGGATAAATATGCTACTCTATCGCCTTTCTTTACTCCCATTTCCTTTACCATGTAATTGGCAAGTATATTAGCTCTGTTGTCCAAGTCCTTAAATGTATACCTTAAATTATTGTCCAGATCAAAAACTGCCTCTTTATCTGGAGATATTCTCTGCCTAAAATATGAATAATTACCTATCCAACTAAAACCCATGCTAACTCCCCCTTTTCAAATAACCTACTTATTCAGCTGTTTTATTAGATAAGCCATATTTGATCCAAGATGCTCTACTATTCCAATTCCTTCCTTATCATTTTCTCCGTTTATCTTTCCTCCTGAACCAGCCACTCCAACATTCCAGTAATGGGACCCTACTACAATACAGTCATTGACTGTAGCCCATAATAAAAGCTGTGAAAAGGCAAAAGTATGCCCTGTTCTTCTGGCTACAGTAATTGGTGCTACTACCTTTCGTGAGAAGGCAGTGCCTTTCCAATTATAGCTGTTTTCTCCTTCTACCATTTCATTTGCAATCCATCTGCATAGAAAACCTGCTCTATCCAACAGGCATTTCAGTTTAGGAGTAATAGAGGCGTGGTATACAGGAGAGCTTAGTATTATTCCATCAGCCTCAATCATCTTCTGGAATATCTCCTGGAAATCGTCCTTTATAGCACATTCCCTTTTTTCTACGCACGCATAACATCCTGTACATTCAGAAATATTCTTGTCCCTAAGGGATATGAATTCAGTTTCTATGCCTTCTTTTTCTAAAACATCCAATGCTAGCCTTGTAAAATATTCCGTATTACCTCCCTGTCTTGGACTACCGCATATACCTATGACTTTCATAAGACCCCTCCTATTCGTTGTTATTAGGACAACCTATTACAAGCTGTAATAAGTTGTCCCCTTTATATTCTATAAATCTATTACCATCTTAACCTTTTCATCAAGGTCTTCGCCAGTAGCTCCTTTTGTAAAGAATGATACTACAACTGTTACCAGTATAGAAGCTGTAATTACATTTACATACCATGGAACACTTCCGGGCCATTTAAATCCGCTTCTATCCAGTATCAAAGAAACTATATTCAATATTAATGAAACCACTAATCCGCTCAAAACCCCTTCACTGGTAGCTCTATCCCATAATAATCCTATTACAAATACAGGGAATGTTGCAGACATCAAGGTACCCCAGCCAAAAGAGCCTAAAATAGCCACCATGTTACCACTTGTCAATGAGAATATTATGGAAAGTATTCCAATTACAAATATAAATATCCTGGAAGCATTTATTTGTTTTTGTGGTGATATCTTTATACCTAATGCACTTGGTAAATCTCTGGCTATTATATTTGCTGACAGCGTCAGGAACATACTGGCTGTAGACATGGAAGCAGCTAATATGGCAGCATATACAAATAATTGAGCATATAGTCCTAAATAATCAGCAAATGCAAATATTGCAGTATCCGGATTAGCCAATGGAGGAATTAAACCTTTTCCAACTAAAAACAGAACACCATAAGCAACAACTACAGCCATAAATCCTACTACCATATGAGAAAGGGATGCGTACAATCCCAGCTTAGGCATATCCTTTGGGTCCTTTAAAGCATACATCCTGGTTAACACTTGAGGCTGTCCAACAGTACCAAGTATTGGTATTAGCATCCAGGTCATTGCCACAGATCTAGGCATTATTCCCCAAGCATCCAAAAATCCTGCATTAAATTCCTTAACTATTTCACCGCTGGCAACAGTACCCGCAGTAGCAGCTACCTTCAATACCTCTCCAAATCCCCCTGTCATGCTGAAAAATGCTATTATTATTATAATACCTGCTATAACCATAACAAATCCCTGAAATGCCTGAGTTAAAACTCCGCCTACTTCTCCGCTCAATGCTGTATATAATATTAGAATTCCAAATATAACGAATCCTGCAATCATAGGGCTTAGCCCCAGCAGATGTGAAAACAGTTCAGAGCCAGCTTTTATCTGGGAAGCTAAATATGCAATGCTGCCAATGAAAATAATTATTGACATTAATATTTTTATCCACTTGTTATTGTTGTACCTTAGGTCAGAAATATCTCCTAAACTTGCAACCGTACCAACTTCTGCCATAGCTCTGATTTTTTTGCCCAGGATTATGTATGCCATGGCAAAAGCTGCAGAGGATAACATCCAGTAAGTCATTGCATTACCCGATGAGTAAAGTATTCCTGGAATTCCAACTATTGCAAAAGCGCTGGCTACAGCAGCCATAGATGAAAAACCCACTATAAAAGGTCCGAACAATCCGGTGCTTCCAAAATATAGCTCTGCAGTTGTTGCCTTTTTCTTTGCCCACCACCCAATTAGGAAGGAAATCACAATCATGCCCAAAGAAAACAGAGTAATTAATATTTTAGCACCATTTGTCATTTAGCTAACCCCCTTTTTTGGTTTATTTCCTGTAAGCTGTTCCTGAAATTATCCCAGTCCTCTTCTGACAACCATAAATCCTTATATAAAACAAAGCCTGCTGTTAAGGTGAGCATACCACCAATCCAGTAAGTCAGCACTGTCCATGCAAAGGAAGGATGGAAACCCAATATTGTAAAATCTGGCATAGCTGTACCATACAGATTTGAATGATACTCGGATAGAATAAAACTTGCAGTCCAAAGTACAGCCCAGGACAAAAGAGGATAGATAAAGAATTTCTTGTCCAATTCACCATTTCTTGATGCTCCAAGCATCATGTGAATTAGCATAAGCACTACTCCTAATACCATTCCTACAATATGATGCCCCATCCAGCCACATAAAGTGATTACCACCCATAATACAGTTGACAGAATAACCATAGATGTCGTTTTCCCCTTTAATTTCATATAAACACCCCCTTGATTAATATGAAACATGAATCATATTTCATGTTATTGTAATATTATCATGAAAACGTTTTTATGTCAATACACTATTTAGATTTTTCTGAAAACAAAAAATAAAAAACAGGCGGTCTTTTTAAACATGCAAACCACCTGCTTTTATTCAAGTACTGCCTATTTACACAAACATACCAGTCTTCAGAAGCTTCATAATGTCTTCAATTACTTCATCAGGAACAGGCTTATCATTAAATATTACCCATTTGAGCCCTATGAAATTTGTTATGCCCATGAGGCAATAAGCCAAAGTTTCAGGGTCAATATCAACTATCTGTTTATTTTTTTGTGCTTCCTCAATCCTTTTAATATACCTATTGGCAAAATTTCCATAATACTCTTTGAATATTTCTTCATCTACAAATTGGGATTCCCAGATTATCTTATATAGGCCAATGTGTTTTCTTGCAAAATCAAAAAAAACCCTGAATCCTATTTTTTCTTCCTCGTATCTATTCTTACAGTTCTTAGTTGCTATGGCAATTTCTTTTCTGATATTATAGCTTAAATCCTCAAGCAAATATTTAAAAATACTATGCTTATCCTTGAAATAGATATATACTGTTCCCGGTGCTACTTCAGCCTTTTGGGCAATATCAGTTATCGAAGTATTATAATACCCTTTTTTACTGAACAATTCCTCAGCTGCCCTGCATATTTTGTCCATGGTTTCCTGACCTCTGGACGTCTTAGGTATATTTACATCACTCAACTGTTACACTCCCTATCTGCTTATGTATTTTATAATAAGTTAACAAATTATCATTTTTTATTATAACAAATCAGCTATCGCTATTCAATAATACTGCTTTTCCGGATAATATAAACATTTCCCTAGCCTTATCTAACCAATAAATTTGGCAATGTATAGTAATCTGTAACACCGGAAATTATGCTTTTTTTCCCTATTCTGGTATAAAGGCCTGCCAGCCTTTCATTGTACATAAAAAGCCCTACTATTGTACCAAACTCCTCTACAGAAAATCCTCCATCATTAAATACTACAAATTCTCTTTTACAGGGTTTAACAAATTCCTGATATATGTAATCCCTGTTCCATACCTTTTCCAGCCTTTCCTTCCATTCCTCAGCGATACAATCCCTTCCTGCAAAAACTCCCCTTGAAGCATTCAGGTCATATGGTTTCATTATATATCTGTCCTTATTATTCAAAATATGCTCAAACACTTCCCTATCACCTTTAAAAAGCCCGGTATATGGAATATGTTTCTTGATAAAATCCCTCTCTTCTTCATCAAACATTTTAAGGGTATCCTCATCATGAAGTATCTTAAATATTATCTTGTTATGGATAACCTGGGACCTTAAAGAGCCAATTGTGCACATGGCCCTGTTCTTATAGGCCTCTATAAAATCCGGTATTTCATCTGCCTTCTCCACCAGCTCAAATGTAACTATTCTTCTATAAACTAAATCTATTTTATAATCCTTAAAGTACAGTCCTCCATTTCTATAGGTTAAATCCCTTGGGTCAGCTATTATGCAATTATATCCATTTCTCTCATAGGCTTTTTTGAACTCTTCAAATTCCTTAATTGTGCCGCTTTCTTCAAAATCCACTATTGCCACATTTGGCTTGTGGTTATTGGGATTGTATTTCTTGTAAATTGATATGCTTTCCCTAATCCAGCTGTCAAACAGCTCAAATAAGCTAAATCTGTATTTTTTACCAAAGTCTTTCATAGCTTCAGTTTCAAGCAATATTTCTGCTAAGGTATTGTCTTCATTCATGGCAGAGGAGCCATCTGTGTTCAGTTCGCAAAACTTGAAATCATCATAGCTATTATAGAATATATCAAACCTTCCAATGGGAACATTAATATCATATCCGTTATCAACCAGTATTAACTCCTCCATTAGCTTTGGAAAGCCAAACTTTCTTCTAAACTCCCTATCCTCCACATACCTGTTGGTAACCTTATTGGCAATGGATATCATCATATTGCCTATCCTTCTAAAATTATCAATATCCTTTTCTGTAAATAACATTGGGTGATATAGAAATGGTATTGGCTCTCCCTTATACTGTGCTTTTGAATTCTTAACCTTTTCTTCAGTTTCTTTATAGTCCTCCAGATACCTCATTGAATTTTTCTTAATTAATTCAATGTATTCTCTGTTTATTTCCAGTGCGTTCATAGTTTCACCCCACAAATGGCTATTTCTCTCTCATTAACCTGATGGCCCTGCTTAACTTGACTGGATTGCCATACATAAGGGTCCCCAAACGATAAATCCTTGATGCAAACATACCTACCAGTATAGTTGATAAAACCAGTATTACCAGTGATACTAACACTTCAACTATGTGGACGGTTCCCATGGATACCCTTATAAACATGGCTATAAAGGAACTAAAGGGTACAAAGGATAATACTTTCAACAAAATGCTTTCAATATTGTACATGCTGTAAAATGACATTAAAAATACAGCAACAAATATAATGGTTATTGAAGTAGCGCTGGAGCTGACATCTTCAGTTCTCGAAACCAAAGCCCCTAAAGCTCCGAATATGAAGGCATAGAATACATATCCCAGTATGCCAAATACTGAAAATATGAGAATTACATCCAGAGGTATGTCGAATATAAAATCAAGCCTGTTTCCCCAGCTACCTGCATTTAATCTATATGAAATCATTGTCACTATTAGCACTATTCCCACCTGGATGGCACCTGCCAGTGCAGTTCCAAGGACCTTTCCAAATATGAGATTGCTGCTGTCTGTGCTTGTTATCAAAAGCTCCATTGCCCTATTGCTCTTCTCGCTTGCCACAGAAGTTGCTATCATCTGCCCGTACACAACTATTACAAAATATATAATAAATATCAATATATAGGTATATATATAATTTCTGGCACTGTCCTTGCCTAATATAACAGTATCCTGCTGTATGTTGGGATATATGATATGTTCAACATCTGGATATGAAATACCCATCTCACCTAGTTCATATATCCTGTAAGCTTTAGCCAATGCCTCCCGGAAGAATGATACCTTTGAGTCTATCATCTCATTGTTTTTCACCATGTATTTATACTCGGTAGGAGATTCTATTATAAATCCTGCCTCTATTTCCCCGGATAATATGCTTTCCTTCAGCTTCTCCTCGCTATTAAACTCTATAAGCCGACCAAGAGTAAAGCTTGATTTCAGGTCTTCAATGTTGGGAACAGCATTGTTTTTATTTATATATCCATAGGCCTGCTGCGCTTCTTCTCCAACAGTACCTTCCCCAAAAATATCATTCTCCTTGCTTGAGAAAACATTAATAATGGAAGGTATTGACAGCCCTATAATCAGCATTAAGCAAACAACAATTGTTGATACCTTAAAAGCCTTGCTTTTCAACATACCAGTAAGTTCAAACCTAAAAACAGTATATAAGCCTCTCATCAGCTTTCACCTACCTTCATGACAAATATATCCTCCAATGTTGGCTCATAGACAGTAAACCTTTCAATGTCAAGTTCCAAATCTGATAGAGCTTTCAAAAGCTCATCTTTGGTATTATTGTTTATAAGTTCAATTACAAGGAAGTTCTTCTTTTTCTCCACAACCCTTATAATGTGGCTTAAACTATTATTTAATATGTTCCTTAAATCCTCCAGCGGAATGCTGGCTGAGCTTATGGCAAGCCTGTTCATGCCATATTCTCTCTTAATATTCCTTAAATTACCTGTAAGGACTATTTTCCCCTTATCTATTAATGCTATTTCTTCGCAGAATTCCTCTACATATCCCATCTGATGGCTTGAGAATATCAACAGCTTATTTTTTCCAATAAGCTCTCTTATTATGTCCTTCAAAATCTGTGCATTGACAGGGTCCAATCCGCTAAATGGCTCATCCAGTATTACAATGTCCGGGTCGCACAGGAAGGTTTGAGCTATCTGAACCTTTTGCTGGTTCCCCTTTGACAAAGTCTCCAGCCTGCTGTTTTTGTATTCCTCAACTCCCAGCCTTTCAAGCCAGTATAGGGCGCTTTCTTTAGCCTCCTTCCTTGTAAAGCCCCTCAGCTGTCCCAGATATACAAGCTGTTCCAATACCTTCTTCTTAGGGTATAGCCCCCTTTCCTCAGGCAAATAGCCAATTTTATGATCCTTAGGCCTGAATTTTCTGCCATCCAGCAGTATTTCACCGCTATCAGCATTGAATAACCCCATTATTATCCTTATGGTGGTGGTTTTGCCTGCTCCATTTCTGCCCAATAACCCTAAGGCCTTTCCAGTTTCCACTGAAAAGCTTATGCCGTGAAGCACTTCCTTTTCTGAAAAGCTCTTGTAAATATCCCTAAGCTCTATTTTCATACTATTCTCCTTTACACTTTTTTATATAAACTATTATATAATATATATACCATCCTTTGGTAATATATTTCAAATTAAAAGGAGACCTTTTTTGGCCTCCTTTATTAAGTATCATTACAGCAATCCCAGATTTATAAGTTCCTTTTCCAGTACATCCTTTACTTCCTCACTGGCTTCAGTAAGCGGCAATCTCAATCCTCCTACTTTTATGCCCAGCATGTTTAATGCTGCCTTTACAGGTATCGGGTTTGTAACAATAAATAGCTTATTGAATATGTCAAAGAGCCTTAAATGTATTTCCATAGCCCTCTTTGTGTCTCCAGCAACAAAGGAATCTATCATTTCCTTCATCTCTTTGCTTACTACATGGGCACAAACACTGACTACGCCGTAGGCTCCTACAACCATTGCAGGCAATGTCATGGAATCATCCCCTGAGTATACCAGAAAATCCTCCGGTGTTCTTTTCACCATCTCCGACATCTGGTTTATATTTCCGCTGGCTTCCTTCAGTGCCACAATATTATCTATTTCTGCCAGCCTTGCTACAGTTTCAGGCAATATGTTGCAGCCCGTTCTTCCAGGTACATTATAAATCATAATAGGTGCATCAACGCTTTCAGCAATTGTTTTATAATGGGCATATAGCGACTTCTGATCCGGCTTATTATAGTATGGTGTTACAATTAACAGCCCGTCAGCTCCCTTTTCCATTGCCTTCAGTCCGTTTCTGATTGTATCCTTTGTAGAATTTGTGCCAACACCTGCAATAATTGGAACATTTACGTTTTTCTTAATCTCCTCATACAACCTTAGCTTTTCCTCAAGACTTAAAGTTGGCCCTTCTCCGGTGGTTCCTGTAATTACCAGAGCAGTATTCCCTTCATCCACCAGTTTCATTGCAAGTTCAATGGCTACATCATAATCAACATTTAAACTGTCATCAAAGGGTGTAACCATTGCCGTAATTAAGCGTCCCCAATTAACCATTCTATGTCCTCCTTTTCTTTTCATTCATTTCCATAGTATGAAAGCTTTTTGTTTTTGTTCGTTAATTTTCCATTTAACCTTTCAAGGACAGATGAATATTATGTAATTATCCAGTGGAATGAATATAGAACGGGAGTGATATATATGAAAAGCTTTAATGTTGCCATAGTTGGCCCAATGGGAGTGGTTGGAAGAAAGGTAGCTAGCATACTTGAAGAGCGTAATTTTCCAGTTAAGGATATCAGGTTTCTTGGAACCGAAAGGAATAAGGATAGAGAAATTATGTTCAAAGGGGAAAGGTATTACACAGAAACTGCAGAAAAAGGAGCCTTCACCAATGTAGACATAGCCTTCTTCTGCGTTGAAAGCAGCATAAGCAAGACATTGGCACCAATTGCAGTCAGGGAAGGGGCAGTAGTAATTGACAACAGCAGCCAATGGCGTATGGACAAAGAAGTACCATTGGTAATACCTGAGGTTAATCCTGACGCACTGTATGGCCATAAGGGCCTTATAGCAAATCCAAACTGCTCCACAATACAGTTGTTAATGGTATTAAAGCCTTTACATGACGTCTGCAGAGTTAAAAGAGTAGTAGTATCCACTTATCAGGCTGTATCCGGAAGCGGTAAGAATGGAATTGATGAGCTTAACAGTCAAATAGAAAGCTTCACAGGGAATGAAGCATTCAAAGCCAGCTTTTATCCTCATGAGATTTTCTCCAACCTCATACCCCATATAGATGAATTCAATGAAAATGGCTATACAAAAGAAGAGATGAAAATGGTAAATGAGACGAAAAAGATACTGGATGAGAACATCATGGTAAGCGCAACTGCAGTAAGGGTGCCTGTTTTCAACTGCCATTCCGAATCGGTAAACATAGAAACTGAAATATACATTTCTCCAGAGGAAGCAAGGGAAATACTAGGGAAATCCAAGGGAGTCAAGGTTATAGATAACCCTTCATCCCATGAATACCCTATGCCAGTTTTAGCTGATGGAAAAGATGAAGTGTTTGTAGGACGCATAAGAAGGGACTTTACTGTGGAAAATGGCCTTAATTTATGGATAGTTGCAGATAACCTGAGAAAGGGCGCAGCCCTAAACTCTGTACAGATTGCTGAAGCGCTGATTGAAAGAAACCTTATAAAGGGTGATTAATATGGGAATTGTTGTGCAGAAGTTTGGCGGCAGCTCCTTAAGGGGATTAAACAATAGTTCAAAGGTTCTAAGCCGTATAAGGGAATGCATTGATGACGGCGATGACCCTGTTGTAGTAGTATCAGCCATAGGAAGGCGCGGTGACCCTTATGCCACCGATACGCTTATTGAACAGCTTGAGCAAATTAGTGGCAGAATTGACCCCAAGAAAAAGGACTTAATGATGTCCTGCGGTGAAACCATATCAGCAGCACTGGTATCCCATCTGCTGGAGGTAAACAATATGCCTGCGGAACCGCTAACAGGATTTCAAGCAGGAATACTTACGGATAATAACTTCAACTCTGCGGAAATAATAGATATAGATACATCTAATATAAAAAAACTTATAGGTGAAGGCAAAATTGCTGTAGTCACAGGATTTCAGGGTATAACCAGGGATGGAGAAATTACAACTCTAGGCCGTGGAGGCAGTGATATTACCGCCATTTCATTGGGAGGATATCTTAATGCCAAAAGGATTGACATATTTACCGATGTGCCAGGGGTAGCCCTAATTGACCCAAATATTGTTCCATATACTGATTATATAAAATCCATATCCTATGATGATATGTATGAACTGGCATCAAATGGTGCAAAGGTATTGCACCCTAAATCAGTGGAAATAGCAAAGAAGTTTAATATAATGGTTAGAGTCACTTCCACCTTTGAAAAAGTACCTGGTACCCTTGTCACAAATGAGTACAGCAGGGAAAGAATAATTGGCATAGCGGTGGTAAATGATAGGCTTTACTACACATTCAAGATATATTACTGCAAAGAATATAAAATAAGCGTTTTAGAGAATATTAAGGCATTTCTTCAGAAAAATTACAAGAATATCCTGGGGGTAAAATTCAATAACCATTGCATTACTATTAGAACCAATACTAAGGATGTATTTGCCTTTTCCAGGAAGCTTTATGATGCGCTTATTAGGCAATAATAACAGAGACCTGAATCAGGTCTCTGTTATTCAATTATAGGCTGAATCTGTTTTCCCTTTAAAGCTTCCCTTAATGTTTCCTCAATTTTTTCAAAGTTGGCTATCATGGAATTGGGCTTTTTGAATGGGTCATCCTGTCCAAAAGGTACAAAATATATGTTCTTCATATTCAGCAATAACCCTATGTTTTTAGCATTAGCTCCTAAGGCATCATTTGTTGCAATGGCCAATACTAAAGGCCTTTGATTCCTTAAATGGGCTTTGCATGCCATAGTCAATGGAGTATCTGTTATTCCATTGGCCAGCTTTGCCAAGGTGTTGCCTGTACAGGGGGCTACTATCATTATATCCAGATTAAGCTGAGGTCCCAGAGGCTCTGCATCCTGTATGGTTTGAATTATCTCCCTGCCTGTTATTTCACGCAACTTTTGATTCCAGTTTTCAGCCTTCCCAAATCGTGTATCAATGCTGGCTGCGTTATATGACATAATAGGATATATATCTGCACCCAGGTTCTTTATCCTTTCGATTTGAGGGAATACATATTGGTAGTTGCAAAAGGAACCTGCAATACCCCAACCTATCTTTACACCTTCCAGTGACATACTATAAACCCCTTTCTCTAATAATATTATATATGGTTTCCTTTATAATCCTGGCAGCTGTCAAGGGAGCTGTCTTTCCAGGTATGCCCAAGGCGTGTATAGTTTTTATTCCCAGCTTTTCAGCTGCACCAAAATCCACTCCCCCTGGTTGTGAAGCCAGATCTATAACCAGAGCTTCTCTGTTTAGGTGAATTAGCCTATTGTCATCCAGCACCAGTTGAGGAACAGTATTAAACAGCACATCCATTCCTTGAAGAACTGTATCCAGCTCATCAAAACAGACTGGTATATACCTTAGGTTCTTAATCCAGGCTATGTCCTCATGCTTTCTGGCTGCCACATGGACATTTGCCCCCATTCCATACAGCATATTTGACAATGCTTTTCCTATTCTTCCAAAACCTAAAACCAGGGCATTTGAACCATGGAGGGTTATGGGCATATTCTCAATGGCAATTTTAATGGCACCTTCAGCAGTAGGTACTGCATTTAATACCTGCAACTCTTCCCTTTTAAAGTAATCCACCATAGTAATTCCATATATACTGCCCTTTAATATAAGTTCCTCGTCTATTACACCTGCAATCAGTGTCTTACCCCTCATCTTTTCAAGCAGAGCATCTACTTCTATTTCTTCCGGATGAAAAGGTGCATTAAGGGTTTTCTTATCGCTGGATAGAGGAAGTGGGCCTATTATAAGGTCAATATCCTCAAAATTCAACCCGTGTACATATGATATCTTTACATCTTCTCCATCATTAATAAGTAGCCTTGCAAGTTCCAGGTTTCTCCTATCCCCTCCCAGCACCATAACACTTCTTCTTTTCATGTAATCCCCCCATATAGATATTAAGCAACTAATATATACTATGATTAACAAAGTATGACGTTACAACATCAAATAAAAAACCGTGGATTAAAAATCCACGGTTAAAAACTCATTATTTTTATATATACCTTCCTGTTTCTCGGTCCGTCAAACTCACAGAAATATATACCTTGCCAGGTTCCAAGCTTTATTCTTCCATTCTCTATAATGACTGTCAGGGAGGAACCCATTAAAGAAGCCTTTATATGGGCATGTGAATTGCCCTCATAGTGGCGATAGCTTCCTTTTACAGGAAAGACCTTATTCAATGCTGATATAATATCATCAATAACATCAGGGTCTGTATTTTCATTAATTGTTATCCCTGCAGTAGTATGGGGAACAAATATTACAGCAATGCCGTTTTGAACCTTTTCTTTCCTTATATGCTCATTGATTAAATCCGTAATATCTATAAATTCCTGAGGTTTAGAAGTATTTATTCTCAATTCCATATTCATCACCTGTATATTATTTCACTTAATCCTTCTATATGCTCATAGTTAATTTTTGATCCTTCATATAAAAATTCAACTCCGTCTATCCATTCACCTTTATAGTCCCTCTGCAAGAATGTTTCCACCAGCCTTATGTAAGTTTGCATACCTCCTGTTGAACCTTGAAAATAATCATCCAACCAGGTATATCCTACTTTATCCTCTATATCCAGCCCTTCATTTATGTACGATTCTCTCAGATTAATTACTGCCACCTTTTTGCCTTCTATGTCCTTAATATACTCAAGTTCTATAGGCAGCCCGTTAAAGCAGTATTGGGATAACTTGTTTCCAATTCCCCTTAGCTTTTCATTTAGTTTCAAAGTCTTGGGAAAAGATGTATAAAATATAACTTCTTTTTCATTGCTTTCCTCATTGGCATCATATATAGGGAATAACTCATTATCCCTCAAAAATCTCCAGTCCTTTTTCAAATCTATAAGCTTTACCTGCTCTTTAATAATACTGCTGTTTATATCTGACATCTGCTGGGCATAGGATATATTCCTTCTC
This sequence comes from Tissierellia bacterium, assembly GCA_012839745.1. Lineage (GTDB taxonomy): Bacteria > Bacillota > Clostridia > Tissierellales > Tepidimicrobiaceae > DUMS01. The sequence continues at coordinate 73,982 of DUMS01000002.1, forward strand.
AGCACTTCATTGTCTTCTGTAAGCCTGCTGATTTCTTTCTTCAGACTTTGAACCTCGGATAATAGGCTGTCATAGCTGGATTCAATTGCCTCCTTATCAAGGCTGATATTGCTTATGTTAACAAAGCTTACTATATTGAAAAACAAGGATATTAGAATTAATAATAGCAGAAGGACTCCTGTCTTTTTACTCACTGGCATCACCTATTTCCCTTGATATTTAAACCTGATTATATCTAAAGCAGCTTACTAGGTGGTCATTTATCAGACCTGTTGCCTGCAGGTGGGAGTACACTATATAGGTCTTTACTGATTCTTTCAGGCAGATCTGTATATGCTGGAATTTCTGAAATGTCCTTCCATTTATTTTTAGTCAAACCCAACATAAGCTTGTCTATAATTCTCCCTTTTCTTTAAAATGGTCAGCCAGCTCAGCCCTGCCTGAGCTGATTCTAAAACCAAAAACTCAAAATGCTTTATATCATCATGAACTGGGGCTCCCCACTCCTCATCATGATATCTTATGTATAGCTCATCATTTCCACACCACGGGCATCTAATCATTGGTTTTCTCCTTGAAATCTTTTATTATTCCGAGAAAATTCTGCATTTTTCTATATATCATTATTATAACATTAGATGGATACAATATCCAGCAATTCAAAGGAATTATACTAAATTAATCATTTTTAGTACTATATTGGCAGAATTATATGATGCAATCTGTTCAAATTCATCATAAGTAATACTTGCATCATCATCTGCGTTGTCCGATATGCTCCTGATTATCACAAAGGGTATGGAGTTTAAATATGCCACATGTCCAATAGCCCCGCTTTCCATATCTACGCAAAGGGGACTGTATTTTTCTGCAATAGCCTCCTTCAGCTCAATGCTTGAAATGAATCTCTCCCCTGTGACAATCCTGCCAATATGGTAGTTGAATTGTCCTGGCGAGGTCTTACAGGCCCTTACTGCCAAATCAATAAGCTCATCATCTGCCTTGAAGCACTCCTTAAATGGAAATAGGCTCCTCATCTGCTCCACATTTACATCATGGTATGTGACATTATCCGAAATAACTACATCACAGACCTTTACACATTTGTTAAGGCTCCCTGCAATTCCGGTATTTATAAGATGTGTTATATCAAATTTGTCTATAAGCATTTGGGTACAGCTTGCAGCATTTACCTTTCCTACACCAGAAGTCGTTATTACAACATCTATCCCCTTATATTGACCCTTGTAGAATTTAAATGACTTATAATTTACTTCCTCTAAGTTGCATATTTTATCCTTTAATAGCTGAACCTCAATATCCATGGCTCCAATAATACCCAAAGTCTTCAAAGTATCCCTCCAATACAGTATATTATCTATATTTTAGCATCCAATAAGGCTTATAGCAATTCTTTTGAATATCGAACAATGCACATATTAATAACAGAATCTAATAGCAAACCATATTTGGAATGAAGACAGCTAATAAAAAAATGGATTGCATTTAAAGTAAAACCATTATGCAACCCATTTTTATCCCTGATACTTTATTACCTTAATTTTAAGTGTACCTTTAGGACTAGATATTGAGAAATCTAATCCCTGTTTTCATTTCCCTTATGAAACAAGCTTTTGTTCAATTTTTATATATTAAATTGATAGAATGGATTCTAATATATATTAGCAAAAGACTCCTTAAGCTTATCTGCAGCTATCTTCTTCCTGCATTCATTACAAATTGGCTCTTCATTGTCATTTAATTTCTCCTGCATAAGCTTATAGGCCTCCTCTGTAGCAAAGTAACTGCCGCAAAGGCTGCATTTAACCATATTGAACTCCCTGTTCCAAATCTTCCGTTTGCCTTCATTGTCTTCCACCAGTATTGCATTGGTAGGGCAGACTTCTGCACAAGCTCCGCATCCTATGCAATCCTTTGACGCATCATCATAGGGAGTGGATACCTTCTTATATATTCCCCTGTTTACAAAGGATATAGCATTTGTTCCCATCTTCTCACATGCCTTTACACAGAGGCCGCATAGAATACAGTTTTCATCGTCAAGTGGGTTCATATACCTTTCGGGTGCTGCTACCTTGTATTCCTCTGCCAGCTTATTAATGTAGCTGTTGTTTGGTGCTTTAAGGAGTAAAAGCATAATAATGTTTTTTCTCATCCTTTGGATTTCATCTGTAGTAACAGTAACCTCTATATTTTCCTTAATTGGATATACACAGGAGGATACTATTCGCCTTCTGCTTCCTTCCTTTACTTCAACCAGACAGAGCCTGCATCTTGCTAATCCTTCAAATCCCTTTCTGTAACAGAGGCTGGGGATATGGATTCCATGCCTTTTAGCAACCTCCATCAGTGTTTCTCCTTCTCTTCCTTCGCAAATGATTCCATCTATTTTAAGCTTCAACCTTCATCCCCCCAATCCTGACAGCTCCCCTTGGACATTTGATGGCACAGGTGCCACATTTTATGCACCTATCCTCATCTATAACATGAACCTCCTTTAACCTTCCTGAAATGGCTCCTACAGGGCAATTTTTGCTGCATATTGTACAGCCTATACACTTATTCTCATCAATATAGTAGGAGGTCAGATTTTTGCATACTCCGGAAGCACATCTTTTATCTGCTATATGCTCAATATACTCATCCTTGAAGTATTCCAGAGTTGTGAGAACAGGGTTTGGCGCAGATTTGCCAAGCCCGCATAAGGAAGCTTCCATGACTGTTTCGGCTATTTCCTTAAGCAACTCTATATCCTCCATCTCTCCCTTGCCTTCTGTAATATTTGTAAGTATATGAAGCATGGTCCTTATTCCCTCCCTGCAGGTAGTACATTTTCCACAGGACTCCTCTGCAAGGAAGTTCATATAGTATCTGGCCACATCTACCATACAGGTAGTATCATCCATAACTATAACTCCTCCGGACCCCATCATGGAGCCTATGGCCTTCAAGGAATCAAAGTCCAGGGGAATATCCAAATGTTCCTTTGGAATACAGCCTCCAGAGGGACCTCCTGTCTGTACAGCCTTAAAAGGCCTGTTGTTTATTATACCTCCTCCAATATCGTAGACAAGCTGCCGTAATGTGGTTCCCATAGGCACTTCAACTAACCCTGTATTCTTCACCTTGCCTACCAGCGAAAATACCTTGGTTCCGTAATTTCCCTCAGTTCCTATGCTTTTAAACCATTTCCATCCGTTAATAATAATAGGAGGTATATTCGCCCATGTTTCCACATTATTAAGTACAGTAGGCTTATCCCAAAGCCCTCTTTCTACACTTCTTATATATTTTGCCCTGGGTTCTCCCACATTTCCTTCAATAGAAGCCATAAGAGCACTGGATTCCCCACACACAAAAGCTCCTCCACCTCTTACAATCTCCAGGTCAAAATCAAACCCGCTGTTTAGTATGTTTTTCCCCAGAAATCCTTTTTCCCTTGCATTATCAATGGCAGCTCTAACATTCTTCAGTGCCAGCTCATATTCATCTCTAATGTATAAAAATCCTCTATGAGCTCCTATAGCATATCCGCATATTATCATTCCCTCAATTACTGTATTAGGGTCGCCTTCCATAATGCTTCTGTCCATAAAAGCTCCAGGGTCTCCTTCATCCCCATTGCATACCACATATTTAGGCTGGTCCTTATATTCAGAGCAGGTTCTCCACTTAACCCCGGTAGGAAATCCTGCTCCACCTCTTCCTCTTAGTCCGGAAAGCTCCACTTCTCTGATTATGTCTTCAGGCTTCATATCCAAAGCCTTTTTTAAAGCCTTGTATCCTCCTCTTTCCATATAATCCTCTATGCTCAAAGGATTTATTTCGCCTATATTTCTCAGTGCAATCTTAAGCTGGCCCTTGTAGAAGCTTGCTTCCTTGTGTGACTTTATCCTTTTTCCTGAATTGGTATCATAGTATAGCAATCTATCCACAGTTTCAAAGTTTTTAATGGTCTTTTCCACAATTTCACCTACATCATCAACCGTTACCTTAAAATATGATATTTCATCTGGAAGTATCTTTACCACAGGCCCCTTTTCACATAAGCCATTGCAACCTGTAGATTTCATTATAGGCTTCACTTCAATTTCAGCATCTTCACTGAGCCTTTCTTTAAACTTTAAGTATACATTGTAGCTATTGTTAGCTAAGCAGCCTGTACCACAGCACACCAATATTCTCCTATCCTTATTTCTATCCATGGACCCTCTCCTCCTTATACTGGTCTATTACGGATTTAACCTTGTCCTTTGTCATATTGCCGTAGTATTTATCATCTATTACTACAACAGGAGCAAGGGCACAGGCTCCTAGGCAGTTGACCACCTCAACTGAAAACAGCCCATCTTCTGAAGTCTCTCCAGGTTTAATTCCCAACAGCTCCAAAAGCTCTTCTTTAATGGTTCCGGAACCTCTTATATGGCATGCAGTACCGCTGCAAACCTTTATAATATGCTTTCCCTTGGGCTTCAGGCTTAATGCCTTGTAGAAGGTTGCAATGCTATATATATTGCTCACAGGCAATCCTAGATACTGGGATAGATATTCCATTGCTTCCCGTGGGATAAATCCATTCCTTTTCTGAATGTCCTGAAGTATAGCCAATGTATAACGCTTTTCCTTTGGGTATCCATGTATTATCTCCTCATAAACAAAGCTCACAGTATCACCTTCTAAAAAATATGTAGAACATCCATCAAAACTATTGATGGATGTCCCCTGATATTAAACAGCAGCTAAAACTCTTTTATCTAGAGATAATTCCTCCAGCTTTTCCTCCGTTGGAATTCCTTCTTCATTCCAGCCTCTTACCTGATAGTATTCTTCCAGCATTACTTCAAGTTCAGCTACTTTACCTTTTGCTGGCCCACTAGTTACTGGCTCTTTTAGAAGCCTTTCAGGCAATGTATCATCCTTCTTAGTAAATCCTGCTTCTATGTTAAATATCCTTTCAAGGTTCCAGATTCTTTCCCCTATCTTTAGTACGTCCTCATCTGATATTTCCAATCCTGTGGCTCCCCTCAGCATTTCTGATATTTCTGGTAACCCTATGGCAAAGGTAGTAAACAGGCATATATCAGATGAGTCCACAACAGCAGTCAGGTCCTGGAAGGTCTTAAGGAGTGCTGCCTTTCCTTCTGTTACCAATGGGTCAGTTTTAACTGGAATACCCAATACTTCAGGTGAAGTCATATACCCTCTAACATGGCATCCTCCTCTGTTGCTTGTTGCATAGGACAGTGCCATTCCCTGAATTGCCCTGCCGTCATATGCTGGCATCTCCTGCTTCTTAACAGTCATGGATAGCTCTGGATGTCCGTATTTTTCTGCCATCCTATAGGAACCTAATGCCATTATATCGCCAAATCCTTCCCTATTGCCTGTTTGCTCAGTCCAGTATATTATGGATTCTGCATCTCCAAATTTAAGCTCCTTACCTCCTAAATCCTCCTTGGTAATATATCCCTTTTCATAAAGCTCCATTGCACATGCTATAGTGGCCCCCATGGTAATTGGATCTATACCAAGCAGGTTGCATACATGGTTTGCCTTGTCTATGGCGTTCATATCTCCTACACCACAACTAGCACCAAAGGACCATCCAGCTTCATATTCAGGTCCTGCTACAATTCCCTTGTACTTCCCATCTGGAATCCTGACTACCCTGCCGCATCCAATACTGCATGCAAAACAGGCCTTATTCCTCACAAGGTAGTTTTCAGTAAGATACTCTCCACTTATCTTGTCTCCATCTTCAAAATATGATTCCTTCCAATTCCTCGTTGGCAATGCATGGCTTTCATTTAATATGTTTACAAGAACCTCAGTACCATAGGTTGGAAGTCCTCCTCCTGTGCCTGTAACTGGATTTTCCTTGATCTTCTTTCTTGCATCCAGGGTAGCTTCAATAAACCTATTCTTATCTGCAACATTTATTCCCTTGGTGCCTTTAACTACAACAGCCTTGAGATTCTTGGAGCCCATAACTGCTCCCATGCCAGATCTACCAGCAGCTCTGTCCCTGTCATTCATAACTGTAGCAAATAATACCTGTTTTTCTCCCGCAGGGCCTATGCATGCAACCCTTGCATCCTCTTCATTCTCCTTAAGCAGTATATCTGTAGTTTCAAACACATCCTTACCCCAGATATGCTCTGCACTCTTTATTTCAATGAGGTCATCGTATATATGGAGATAAACGGGAGTATCCGATTTGCCTTCAAATATGATTCCATCGTAACCTGCAAATTTCAGCTCTGGCCCAAAATGTCCTCCAGAGTTTGCAGCTCCAATGGTTCCTGTTAATGGGGCCTTTGCCACTACATTAAATCTTCCAGCGCAGGCAGCATAAGTCCCAGTCATTGGTCCAGTCATGAAAATCAGCTTGTTCTCTGGGCTTAATGGATCAATTTTGGGGTCTATTTCATCATACAGTATCTTAGAAGCCAAACCTCTTCCACCCAAATATAGCCTGGCATCCTCCATATTCAGGTCCTCTATGGTGATTTTCTTATCCGTCAGATTAACTCTGATAATTTTCCCGGTCCATCCGTACATTACCTGATCACCTCCCCAAAGGCTTCCTTAAAACAGCTGGCTATGTTCCTTCTCCTTTCCATGGAGCTGTCCAGTTCCTTATAAACTATTGCTCCACTTGGACATAGCTTAACACACTGAGGGTCTCCACCGCATTCGTCGCATTTAATTACCTGTTTCAGCCTTGAGCTATAGGTCATATTACCGAAAGGACATGCACTTACGCACATTTTGCAGCCAATGCACTTTTCTCTGTCATGGTTCACAACACCGGTATTTTCATCCTTTTCAAGTGCATTAACCGGACAAACAGCTACACAATGGGGATCGTCACATTGCAGGCAAGTCATAGGCACCTGCAGTCCTACTTCATCAAAAGCCAGAACTGATATGGCTGCATCCTTTGGATTAAAATTATCATGCTTCATAAAGGAGCATGCCAGCTCGCAGGTTCTGCATCCGGTACATTTGTCTGGTGAGATGATTATACCCTTTGACATTTTACCTCTGGTTACCATTCAGGTACCAGAATTCACCTCCTGTTTTTTAATTTAAAACAAAAAGGACAGATATCTACTAATGCACAGTAGACACCTATCCCTTTGCAAAACGGCAGGCACGAAAATTGCTTTTCATACCCTATCGTTCATAATGGCCTGGTTAGGTCTATTATGAATCGGGAGAAATATGAAGTTTAATTCATGTATGATAAAACAATAGATTAGTCTTTGCATGATATGAAATGATGATTGAATTGATGTATCTTTTTATAATATAATTGCAATTTTTAGAATTGTTTTATCTTTTATATAATTGTAACAGAATACATGCAATCTTTCAATAAATGTTGCAACATTTTACCAAAAAAGTAAGAGCAGGGAAATATCCTGCCCTATTGTGCATGTTCATGCAGTCCTAATAGCTTACATATTATAGTGAATGTTTCCGCTCTTGTTATTGGGTTTTTAGGCCTATAGGTGTTGTCTGGATATCCTACAATTACTCCACTTTCATAGCCTGCCTTTACATATTTAACTGCCCATTCCCCAATATCATCTTTATCTTTGAAAGGAAGCTCTAAAGATTCATCCTTCAATGTAATATTGAATGCCCTTGTCAATACAGCAATCATCTCTTCCCTTGTAATATAGTTATTTGGCTTAAATACTCCTGTTGGATAGCCCATAAATATGTTAGCTCTAGTCGTTGCTATAACATATCCTCTAGCCCAATATGGTATTGGATCCAAGTATCCTGTTGATTCTGCATACTCCTCCTGGAGTCCCAATGCTCTTCCTACTAACACTGCCGTTTCTGCCCTTGTGATATATCTTTCTGGAAGAACTATTTCATTTACATATGTTACAGGGTCTATAGTTCCATTTAAGTAATCCTCCAGAGAAATAGCATCGCTGGTGTATCCGTGTACAATCCTATGATTGAGCAATGTTATTATACAGTCATGGGCCCAGTGCTTCTTTTCTTCTGTTTCAGGCTCGGATTTGGTTTCAATGGTTGTAGTTGTATCCCTCTTATCATAATCATCACTATCATCGTAATCATTACCGTCATCTATAGGCTTAAACTCATGAACATTAATATATATTGGTATACTGGCTGTTATAGCTTCAAGCTCTTCTCCCGCATCTTCAACCATGTGCAGAGTATATTTTAAATCCACAGTACTTCCTTTGTTTATGATAAATTCACTATCACTATCTAGTTCATATCCTTTGTAATTTTTGCTTCCAGGCTCATAAAGTAAGTCCTTAAGACTTATATAGTCCACCAATGTCTTGTCAAATGAAAAGAATCTTCCTTTTTCAATTTTTAGCTCTACATTTGTTAAAAAGGAATTGTAAACAACTTCTCGTGGATATCCATTTTTTATCTCAAGTTTTTCTGCATCTAATCCTATTCCTAAGTTAGAAACCTTAATTCTCCTATACTGATTATTTATTCTAATGACTCCGTTGACTCCACCATATCCTTGCTCAGCAGATTCTACCGTTGCAGGATATAGCTGACCATCTCCAAATAGACTTCCTTCACAAGTTATGCTGCCATCGCTATTAATTGTAAGTATTGCATTAGGTATATTGTCAGAATCAGATGCAAAGGTTGACTGGATTACACTTGTAGTCAAGTACCCTCCAACTAATACTAGCACCAATAGCTGTAAGATGAGTTTTGAAAGTTCCTTACTGCTTTTCATTTTCTTCACCCCATTGGTATTAAAATACTCCCCAATGGTATTGTACTAATATCTGGATACATTTATAAGCCACATAAGTCTACTTTTTACTACTACTTTTTAGCCATTGTAACATAACCCATTTTTTCTAACTGATAATACTAACTTGATATGTTCTTAAACTCCATATCCCTTAGAGACAGTATATATATTTCATCTTCAGAAACCACATAAAAGCTGCTTATGTCCCTATAGTCAGGGCAGTATTTATACAAAATGGGCTTTCCTAATTCATCTGAAACCCTTACTAAATCATCTATGGAGTTTACTGGAATTATTCCTTCATTGGTAGCTTCTATTTCACTCTTTAGTGCCACAAATCTATCACCGTATTTCTTGAATATACTCTTTAACTGCTTCTTATATGGATCATTATCTAATTTGCTTACAGTAAAGAATGACACATATCCTAAGGCTAACAATAGAACACTGACAATAATTGCATATATACTTACCAGTTTTCTGTTTACAGGCATCTGAACCTGTCTGGTCTCCTCAATGGCTCCTGGCTTTTCAATATCAGTGTTTCCGCTTATCTCGAACATGGATGTATTGAGCGGTATCGTCATTGTTGGTGTTATGGTTTCCTTTATATGCCCTACACCTGTGTCTCCTTCAATGTTTATATTCATTATTACATTTAAACTGGTACTGCATTTTATTTTAGTTGCCTCAAGTATCCTTGAGGCGAAATCGTTGTAATTTTGCAAAGTTATATTTAAACTTTCCTCAATGACTTTCTTTTCGCTATCTATGGTAAAGGCTGTAGTAGGAACAAGAGTAAAATCCTTTTCCCAGATTATTATAATATTGTTATCTTTGCCAGTACTATATCCTTGTACCTTTGCAATTATATTGTAATTCCCCCCTAAATCCTTAGGTTTATCTCCAGTAAATTCGTATCTAAATGTTGTATCAATATTATCAACTAACTCTGTTATGTATATTTGGCCTTCATCTAAATACATGCTGTTGTATAGCTCGTTTTCCTTCAAATATACTCTGTAATCTACACTTGCCGCGTTATTATACCCATAGAGAACAACCTTTTCCTCTCTAAAGCCTGGATAATTTGCTTCTCTGTACAATAAAAAAGAGACACCGCAAAATACAATTATTAGAACAGCTATTAATCCAATCTTTAACCTTTTATTGATGCTAATCCTCATCTCCAACACTCCTTTTGGATGTTAATATTATTTTTTTCTATACTTATAGGTATATTTCCTTTATATTTTTTGCAACAAATTTCATTATAGTTTTACATAAGGTTGTAGTACTAATAAAACATTTGTAGTAATATAACATTCGATTAATTATATTTATAGTCTTTACTGATTATGTCCAATTATATTTTCTGTAACCATTAATTTATATTAATCCAATAAGCAAATAACAAACCCCTCCATATAGTAGAGGGGTTTGTTATTTGCTTATTATCCTATCTGTTCTTTTATAGATTATGATTCATATCGTTGATAGGTCCTTCAAACATATTGTGTTGTACAAAATCTATCCTTATTTTTACTACTACTTCTTGATTTTCTCCTTCATCGCCATTCAATCTATCTTCAGGGATCTTGAAGATAACTGTATAATGTTGATAGTCATGTTCTGGTCCGCCAGCTAATACTTCTCCAGCCTCTAGATATATACCTACTAACTTATCCTCAAGTTCTTGTTCTAATTGGCTTAAAGGTATTCTAGGACCTGCAGCACCAGTAGTTATTTTAGTTCTAGTATCATATCCTCCATCAGGGCGTTGTTTCAATATATTGAAATTGTAACCTACTCGTATGGCATCTGCTAACTCCGGATCTCCAGTAATTTTAACATCAACATCATTTATAAAAGCTGTCATAGTTCCATCATTATGATAAGATAAATGTGTCCTTGCTTCAGCACCTGGATAAATATTGTTAATTCTGAATTCTACATAATCATCTGTATATTCTTCAACTTCTACATTGAATAAGTCATTAAGTGATTCCAATGTTTCTATATCTTCACCTTTGAAATTTTTGTTTAATGAAACATCAGGTACTGCTTTCATTGTAATGTTCAATTCTCCAGATCTAATTGTTGATTCAGTTTCAATTTTGTCATTCCATGCTGCATATCCAGCGCCTACTAACATGATAGCTACTACTAATGTCAGTGCTATTATTTTTGTGTTTTTCATAATTATAATCATCTCCTTTTAAATATTTTTTACGATAACCAATTGGTTATCATCTTGATATGATTATAATCTTTAAAATGCTATAATACTCCATCAAAAGGTATACTTTTGCTTCATATGTAAGTATTATTTTATTAATCACTTTAGTATATTTGGAGTACTACTTTAGTAGTAGACTATCCTAAAACAATATTTCATCAATAGGTATATCATTTTCATCCTTGATAAAAAGCGTTGGTAACCCAATCTTTGGTATTACATATTTTACCAATCCTTTTACATCAGCTGATTTAACTAAATCTGTATCAGGGCCAGAATTTTTATCTCCTTTTGTTTTAAATTGTACTCCTTCTTCATCAGTATCTAATATTTCAATAATTCTATGAGAAATAAGTATATTGCCTCTTTTAAACAGAATTATATCTCCTACTTTAAGAGTATTTATTTCATCCATATTCGAAATTTTTTTGACCAATATCATATCCCCTGGCTTTATTGTCGGTTCCATACTGCCTGTAGCTACTACTGATGGATAAATAGGAAAAACCCCAACTGCAAACCATATAATCCCTATTGATATAATACTAGTAATAATCCAGCTAACTATTCCTTCTTCACCTTGTTCTCTTTTATTAATCTGTTTCGTTGCATTTAAGTATATTGACTGGATTGACATAAGAAAAAAAATAGGACTTAATATTCCTATTAAAGCGGTTACTATCCATTGCAGATTTGGTAATATTGGAGATATCCAATGAAATGCCTGTATTATTCCAAAATATACAATAGACGGAACAGGACCACCTAAATATACTAAGTAGGATGCAAAAATATTATTTGAAAACTCTGGCGCAAAAAATTCTGCAAAAAACTTCACTAAGGTTTCCAAATCTTTTAATTTAAGATATCTGCTCATATTAAAGCTTGTTAAGGTCATTAGTATTGCAATTAATATAAATACCATATAATTTTCCTTTTTTGTATAGCTGTTTACTAGATAGTTCCTTATTAGTTCTCTTCCATATAATGCCGACCCAACGTAAATAATATTCATCAGTATTCCACTTAGTGTGTGACTATATGGACTTTTCCCCAGACCATAAATAAAACCAGCGAACACATTTGTGCAAACATAGATGATTCCAAAAATAATAGACCATTCAATTATTAGCTTTTTGCTTCTTATTTTCCCTTTATATTTAAATTGCCTAAAGTTTCGTATAATAAGGATAACACCTATCCATAGAATAGGTTTTATAACATATAAAAAAATAGAACTACCTATATATTGGGGTAAGGAAGAGTTTTCTAAAAAATAGATAAAAAATAATAAAGATAAAATAATAATATTGTTTTTATGTGACCTTTTTGTAGGCAAAAAATGCTCTACATTTTGCATACTTATCCTCCTCATATAAATTTTTAATAGTAGGATAAAAATTATCCTACTATTAACCTATCTACTGGCCATCAATAGTTTCACCTGTTTCATTACTTTCCTCTGATTCAACTTGCTCATCTGTTTCTCCTTCATCCAGATCATATATTGGAACAAAATATTCAATTTCTTCTTCATTTGGTATGCTTTCCATCTGCTGCTTCATAAGCAATAGATGCTGTCTCGTTGTTTCTATATCTTCCAGATCCGGCAAAACCTCTATATTGCCTTCTACAGTTATTGTATCGCTCCAGTGCCCATATCCCCCAGATAGAATAAATATTGCAAATAATAAGCTTACAATAATTACTGTTATTTTCTTTTTCATAATACTACCTCCACTTTAGCCTTCAGCCTTCAAGATTATCATTACAATCCCTGTTCAAAGTTATAACTCTCTACAAAAGAGTAGGTTTGTGTTGGATATAAGTCATTTAATATTTGGTCAATATCAAAGTTTTCATCTTCTCTATATAAAGAATGCACTGACATTGCACTTTGCATATAATTCATTAACTCTTGATTAGAATACTCTGGACAAATATCTAAAGTTATTACTTCTAATTCACCTGGCATTATAACAGAACCTGTATCACATAATACTCCTTGTACCGTTCCATTATTCCTAACGGTGATGCTTACAGTTTCACCACTGCCTGCTACAACTTCTCCACTTATATTTATTGTCTTACCATCGTTAGATATTTCTACATTTAATGAATCACTATGGATAGATTCAACTACGAAATTAAGCTCCCCTGTCTTGATTGATACATTGGTTTCTAATCCTTCATTCCATGCACCATATCCTACGCCAATGAAACTTAACGTTATTATAGCTACAATAAATATAGTGGACTTAAAATATGACTTCTTCTTTTTCCTTCTTCGCAAACTCCCCACCCCCGTTAATAAATGGATAAATTGTTTACCAGTAAAGCTGCTTGGGTTCTATGCTCTAATTCTAGTTTGGATAAAATATTGCTGACATGCTTCTTTACAGTGTTTTCTGATATGTACAGTTTCTTTGCTATTTCCTGGTTGCTGAGCCCTTTGCCCAACTCAATGAGCACATCTCTTTCTCTAGGTGTCAAACTGTCTAAATTGCTGTTTTCTGATGTACTTGCTATTTCATATTTAATGATTTCCGAATCAATATAGCGCTTCCCTCTTAATACCAGATGTATAGCATATATGATATCCTCTGCATAAGCTTCCTTTAAAACATACCCATCCACTCCTGCTTCCTTTGATTTTAAGAAGTCCTCTTTTTTCATGGAAGAAGTAAGTATAATAAACTTGGTTTTATATCCCCGTTTCCTTGAGGCTGTTACTATATCCAGCCCATATTCCTTTCCAAGGTACAGGTCTATTATAGCTATTTCAGGTTTTTCATTCATTATGAGCTCCATGGCGACCCTGTTATTGGATGCTTCCAATATCTTTTCTATATTTTCCTCATAAGATAGTGTTGATATAATACCTTTTCGCACCAATGGATGGTCATCAACAATTAGTACTTTCATACAAAACCCCCTCTTCATTCCCTAACTCTTTATAAGGGATCGTAATTCTTATTTTTGTGCCTTTTCCTACAGTACTGTCAATTGTTGTATTCCCTCCAAAGGATTCGCCTATCTGATATAGATTTTGAATGCCTAATCCCCTTGTTTTACTTACAAGGACTTCATTCAAATCAAACCCTATACCATCATCATTTATACTCAGTATTATTTGATCAGATTCTATATTTAAGCTCACTTCTATATTGCTTGCTTTGCCATGGCGTACTGCATTTGATATCCCTTCGCATATGGCTCTATACAGTGCTTTTTTACATTCACATGACAGCAATTCATCATCACCTGTAATGCTAAATGGAATAATGACATTATTAAGCCTCCTGGTTTCTTCAATATAATTCTTAATATCAGTAATAAAACTATTAGAGCCAGATTTTTTCCAGCTAAGGCCATATATCTTTTCCCTAAGTTCCTTCATCACAGCAGCTATTGTATTTCTCATGAAATCAAGTTCGTCTTTGATATCCTCTTTGGTTAGTTCGTCTAAGCCTCTTATAATTGAAAATATTCCGCAGGATAAACCAAACAGCCTTTGCAGAACACTGTCATGTATTTCATTTGCTATTCTGTTCTGCTCTTCACTTAGCATCAATCTTTCATTTACCTCCTCTAAATATAGCCTTTCAAGTGTTGTGGATATCAGTTCAGAAAGGAATTGAAGCTGGTTTATATTATTTCTATATATGATACTTTCCCTGTTGCTATTTATTTCACATCCAAGTATTCCATATCTCTTATGAGTAGTTCTTATTGGCGTTATTGCATAGTTTCTGCCTAGAATCTGTATTTCCATAGGAACTTTATTCTCCAATACATGTTCTAAATCTTCTTCTATATATTTTTTAATTGCACTTGTAATAGCCTCATCATCCCTATCAATTACCAGCCTGTGTACACTCTCTGAAATATCGTAGTAGAATACTATATTACTATGAGTAATCTCTTTAGTATATCCATACAAAATATTTATCAATCCATCCTTGTTTCCCTGATTGGTTAGAATATTAACCGATTTATACAATGATTCTATGAGTTCCACATATTCCATTATTCTCTGATTTGCCAATTCCAATTGGCTATTTACAAGCTTTAGAGCTTTATTTTTCTCTTTTAGCTTGGCTGACAAACATAACACATGCCTGAACTGCTGCAACTACCATTATGAAGCTTAGTATAAGATTTGAGTACTGAATTGAAGGCCCTAAACTATATATATTTCCGTCATATCCGATAAACATTGTCATGAGAAAAACCAGTATGTATGCCAGTAGGTTAAGATAACAGTAGATTCTTATTAAAAATATGGAACTAATTAAAATAGTGTTGAGAGTGTACCATATAAATGGACTGTTAATACCTCCTGATGGTATCAGCAGAATTGAATTGCCTACTGTTTCTACAAAAAAGCAATACCTTTATATCCCTTTCGGATTTCTCTTTACTGAAATAAAAATATGACAATATTATGCTGGAAATGCTGAGACATATTATTATAAATACCTTTCTATAAATTGTGTGCTTAAAGCCATTCAGCAAATAAAAAGTGGAAGTAATAAATAGGGGAAAATACCTATAAATGAATAATATATGTGATTCTTCCAGTTTGTTGCCCAATATAAGAGTTAGCCTTTTAAACATCTTTCGTAACACATCCAACTCTTCTTTTAATAAATATATGGTTCATTATTTCAATTATATTCTCAGCTTTATAGATTATGTCCATCATTTATAAAAATAAAACCCAATTTATAATAAAATTATAAATTGGGTTTATTTGCTAAAATTAACAGGTTTCCCTGTTTGTATTTTCTTTTCTTGTTATATATACATTCCTCATTATTATTGCAGTTATAACAATTATTCCTCCTATGATGGCAAGTATTCCTGGAGCTTCTCCGGTAAAAATATATACCCACAAGGGATTTAAGAGAGGCTCTATAACAGTCAAGAGTATGGCTTCCAGTGCAGTGATGTATTTCAATGAGTTAACATAGAGTATATAGGAAATCCCCAGCTGAAATACTCCAAGAAATACAATTATCATTACATTTTTGAAATCAAATTGTACCTGTCCCAAAAAGGGCAATGCTATAATGAATGTTAATATATTTCCTAGCCATGTGGTTTCTACTGCAGAACCATCTTTTTGAAGCCTTAAGGCTACCGTAGCACTGGCCATGCTAAAGCCGGACAGTATGGCTATTACATTTCCCAAGGCTTTGCCACCTTCTATTCCCTGTATAAAGAACAAGCTTATTCCCAAAAAAACTGCAGCTATTGAAGCCAAATCATACCAGTGAATCCTCTCCTTCAGTATCCAAACACCTAATATGGCTACAAATATAGGTGCAGTATACTGAAGAAGTATGGCATTGGCAGCTGTAGTAAGCTTATTTGCCATAACAAAGAACAATACTGTGGCAGCATAGGCAATTGCACCTATTATTTGAGGCTTTGATTTTGTTATTTTGGGCTTCTTTATATAAGCAAGCATTATCAATGCTGATATCAGGCTCCTTGAGCCGGATATAGCAATTGGATTCCAATCAGACAGCTTAATAAGCAATCCTCCAGTGCTCCATAGAATAGATGCAATAACAACATAAGCAATTCCTTTATATCTATCGTTTTCAATAATCTTTCTATACAAAATACTCACCTCAAAATATACAATATAACTAACTCGAATATTGAATATTATACCATATTATTTGCTGCACTGATAAATAAATTTGTATATGTAAACTTCATCCAATATAGCTAAATTACAGTAGTGGATTCTATTGAAATTAATGCAATTAGAAAGTTTACAGCTACATGATAAAGATATGCTTAATTCCGTTTATTTAACTGTAATATTATGGTATATTAATGGATGAGGTGAGATACATGAAAATTGAGTACATACATCACAGTGGATGTACCGTTGAAACAGAAGATTATTTTCTTGTATTTGACTATTACAAAGGAGTTATTAACCTAAAGGATAAAAAAACCATCGTGTTTTCAAGCCACAGCCATCCAGACCACTATAACCCTGAAATACTTAGGTGGAAGAATGAGCATAATGATATAAGCTATGTACTAAGCAGCGATATAAATGTAAAACCTGATTCTAACGTATACATAATGGACCCCTATGAATCACTTAAGCTGTATGATGTAAACATAAAATCCTTTAGCTCCACGGATTCAGGGCTTTCATTTTTGGTTGAAGTAGAAGGAAGGAATATATTCTTTGCAGGGGATTTGAACTGGTGGATTTGGGATGAGGATGGCAAGGAAGAAAGGGTGGAAATGGAAAAGGCGTTTAAGGGAGAAATTTCAAGGCTTAAAGACTATGAAATATATGTAGCTTTCTTCCCGGTAGACCCAAGGCTTAGAGAAAACTATTCCCTAGGAGGAAGGTATTTTATAGATGAATTGAAACCAAAATATTTTATACCAATTCATTTCTGGAATAAGTTTGGCACCACTAAAAACTTTGCTAAAGAGATGGATGGCTCGTCAACTAAAATTATAAAACTATATAAGAATAATCAAATCATTGAAATATGAAAAGCTGGGATATAACCCAGCTTTCAGACTGAAGACAAAGTATAATAAATTAATAAAAAAAGCAGAAAATCCTTAAATGCAAAAAGGATTTTCTGCTTTTTTGTAGAATATATAGTATATAACAAATTTTTGAATGAGGTGTTATCATGTTAACAACAAATAATTCTGATAAAAGAACTCAAGTAGAAATTACATCTATTGATCAATTAGTTCCTGAAGATCATTTAGTTAGAAAGCTTGATGCTTGTATAGATTTTAGTTTCATTTATGATCTTGTAAAGGATAAATACAGTACTGAAACCGGAAGACCAAGTATAGATCCTGTTGCTTTATTCAAGATTGTTTTCATCCAATATGTTTTTGGAATTAAATCGATGAGACAAACAATATCAGAAATTGAAACTAATGTTGCATACCGTTGGTTTCTAGGATATGGTCTTAATGACAAAATACCTCACTTCACTACTTTTGGAAAAAACTATGTAAGAAGATTTAAGAACACAGATATTTTCGAAAAGATATTCATGCACATATTGGAACAGGCAATAGAAGCAGGATTCATTAAATCTGATGCTGTATTCATAGATGCAACCCATGTAAAAGCTAATGCTAATAAGAAGAAATTTAATAAGGTAAAATTAGAAAAGGAAGCTCGTAGTTATCAAGAACTATTAGATAAAGAAATTAATAAAGATAGAATTAAACATGGTAAAAAACCGCTTGATATGAGTAAAAAAAAAACAGAATATAAAGAAGTAAAGGAAAGTAAAACTGATCCAGATAGTGGGGTATTACGTAAAAATGAAAAGGAGAAATGTTATGCATATTCCTTTCACACTGCATGTGATAAAAATGGATTTATACTTGGAATAGATGTAACAGCAGCAAATGTTCATGATAGTACAATGTTTGAAACACTATATAAACAAGTAAAGAAAAATATAGGTAAGAAACCTAAATATATAGCTGTAGATGCTGGATACAAAACCCCACACATAGCTAAATTAATACTTGAAGAAGACATCAGACCTGTAATGCCTTATACAATTTCAAGAGGTAAAAAAGGATATTTTAAAAAGCGTGAATATATATACGATGAATATTACGATTGCTACATATGTCCAAATAATCAGGTATTAAAATATAGTACTACCAACAGAAATGGATATAGGGAATATAAATCGGACCCTAAAGTATGCATAAATTGTCCATATTTATGCAAGTGCACTAGTAGTAAAAATCATGTAAAAGTAGTAACACGTCATGTATGGGCAAAATATATAGATGAAGCAGAGGAATTAAGATATACAAATACCAATAAAGAAATATATGCCAGACGAAAAGAAACAATTGAACGTGTATTTGCAGATATGAAAGAGAAGCATGGCATGCGCTGGACAACCTTAAGGGGATTAGAAAAAATAAAGGCGCAGGCGATGCTTGTTGCTGCTTGCATGAATTTAAAGAAAATGGCAAGTTGGATATGGAAGTCCAGAAAAAATGGACCTAATCCATCCAATCCATATGTAAATCTACATGGATTAATCGCTAATTTATACAGTTTTATTATTATTTTATTGAAAAACACGGTTTTCAAAAGAAAGAAAACCGTGTTTTGTCTACAAACTGAAAGCTGGGATATAACCCAGCTTTATCAAATCTTTTAACTATTCTGCGCCAGCTTCCTTCTTTAAATTTTCTTCTGCTGTGGATTTTCCTACAGTTCTTACTATTCCAATCATTATAGCTATACCAATTATTATTGTAATAATTGGATTTATTGAGGTAAATCCTGAAACTATATAGGCTATTCCCGCTACAATAGCTGCAGTTAATGCATAAGGCAACTGTGTTTTAACATGGTCTAAGTGGTCTGCCCCTGCAGACATAGATGACATTATAGTAGTATCTGAAATAGGTGAACAGTGGTCTCCAAATATTGCACCTGAAAGAACTGTACCTATTGTAACTGTCATCAAATGTGGATCTCCTCCGTTCTGAACAAATGCATAGGCCATTGGCACAGCTAATGGAATGACAATAGCCATAGTTCCCCAGGATGTTCCGGTAGCAAAGGAAATAATAGCGGATATAATAAATATTATCACAGGCAATATACCAAATGGGAAGTTTTCTGGTATTTTGTTAACTAAGAATTCTGCAGTACCTACATCCCCTGTTACACTTCCTAAAGTCCAAGCTAATACTAAAATCATACATGCCATTACCATAGATTTTGCTCCTTCAACCCAAGCATCAAATCCTTCATTAACAGTAAAAATCCTTTGGAAAGCTCCCATTGCAATAGCAACAATACTGGATATAATGGAAGCCCAAAGCAATACTATACTGGAATCTGCAGCGCCAAAGCACTCTCTCATGCCTTCCAATGTAAATGGATTAACTGGTTCTTCTAAGTATGTGTATCCATTGTACCACAGTCCAACAAAGGCTATTATAACCAGAGTAAGTATTGGAACTACTGCATTGGACGCTTTTAGCTTAATATCCTTTCTGATTTCCATGCTAGTTATTTCATCACTAATCATTGGTTTAGCGCCATCTGCAACCAGCTTTCCTGTAAGCCTTGCTCTTTTCTCAGCTTCATACATTGGGCCAAAATCCTTCTGGGATAGTATTATTATAAATACAAATAGAAGTGCAAATATACAATAAAAGCTATATGGTATAGTCCTTAAAAATACTCCATAGTAATTGGCTTCGATGCCCAATCTTTCATAGACATCTCTAATTACTCCAATTTCATATCCAACCCAGGTTGAAATCAATGCAAGCCCAGTTATTGGAGCAGCAGTAGAGTCAATTAAGAATGAAAGCTTTTCCTTTGAGATTCTGTTTCTGTCTGTTAGTGGTCTCATAGTTGGCCCAACTATTAAGGAATTAGCATAATCATCAAAGAAAACCAATATACCTAATATAGCCGTGTATAGCTGTGCAGTTTTAGAATTTTTTATCCTCCTTCCTAGCAATTCTGCTATAGCTATAGTTCCTCCCATCTTATTAACTACTCCAACCATTCCACCAATTGCTAATAAGAATATTAATATTGCTGCGTTCCAGGAATCAGCCAAAGACCCTACTAAATATACATCCAAGGTTCTCAGAAATCCATAAAAAGGATTCCATCCATTTAGCATAACAACTCCTATAAAAGCCCCTAAAAATAGAGATACTAATACCTGCTTTGTTACAAATGCTAACACAATTGCCAATAATGGTGGTAAAATAGATAACCAGCCAAAATCAACAGTATCATCCCCTTCTGCAAAAACTGGTACAGTAAAGACTAAAATAATCAATAAAGCTAAAACCGGGGTTTTTAATTTGTGCATAATTATACCTCCTTTTGTTATATTAATACCTGCCACTAAGAAAACCAGATCCACCTAATTTTCTCCATAAAAGATGGGTTTTTTCATATATGCTTTTATTAAACTTAAGCTTAGTTTTTAATTTACTCTATATAGTTTTGCTATTTGTTAAAGGAAATAACTCCTTAAGTGGATTCAGGTAAGCGGCAGGTTTTATACGATATGAAATAAAAAATACTGTTTTGGATATTACATATTTAGTTGTCATGATATCTAATTAACAATTTTAAATAAATAATTATAAGGAAAACATTTTCCTGTAATATGAAATTTTATAAATGATGGAATTTCTCCTGACCCCTATTCAAAAATTCACCCTTTATGTTAACATTCCTTATCTTACTTATAGGAGGGGATAGTTTCTTGAATGGCTTTAGTTAATCATATTTATAGATTATTAATATATACCTTTAGGGTATTTGATTGAATAATCTAGATATTATAAATTATACAATACTTTATATTCTTTTTCAATGCCAATTTTGACAAATTATTAACAATAGATGCTTCGCTGTTACCTTTAAAAAAAGATGGGCTATCACAAACCCATCTCACTTCTATTAAAATAATCAATAAGATTTCTAGGTCCTGCAATTATCTCCCTATCCACATATAAGGTACCATCATTTCTAGTATTTGTATACCATCTTACCAGCATTATTTTCCCTTTTATTATTTCTATTCCTGTAATGGAAAAATAATGTACACAGCTTCCATCATTAAAATATGGAATATCTCCTACTTCAGCAAATGCTGGCATGTGATTGTGACCAGCAATAAGCATATGTTTCTCCTTTTTTACCCATTCTGTAAGCTTCTTTGCTGCTTTATTTTTCTTCTTATGATTTTTGGCAGTGCTGGTAGGATTGTTTACTCCATAAAGCTCCAAAGGCCTCCAAATATATCTCACTAAAAACCTGCCTAACCGCCAGAGGTCGCTATTTAATA
This sequence comes from Tissierellia bacterium, assembly GCA_012839745.1. GTDB lineage: Bacteria > Bacillota > Clostridia > Tissierellales > Tepidimicrobiaceae > DUMS01. Next base: position 95,898 of record DUMS01000002.1, read on the forward strand.
TTTCTACCTGATGACCATGGGTTAACAGTATCTTATTCATCTTATTCTTGTATACAAGAATAAGTCCTTCATGAATCTTAATATCGGGAAACAATGGAATTATCCTGTTTGTTCTCTCATCATAAAACTCATATAGATTATTCCTTACAAACTCTTCATCTTTCTTTATCATGTCATGATTTCCATATAAAAGGATTAAAAATACATCTCTATAGGCTTCAACAATATCTGTATTATTCCTGTTTTCCCAAAGCTCATCTCCATCGCCAATTTCTATATAGGTATAGCCCTTATCATAGTAATATCTTAATGCTGCAATATAAAGGTTTTTATTTCTGGAAAAGTTATCTCCCCAACCTCCGTCCCCTCTGTGACAATCACTCATTATGATAATTTTTGAGAAGTCATCAATAACTATTTCTTGTGAAGAGTTAAACACTCTGTTTATTCGCCTTACTGGATTCATATCTATCTCTCCAGATAAACTTTTACTACATAATATTACTTGAATCCAATTGACACTCCCCATGACTAAAGTCAGGGGATTCTCTGGTGATTAAACGCCAGTCCATTTCTGGTAGGCAAGTATGACCCAGAGTTAAGGGTGTGTCATCACCCCTCCCTAGGCAGGTCATATAG
>DUMS01000018.1 GCA_012839745.1 Tissierellia bacterium
CTCCTTTGTATGTTTTTTTTAGCCAATTAACATTTTAGCAGGTTTATTTCACGAGTGCATTTTATTTTTAGAAAAAATAAATGTTAGGGTAAATTATTTTCCACCCCAACATTTATTATAGAACCTTAATATATTGGAACAGGGGTAATCATATGGACTGGTTGAGAAGATTCATGAACGGACGCTACGGAATAGACCATCTTTATAAAGCCCTTTTGTTATTGAGCATTGCAGTTACGTTTATCGGCATTATTACAGATTTTGAGCTGTTGAATACTGTTGCGCTGGCAATACTAATATATGCTGTATTCAGAGTTATCTCCAGAAATACCGCAGCCAGAGCAAGGGAAAATGCAGCTTTCCTGAACTGGTATAATTCATTGGCGAGTAAATTAAACAGCAGGAAAAATCGCTTAAAGGATATGAAAACCCACAGGTTTTTGAAGTGCCCCCAATGCAATCAGACACTGAGGGTTCCAAAGGGAAAAGGCAGAATACGAATAACCTGCCCTAAATGCAGTACAAAATTTGAAGCTAGAACATGATAATTAAAACCTCTTAGAACAGTCTAAGAGGTTTTTGTGCTATTTACGCTTCTTGAATATAATATAGAGTATAAAAGCAATTGCCATTACAGGCAGGAAGGGAATAAGAAAACCTGCAGTTATAATGGAGCCTATAAAGGTTAATATTACAAATACTAATATTAATACTAATACTAATACCAATAATAATATCAAGCAGCCTATGTGCATACAAAACCCCCTAAAAAATAATAGCCTTCCTGATATCATTATACTAAATATTCGGAAATACTTGCTGGAAATATTTCATCTTTTAATGCTTTGGGTATATAATAAAATAAAAAGAAAAAGGTGATAAAGTGGGGAACATAGCAGCTTTTTTCGACATTGATGGAACAATCTTTAGAAATTCGCTAATGATAGAGCATTTTAAGAAACTGATTAAGTATGAAATAGTGAACCCTTCAGTGTGGTATAGCAGAATTAAACCTGTATATGAGGAATGGGACAAGAGGTACGGGAATTTTGACGATTACCTGGAGGCCCTGGGAAAGGTATATATTGAGGAGCTAAGGGGAGTGAACAAGTCCTATATTGAATTTATAGCCTCACAGGTAATAAATTTAAATGGAGATATGGTATATAAATACTCAAGGGAGAGGATAAGGTGGCATCAGAAAAATGGTCATAAGGTTTTTTTTATATCCGGAAGCCCTGATTTTCTGGTATCAAAGATGGCTGAAAAATACGGGGCTACAGAGTATAGAGGCACTACCTATCTTGTAGATGAAAACAACAACTTTACAGGCGAAATCAAAAAAATGTGGGATTCCGAAAACAAGCTCAAAACCCTATCGGAATTTCTTGAAAAATATGACGTGGACTTGGATTTAAGCTATGCCTATGGGGATACCACAGGGGATTTGTCCATGCTCAAAATGGTTGGAAATCCCATTGCTATAAATCCAAACAGGGAGCTTTTACTGAGCATCAGGGAAGATGAGGACCTTTCAAAAAAAGCTGTTATCATAGTGGAAAGAAAGGATGTTATATATAAATTTAAGCCTGACGTTGAGATTTTATAACATATTTTTTAATTTTTTTAGCAATATAATATTAGATAAATAATTAAGAAAGGTTCTCAAGGTGAAGTTTATGAAGAAATTATCAATGCTATTTATTGCCTTACTGATTTTCATTACAGGATGTACCAGGCAGGATGCCATTGAAAATCAGCCTATGATAAGTACTTTAACTATTCAAGACTACTATCCCTTTAGGGAAAATTTATTAATGCAATATATAGGCGTCAACAATGAGTTTTCAGAGAAGCGCATTTTTACTGAGTTTTCAGAAGGCAACAGAATTCAGATTAAAACCACCTACAATGATTATTCCATGGTAAGGGTATTGGAATATGAAAATGGAGAGTTAAGGGAGATATACAGTGAGGATAAGTTCTATCATATTGAAAATGTACTTAGAAAAGACAAAACCATGAATAATATATTGTTGAAAGAGCCTCTGGAAGTTGGAAATTCATGGGAAACCCATGATGGCTATACAAGAACCATTACAGGGGACAATGTGGATATAGACACTCCCTATGGTAATCTAAAGGCCCTTGAAGTTACCACTAAATTTGGAGAAGGGAAAGTACAGAAGGACTATTATGCAGCGGGAATAGGATATGTAGGCACAGTATATGTTGAAAGCGGGTTTGAGATAAAAACTCTTCTGGAAAAGGTGGAAGAAGGGCCGCTTAAAATGGACATCAGATTTTATTATCCAACCATTGACGGCAGAAATTCAGCTTATGTAAACAGGGAAATTGAATTTGAAACCAATGGAAACATAACAGACATACTGGAATACAACATGAAGAACCCCCAATATGATGAGCTTCTGGCTGTAATAGCAGAGGATACAGACATCAACTCCATTGTGCTGGATAAGGGAAAGGAAATTGTAAGGATAGACTTTTCCAATGAGATTGCTGCTGATGTGGATACAGAGATGGAAATTGAAATATTGAAAAGCATAGTGAATACAATAGGCAGCTTTTATAAGGTGGAAAATGTGCATATATCCATAAATGGAGAACCTTACAGTTCAGAAAGCTTCATGTTGGGAGAAGATGGGTTCTTCAGCGTTGACTACATGGGAATAGAGGAATTTAAAGAAACAAATCAAAGAACCCTAAAAAGGGTTCTTTGATTTATTCCTATTTGTTGTCGCTATTGTTGTCGTCTTTGTTATTGCTTATGTTTTTGTTGTTGTTATTCTTGGTGTTGTTATTCTTGTTATTGTTTTTAGCGTTGCCTTTTTTAGCCACTGTGAACCTCCTCTTTCTTTTTATAAGTAAGTACTTCGTTAATAGTATTCCAAATAAATTGTAAAATATTATTCATAAAAAACAGATTTATTGTGAAAAAAGTGATATAATTAAAATGAGGAAGACAATTTTTTAACCAGGGCATTGTATAAAGCTTATTTCCTCCAGTAATCACAAGATTATAAAAAGGAGGGATACTATGGATTTCTTTAGAAATGCACCATCAGAAAGGTATATAGAAGGAGTAATATCTTGTGTAAATGACGATATAGCGACTATAGAATTAAAAATGGGAATGGGTGTAATAACTTTGCCGAAAAAATATATAATAAGTGATAATGAAATAAAACCAGGTCAGGTTGTTGGACTTCTAATGAGTTTTCCAGAGGTAGTATTTGACGGAGTAGATGACAAGCATGTATCAGAATCAAAGGACAGAGTAATTTCAATTGAGGAAAACATTCTCAAGGCAGCTAGTTAAGCTGCCTTTTCCCATATTAGAATCTCAAATTTTCAAGTTCAGTTAAAAACCTGGAGGGCTTTACCTGCTTTTCGTTTTTATTATCCAGAGTAATTAAAAACAAATCCTTTTTAGCCCTTGTCATGCCAACATAGAAAAGCCTTCTTTCCTCCTCCAGAAACTCAATGTTTCCCTTATTGAATTCATCTATGGTGTTTGCAGGAGGAAATTCCCCATCTATTAAGTCCACCATGAAAACCCTGTCAAACTCAAGGCCCTTTGCTGAATGAACAGTTGAAAGGGTTACTCCTTTTTTAATTTTTACTGACTGGGATATGGTGTGGTTTAAATACTTCAGCCTTATTAAAAGCTCATCAGCGGTATTTAAAGGCTCGGATATAATTTTCAAATATGTCAGCATGTTTTTGACGGAATCAAATGTATATCCGAATTTAATGGAGTTCTCCTTAAGATAATCCTCATAGCCTAAAGCCTTTTCGATATGATTAATTCCCTCATAGGGTTTCATTTGAGAAAGCTTCTTGAAATTCAGCTTTAAATCCAGGAAATTCTTCCTGTAGAATTCATTTAATCCGTGCATATCCAGTAATGTGTCAAATACTGACATTTCTCCTCGTCTGGCCTTCACATGGCTAAGGTGGTTTTTTGAAATGAATCCATTCATCTTATAATATATGTTTTCAAAGCATTCAACATTTGAGGTATCCTTGGCTAACATGAAGAAATCAAATATATCCTTTAAGACCCAGTGATTGAAAAACTTCAGCTTTACATCCTTTACATAGAAGGGAATGTTGTTTCTCTCAAGATACTCAATTATCCCGACGGAAGAGATATTATTCCTGTACAGTATGGCTGTATTTGAATAATCTCCATGTTTTTTAAGTTCGCCTATTATATATTCATACTGGTCAAGTACCGATTTTACCTTTACTATTTTTATCGGCTCATGAAGAGGGTTTGCAGCTATTATATTTTTGTCATACCTCAGCTTGTTTACCTTAATAAAATTGTTGCATACTGATACTATGTTTTTGCTGGATCTGTAGTTGGTTTCCATGAAAAACAGTTTTCCATCCTTATATGTCTTGCGGAAGTTCAAAAGTCCCCTGGGATAAGCACCTCTAAAGCTGTATATGGACTGGTCATCATCAGCCACTATAAACAGGTTGTTTTTAGGATGGGCAATGGTTTTGATTATTTCCATCTGCACCTTCGATGTATCCTGGCCTTCGTCTACCTGAATATAATCAAACCTGCTTCTGTATTTATCCAGTATATGTTTATCTTGTTTCAGAATATCAAGGCATAATGTAAGCATATCATCAAAATCCAGTAAATTATTGGACTTTTTGTAGCTTTCGTATATTGTAAATATATCCTCAAAATTTTTTATATCGATTTTATTATGATTTAAAAACTCCCCTGGAGTAATCATCATGTTTTTAATGTATCCAATGGAGTTTAGAAGTGTTTCCAGCCTTTCCTCAGTTATCTGGCTTTTATTGACTGTAAAATATATTTTTTTGAGAAGACTGAATTTGTTTGGCTCATTGTTTTCATCCTCTATAAGGGCATACCTTATTCTGTTTTTGAAAGCATATTCCCTGATGATGCTGTAGCTAAAGCTGTGAATTGTTGAAAAATGTACAGGTATTTGGGTAATATCTCCATATAGCTTTTTAAACCTTTCTTCCATATCCCTTGCAGAAGCTCTGGAGAAGGTTATGGATAATATGCTTTCAGGAGATACGTTGTGATTTAGAATGAGGTTTGCAGTTCTATGGATAAGTACAGTGGTTTTGCCAGCTCCTGGAACTGCCAGCACCAGCGCAGGGCCTTTTAAATGGCATATGGCTTTTTTCTGCTCAATGCTCAAATTCATGACTACACCTACTTCTTTTAAGTAAAATATAGTATAATAGATAGACAATACTATATATTAATTTATCATAGATTTCTTCTGTTAAAAAGCATAATAATGATTATATCATTTAGACGTAAATAGAGTAATACGAATTTTATTAAAGGTGAGGCATATGAGGAATATATTTAAGAAATTTGATAAAGTTTTTATTGAGCTTATAAACGAAAAGATGAAGACTAAATTTCTGGATAGATTTATGGTTAAATTTACAAATATGGGCAGTGCAGTTTTTATATCAGCCTTTACATTTTTGCTTTTAGCATTTGGAGATAAGGAGACAAGGCGTATTGGCATTGAATCTGCAACAACACTGGCTATTAGCCAGACTATAACCTACAGCCTGAAAAGCCTTCTAGGAAGAGACAGACCTTACAATGTACTTAAGAATTTAAATACATTTGGCATAAAACTGAAGGACTATTCTTTTCCTTCGGGCCATACATCAGCCAGCTTTTCAGTAGCTACAGTTGTAGCAATAAACATGCCTGTGCTGAGCATATTTGTATTGGCGCTGGCTTTATTGGTAGGAATATCAAGGGTTTATCTGGGAGTGCATTATCCGACAGATGTGGTGGCAGGCATTGTTGTAGGAGCAGGTTCTGCTTTGATAGTACATCTATTTTTGATATCACATATAATTGAATTATTTAGTGCTATAAGGTTTTGAAATAGATTAGTTTCACCCTTTAAGTGGTATATATTATATAAGCAATAAAAAGGGGTGGTATTATGTTAATGAGCAATTTTCTTAAGAACAGGAGATCTGTAAGGGAATATAAGAACAAGGAAATTACGGGAGATGTAAAAGCACAGATTTTAGGTTTATTTGACCAATTGGAAAAGGAAGATGAAAATAAGCATTTTAACTTTGTACTGTTTGAGGATGGTGATAAGGTATATAGATTGCTTGATGGGTTGGCAGGATATTCAGGGGTTATGATAAAAAGCCCTCACTATATAGGCATAAGGCTAAAGAAGGTAAGCAATGAATCAATTATATACGCTTCTTACTACGCAGAAAAGCTTATGACGGAGCTAAGCAAGTTAAACCTGGGAAGCTGCTGGATAAATGTCAAGAATGTAGATAAGGAAGTTAAGTCTGAAGCCTTTGGAGAAAACAACAAAAATATCGGATACATAATAGCCATAGGGTATCCAAAAGCTTCAAACCCATTTGTCGAGGAGCCTTTCAGCCCAAGGCTGAGCATTCAGGATATAGTATATGATGAGGAACTGGGAAGACCCATATCTATAGAAGAGCTGGAGAGAAGAGGACTGGATGACCTTTTCTACTACATCAGGTTTGCTCCTTCAAACTACAATAAACAGCCCTGGAGATTTATCCTGAAAAACAACAAGGTTATACTGCTATTGGAGGTTTCTGAGGAGGGTAAAACAGACCTTATGGATGCAGGCATAGTGATGTATTATTTTGTTGAACTGGCAAAGACCATAGGCATAAACGGAGAGTGGATCATTGCAGACAATCTGTATATGGCTCATGATGGTGTAAACTGCAGACAAATAGGGGAGTTTCAGATATAAGCAGCTTAGGCTGCTTATTTTTTATGTAAATTATTATAGATATTATTCCAAATTCTATATAATATATTATAGTAATATATTCATGTAAATTTGTGATAAACTATACTTATATAAATGAATTAGAGGTGTAGAAGTATGAGCAGACAGTTAAGCAATAAAGACAGAAGGAAGAACTATATTATTCTGGCGGAAAACTCCTATCTGGATGGTGATAGGGAAAGGGCTGTCAGGTTCTATAACAGAGCACTGAGATTTGAGGGGGACAAGGATGAAACCATACAGATTCTATACAATATTGCAATAATATATGATGAGCTGGATCTTCCCGAAAAGGCACTAAGAGCCTATAGAAAGATTACTGAACTGGATGAAAGGCAGGCAGGGGCATTTTACGGAATGGCTACAATGTATGAAAGATTAAAGGATGTGGAAAGTGCCTTAAAGTGCTATTTTAAGGCTACAGAGATAGATCCTTTTTATGATAGAGCTTATTTTTACATAGCAAATATATTTGATGAAAAGGGGGATGATGAAAAGGCCATATACTACTATAATAAGGTTATAAGCCTTAAGCCAGATGACTATATTGCTTATAACAACATAGGCTCCATATATGAAGAGAGGAATGAACTGGAAAAGTCTCTGGAAATGCTTAAAAAGAGCCTTGAAATTAACCCTAACTACTTTAGGGCTCTGTTCAATATGGGAGTTATATATAAAAAAATGGGAGACCATCAGAAAGCATTGGAATACTATGATAAATCGATAAGGGAAAACAATAAGTATTCCGATTCCTATCTTAATATGTCAGCAATATACATAGAAGAGGGGAATCTGTTAAAGGCCATTGAAGTATTGACAGAGGGAATAGAGAACAATCCTTATGCCAAATACCTATACTATAATAGGGCATGCTGCTATGCAAGGCTTGGCGAAAAGGATAAGGCCATGAAGGACTTAAGAAAAGCCATTTTACTATATCCCCAGATTATAGAAATGGCGAAAGCGGATAAGGATTTGGACAGCTTGAGGAATGATGCCAGGTTCATAGCTTTGCTGAACCAAGCTAATATAAGGATTCATAACTAGAATATTATTTATAGAAAGGAAATGGATATGATTTATATTAAGAGCAGAGAAGAAATTGAAAAGATGAAAAAAGCAGGGAAGCTTCTGGCAAATGTACACAAGGAAATTGCAAAGATGATTAAACCAGGTATAAGCACTTATGAAATAGACCAGTTTGTTGAGGAATACATTATAAGCCATGGAGGCTATCCTGAGCAGAAAGGATACAAGGGGTATCAATTTGCCACCTGTGCATCCGTCAACGATGAAATATGCCACGGATTCCCAAGGAAGGAGCCTCTAAAGGATGGAGACATAGTTACCATAGACATGGTAGTCAACCTGGATGGCTATCTTGCTGACTCAGCCTGGAGCTACGCTGTAGGCAACATATCGGAAAAAGCAAGGAAGCTTTTAGAAGTAACCAAAAATGCACTATATATTGGAATTGAGAAAGCTGTTGTAGGCAACAGGATTGGAGATATATCCCATGCCATACAGACTTACGTGGAAGGAGAAGGATTTTCCATTGTAAGGGACTTTGTAGGCCATGGAATAGGAAGGAATATGCATGAGGAGCCACAGGTTCCCCACTTTGGAATCCCGGGAAGGGGTCCCAGGCTTGTGGAAGGCATGGTTATTACTATTGAACCAATGATAAATATAGGCAGATATGAATGTGTAATAGATGACAACGGCTGGACTGCAAGAACCATAGATGGAAGCCTATCAGCCCAGTATGAGCATACCATTGCCATAACCAGGGAAGGCCCAATAATAATAACAGACCAGGAGGAATAAGACAGAGTAAGACAGAGGGACGGTTCTTTTGTCTTATTTCAATTGACAATAACTTAAGTCAGGGATTTTGTAGGGTTGGCCAATATGCCAGCCCGCTGTTTATATAAATGCTGTTTCAGTTAATAATAATGAAGTAACAGGAGGTGAAATATGATTAAAGTTCTTATAGTTGATGACCAAGCCCTTATTAGAGAAGGTTTAAGTCTTATGTTGGACCTTTATGATGAAATTGAAATTGCAGGTGAAGCCAATAATGGAGAAGAGGCTATAGATTTCCTCAAAAAAGAAGAAATAGATGTAATTCTCATGGACATAAGAATGCCTGTTATGGACGGGGTAGAGGCAACTAAGGTAATAAAGGAGAAATATCCAAATACTAGAGTCATAATACTTACAACCTTCAATGAAGATGAATACATATTTAAGGGCCTTAAAAATGGTGCTGATGGATATATACTTAAGGATGTAAGTTCAAAGGAGCTAGTTAATATAATTAAATCAGTACATAATGGAGAAATACTGTTTCATGGAGATGTGGCCAAAACCATAGCCAGTGCAGTAACAGATAAAAAGGATAGTAAAAAAGAAGACCTATTCCATAGGTTAACACCTAGAGAATCAGAAATAGCCAAGCTTATAGGTAAAGGCAAAAGCAATAAGGAGATAGGTGAAATATTATTTATTACTGAAGGAACAGTGAAAAATCATGTTACCAAAATACTGGACAAGCTGGAGTTAAGAGATAGAACCCAATTAGCCTTGTTAATTAAAGAATGGAAAAAAGATATATAGAAGCCTCCCAATAGACAATTCACAATTGACGGAGCAAATCTATTACTAAAGTCATAGGTAAATTATTACCTAAATGATTACTTTTGTTTGATGGAAATGAGGTGTTTTTTACCTATAATATACTAAAGCTAAATATTGGGAGGTATATTATGGATAATTTAAAGGCTTTAAGAAAATCTGTATTTTATATTTCATTTCCATTTTCCTTTATAGCATTTTTATTTCCCATATACGCCTATTCTACAGGTATATCTGTAATGGGAGTAGGACTCATGTATTCAGCTTTCACACTGTGTACAATAATAATGAGACCTCTTGTAGGAACTTTTATAGATAAGAAGGGAAGGAAACCTGGAATAGTATTAGGCATAGCTTTTAATTCCTTGGTAAATTTATTTTTCATATTAGGTGATGATTTTCAATATCTAATGGCTGCTAGAATATTTCAAGGTATAGCCAGTAGCTTCCTTTGGATTAGTGTAAACACAATAGTATCAGATTTAAGCCATGAGAGTAATAGGTCAGAAATTTTTGGAGCAGTGGATGAATCTGTAAATAAAGGGGATTTAATAGGAGTTATATTAGGATTTAATATGATTGGTTACCTTTCCTATGGATCACTTAGGACTGTGTTTTTATTATATTTAGTAACAAGTTTAATTAGCCTTTATTATGCCATTACGAAGCTAAAGGAAACAAAGGGTTTTAAACCTTATTATGAAGAAGAAACAGTAAATAACAATAAGGATTTTAATACATTTTTAATTTTAATGGGTTTATTTTCATTTATATTCAGCTTAACAGGCCATACCTATCTTATATATATAAGTGAAAATATAACAGATAAATTACACTTAATAACCTATATATTTTTACCTGGAGCAATCTTATCCCTATTTCTGCCTAAAAGATTTGGTAAAATATCTGATAAGTATAGCCGAGAAAAAATGTTCATTTTAAGTATTCTAGCCATGGGAATATTGTATCTCTTCGTTCCAACAGTAAAAAGCTATGGTTTCTTTTTAGTTGTTCACACTTTAATTTCTATATTTTCAATGCTTGGAGGACCTGCAGAATCTGCCTTGGTTATGGATATTGTAGGAGAAAATCAAAGGGGCAAATCCTATGGAAAATATAAATTTGCTGTTGGAATAGGCGGTATGTTGGGACCTTTAGCTGGAGGATATATTTATGAAAATATAGGTAGTGAAGTTGGATTTTATATTAAAGGAATATTGGTTGTTATGTTATGTATATTTGCAATTTATTACTTTAAGGATATAGAACAAAAATCCATTACAAGAGAGGAAAACTAATAATTATATAGAATGATATATCTAATACCATGCTATATTTGGGCGGTGTTGTAATGAAAAAATGGTGGAAGTATTTGCAATTAATAAGGCGTTTACTGTATATAACCTTTATAATTATTATAATTGCTAGATTTTATGAGGATTTTCCTAACCTTATTTTTTTCTTATCCTTATTCCTGCTTGCAGCTACAAATGATATATTAAGATATAGAGGTAAAATTAAGACAGATAGGGCATACTATATGTCTCTTGCAGCATCAATTATAATGGGAGGCATATTATATTATTTGGTAGATGGCTACTTGGAGGTTTATTTATATGTAGTAATGTCTGAAATACCCTGGATAATAAATAAAAGGGCTGTAAAGGCTTTATATGCTTTAAATGTATTTGCTATATTGTTTGTAAGCTACTGTAGGTTTCCCACCTTAGGTAGTATAGGTATTTTAGAGGCAATTAGAGAATATTCTATGGGGATTGCATTCAAATTATTGATGATATCCTTTTTTAGTGTTAGTATATTTTCCTATGTTGCCTTAGTGGTAGAAAGAAATAAAGTATTAAAGTTAAACAAGGAAATAGAGGAATTAACTATTACCAAGGAGAGAAATAGAATAGCTCAGGATATTCATGACAATTTAGGCCACAGCCTAGTGGCACTGAATATGAATCTGGATGTGACTAGAAATATAATAGATGAAGATAAGGATAAGGCTAAAGAGCTTTTAGAGAAATGTCAGTTTCTGGTTAAGGATAGCATGAACAGTCTAAGGAAGGCAGTATATACCTTAAAGGAGGAGGACCTGTCCCAAGGATTAAAAAATGCTTTACAGAGTTTAATTCATAACATAAATGATACTTCAAACATAAACATAATAAATAATTGGGATGAAAAAGTTGAGGATACCCCCTTTGAACACAAGAGCATAATATACGCCATTATAAAAGAAGGCTTAACAAATTGCATAAAGCATAGTAAATGCAGTGAAATAAATATAAATCTTCATGTGAAAGATAGAGTACAGCTAAGGATAAAAGACAATGGTATAGGCTGTGATAATTTCATAAAGGGAAATGGCCTTAAAGGCATAGAAGAAAGAATTAATAGGATTAGTGGTTACATTGAATACAAGACTAAAGAAGGACAAGGATTTGAGATTTTAGTTGTATTGCCTTTATAATAGGCATAAAAATGTAGCTTCCAATAAATGAAGCTACATTTTTATAGAGCTGGGAAATATACATAGAAGGTTGTGCCTAGGCCAAGCTTACTTTCTACATGGATTTTACCATCATGTAGCTGTACCAGGTGTTTTACTATAGCTAAACCTAAACCACTGCCCTGTTTTTTTCTGTTATTATTCTTTTGGGACTTACTTTGATAAAATCTTTCCCAAATATGAGGTAAATCTTCTGCTGGTATGCCAACACCATTATCTTTAACTGATAATATAAACTCATTTTTGAAAGTATTTATTTTTACCTCAATATTTCCATTTTCAGCGGCATTAATAGCGTTTTGGATTAGATTCCTTATTATCTGTTCAATTCTGTCTACATCCCCCATTATTATTGCCTGATTAACACTAGATTCAAATGAAATGTTTGTATTAACAGACTTTGCAGTGTTCTCCAGGGTTTCAGCAATATGAGCTGTTACAGCGATTAAATCTAAGGGGGATTTCTCCAACCTAATACTACCGCTTTCTAGGCGACTTAATTGTAGCATATCATCAATTAATCTGTTGATATGTATAGTCTGGTTGTAAATAATCTCTACATACTTGTCCAGCAAATCCTTGTCCTTGATTACTCCATCATGAATTGCCTCTGTAAAGCCCTGTATGGTAGTTAACGGGGTGCGAAGTTCATGGGATATATCTGCAAACAGCTTCGCCCTTTCATCTTCAGTATTCTCAATTTGCTTTTCCATGGCCTGCATCTTTTCTGCCAGTTTATTAAGCTGCTCATTTAGCGTTTTCATTTCATCGGTAACCATGGCGTTTTCCTGCTTCATGTAGTTGCCGCTGTTGATTTCAGTTACATAGACGCTTAATCCGGAGATGGGCTTGGAAATACGGCTAGCCTGCGACACAGATATGAATATGACTGTAATGAGCAGTACTACTCCAATCAATATTAAAAACAGCCGTGTACCTGCAATGCTGGTGCTGATTTTAGTAGGGATGTATTCCAGCAGTATTCCGTTGACAATATTATCCTTGCTGTCACCCATTGGAACAGCAGCCACAAATGTAAGTTCTCCTGTTTTAGGGTCGGTAATCTTTGTAGTTTTGGCTTCACCGCTGGATATAATCTCAGTGAACCTTTCATCTACCCTGGTGCCTGGAACTACCTCCTGCTGTGCCGATGTGGCTATTATGTTGCCTGATTTGTCAAAAATGGTAATCTTCACATGGAATATTTCTGACAAAAACTTAATCTGTTCATGCTGATTTTCTGCGGAGTCAGCATCTGTGCTTTTGGAAGGATTTAGCTTATATAGGTCTTCCTGTTTAAGCAGGGCATAATTTACGCGGGTTGATTTCTGTATTAACTCCTGCTCAATTTGATGATATACTATGTTCTTTACGGAAAAATCAAAGAATACCGTTAATATGGCAAAGCAGATGAAGAAGCATGTAATGTTTGTGAACAGGATCTGCGTATATATGTTTTTATGATACTGATTCAGGAGAAATTGTTTTAAGCCTATGCCAAGTTTCCTTAAAACGGGAACAATTTTATTAACCCATTCCTTGCCTTTATATATGTATTTATTCATAGGATACTTCCTTTACTTTTAATGGTGGTGTAAATTTATATCCAATGCCCCAAACTGTTGTGAGATACTCATGGTTTAGCGGAGCAAGCTTTTTCCTTAGCCTTCTTATGTGGACATCCACTGTACGCTGATCTCCAAAATAATCACATCCCCAGACAGCAGATAACAGGTCTTCTCTGGAGAAAACCCTTAATGGATTTTGTGCAAGATAATACAAAAGGTCAAATTCCTTGGGAGTTAATTCTACTTCACTGCCGTTTACAAGTATTTTTCTGAGGTCAGACATTATTTCCAGACCAGGATATTTGATATTTACCTGTTCCGATTTATTATACAGGTTTGCACGGCGCATGACTGCCTTAATCCTTGCCATTAATTCCCTTGGGCTAAAAGGTTTTGATACATAGTCATCTGCCCCCATTTCAAGTCCCAGTATTCTGTCGGCTTCTTCTCCTCTGGCAGTAAGCATTATAATTGGAACCATGCGCATTTCCCTGAATTTTCTACATAGTGTCATGCCATCCGTTCCCGGGAGCATAAGGTCAAGTATTATTACATCAGGATTTTCCTTATCAAAGGCTGATAATGCAAGGTCACCGTTATTTACCCCTACAACCTGAAACCCTTCCATATCAGCATATAGTTTGATCAGTTCAAATACATTGGGGTCATCATCAACTACCAAAATCTTTGCCGAATTCTGCAATCCATTCACCTCCAACGCTGTTTACTGTCAAGGGTTGTATTTTAATAATTAATTAATTATACCATTAAATTTCTTATTAATCCACCCGACAAAAGTCACAACTAAGAAAATTGTAGAAATATGTAAAATTATGTTATACTCCCTAGGAATATGAAAAGCAGAAAAATACATGTTTTATATAAATACTATACAAAAAACATTGTCAAAAAATAGATATCTGTAACAATTATTAATAATTTAGAAACAAATGTTAAACAATCTGTAAAACCTGGGCAATATTCATAACCTATAATTGATATTGGCAGGGCAATGAAGGAGAAAGGGACACAACAATATTAACTCGAATATTAAAGAAAGGAGGGTAGGAAATGAAAAAAAAAGTATCAAGAGTGTTAGTGTGCTTTGCATTGGTCAGTGCTATCTCGTTTGTAGCCTTTGCGCCTGTTAATGCTCAAGCTAAGAAAGGACTCCCCCTCGGATTAGCCAAAAGGTATGAGTTACCTCCAGGGCTTGCAAAGAGAGAAAAGTTGCCGCCAGGGCTTCAGAAGAAGCTGGATAAAATGGAAAAAGCAAATCCTAGAGATGAGCCGGTGGAAAAAGAGCAAGTTGATAATGAAGCATTGAAGGATGAAGTTGAAAAAACAATAATCGAAATAGAAAAGAAGCCAACAGACAATGAAAAATCAACTGAGACAAAGGATGAAAGAGCATCAATAAAGGAAGCAGCCAAAGTAAAAGCCAAAAAAATTGACAAGGCAGAAAAATTACTGTACCTGAAAATACAGAACATATGTAAAAGACTGATAAACAGTTTTGACGACCTTTTCAAGCTGATGGATAAATTAAATTAAATTAAAATCCATTTAACATAGATTTTTCCCTGCGCATCAAACACTCCCATACTTTGTAATTGCCTTAATGCGCTTTATTAGGCGCATTAAGGCGTTACCCCTCAACATGCACTTCCATAAGCCCAATTCCACTTGAATATTCCTTTTTTATCATATAAAATTTATTCTATACTCTTAATGTATTGTGGGGGATACAATGAACAGGAATTTGGATTTAACAGAAGGAAGGATTACAAGCACCTTAATTAAATTAGCCATGCCCATTATGGGAACATCCTTTATACAGATGGCATACAGCCTGACTGATACCATGTGGCTTGGAAGATATAGTACTGAAGCAGTTGCAGCAGTAGGATCTGCAGGAAATTTACTATGGCTTGGCTCAGGGCTCATATTGATAACCCAGGTAGGGTTAGGTGTCAGTGTTGCCCATGCTTATGGCAGAAAGGATCTAGATGAAGTTAAGAAGTATATATCCAATGGATTACAGCTGGATATTATTATTGCTGTTTTGTATTCATTGCTGTTGGTTGTTTTTAGAAAGCAAATAATAGGATTTTTTAATTTAAATCAATTAGAAGTAATAAACATGGCCCAATCCTATTTGGGAATTGTGGGCTTAGGCATTATATTTCAGTTTTTGAATCCTTTATACTCAACTACATTGAATAGTGCAGGAAACAGCGTCACTCCTTTTAAGCTGAATACCATAGGATTAATTGCTAATATGGTACTGGACCCCATATTGATTTTCGGAATAGGGCCCATCCCTTCCATGGGAGCAGCTGGAGCTGCCATTGCAACCACCTTTTCCCAGGCACTGGTTACCATAGTATTCATTTATATCGGCAGGAAAAACAGGGAGATTTACTCCAGTGTTAGGCTATTTTCCAAACCTGATTTACAATGTATTAAAAGGATAGTAGAACTGGGGATTCCGCCCTTTGTTCAAACAGCCATTCATGCCAGCATAAGCATGATACTTACAAGGATTGTAGCAGGATTTGGGGATACTGCTGTTGCAGTTATGAATATAGGTTCCCAAATTGAATCCATATCCTGGCTGTCAGCGGAGGGATTTTCCTCAGCCATATCTGCATTTGTAGGCCAGAATTATGGAGCCAAAAAAGTTGATAGAATAAGGAAGGGATATAAAAGAGGTATGCAGATTCTGGGAACTATAGGTATATTTACATCCCTTTTATTGATAATAGGTGCAAAACAGCTTTTCACTATCTTTACTCCCAATGACCCAATTGCAATAAAGGAAGGAATAAACTACTTAAGAATACTTGGAATTTCTCAGTTTTTCATGGCTACTGAAATAGGCACTGCAGGGGCCTTTAACGGAATGGGAAGGACAATGCCTCCAACTCTGATTGGAATGGTATTTAATATACTGAGGATTCCTGTGGCACTGTTATTAAGCAGTACGGAACTAGGCCTTCTGGGAATATGGTGGACCGTCAGCTTATCCAGTGTATTGAAGGGAACAATAGCCCCAATTCTATATAACCATATGATTAACCACAAACTGGATACAATTGTAGAATAAGACAGAGTAAGACAGAGGGACGGTTCTTCTGTCTTATTTCAATTGCCAATGGCCTTAACCTTGCGTGCTGCCACTACATCTACTCCTAAACCCAAAATGTTTTTTATGATTACATCTCCCCTGTTAACAGGAGCTGTGATTTCTGTAGAATTTATAACTCTTAGGCATTCTTCAACCTTATTTCTGGGAACAGGCCCTGTTGTTTTAACAGGAAGATGTTTCATGCTTCCCTTTAATAAAGTCACTTTGCCTGTTAATACTTTCATAGGGTTTGTTGTAATCTGTATTCCGAAATTCCTTCCCCTGTTGCAGCTGTTTCCTTCCACTTTGATATCAAAGGGGTCATTTGGGTTTTCGGTTATTATTAGCTCGCATCCTATTGGACATACCTTACATTTTCTTATAACCCTCTCCATAATACATGCCTCCTGTTTGGAACTCATTAGTTACAATTATATAATATTACAAAAAGGAAAATAAGTGATATGAAAATTATGGTATAATAAAACGTAGGTTTATGAAAATAGGCTATTGATGGCAATAGGTTCAAATTTGACTACAGCTTGAGGTAGAAATCTAACTGAAGCATTGTTTGTATAAAAGTGTTGTGAATAAGCAATCTAAAGGAGTGATAATATGGCATTAACAGAAGAGGAAAAGATATGCCCTATTTGCGGGAAGCCTAATAACTGCCAGCATGGGGAGGAGAAATGCTGGTGCCAGGATGTGGTGGTGCCCAAACATGTACTAGACATGGTTCCGGATGATAAAAAAGGTAAGGTATGCATATGCAAGTCCTGCATTGAGAAATATAGTAATATGTAGAGAAAGGGTGGATGGTTATGGATATATTTGAAGCTATTAATACCAGAAGAAGCATTAGAAAATTTACCGGAGAGGTTATAAGTGATGAGGAAATAAAGACAATACTAAAAGCCGGATTCCAGGCACCTTCAGCTCATAACATGCAGCCCAGGGAATTTATAGTATTGAAGGATAAGGAAGTTCTGGAGGCTATGGCTCAGTTTCATCCATATGCCAAGATGCTTCCAAATGCCGGATGTGGCATAGTGGTATGTGGTGATAAAAACCTTCAGACTGAGTTTGGATTTTTGATTTCAGACTGTTCAGCATCCCTGGAAAATATGCTTCTGGCAGCACATGGTTTGGGACTTGGAGCAGTCTGGTGCGGAATATACCCTAAGGATGACCTTATGAAATCCACATCCGAGCTTTTGAACCTGCCTGAGAATATTGTTCCTGTAGGTGTAATTGCTGTAGGAAAGAAAGCTCATGAAGTAAACCCAAGGGACAGATACAATGAAAGCAAGGTCCATTATGACAGATGGTAAATACTCTTAAAAATGAAAAGGATCAAGTTTCATAAAACCATTCTTTAAGCCTATGAGCAATGCGCAAGTCATCATTATACAACAGCATTAAATCAGCAGCTTCCTTATTCTCATCCTTAAGCTTATGGTAACGGGTTAGTATTTATTGCACTTGTGAATAAACCTCCTTTGTATGTTTATTTTTTAGCCAATTAACATTTTAGTGGGTTTATTGCACGAGTGCATTTTATTTTTTGGAAAAAATATTGGAGTACATTTTTGCACTCCAACATTTATTAAAACCCGTTTTTTGCTTGTGGACTTGACATAAAAAGTACAATATTGTAAAATTATAGAAAATATAGAAAATTATCTTGCAATTCATTATTATGTAAATATTAAGAATATACTAATTTAATTATAGGCAGGAGGTGGAAATGAAGGTAATAAAAAGATAAAATTAGACCATTTAACAAAAAAAAAGGGGGTTTTTGTTAAATGTCAAAAAGGAAGAAAATTAACAGAGTGCTATCTCTACTGGTTATTGCTGTATTAACCTTAGGCAGCTTTTCATCCCTAGCATATGCAGAGAAGGGGTTTATTAGGCTTGCCTTGGAAGACTTAAAGGAAGAAGCAGCAGCAAAGATCATGCCAGAAGTAAAGGAAGACCTGAAGAAATCAGATACAGTAGAAGTTCTAGTATACTTAAAGGATCAGGTGGACACTGCTAGAGTGGCAGAGGCTACAAGGAAGGCAGTGGCAATGGAAATGACACCATACAATACTAAGCTGGCAATAAGAAGAGCAGTTGTACAAGCCTTACAGGACAAAGCAGAAGTAACGCAGAGGAATCTGCTGGAATACCTGCAGCAGGAAAAGGATAAGGGCAATATAGAGGAATTTAAATCATATCATATAGTCAATATGATATATGTAAAGGGAAGTAAGGAGGTCGTAGAAAACCTATCTTACAGGGCTGAGGTAGCGAAAATTTACAAAAATAAAACCCATCACATAGAAAAAATTAAGCTGGAGGAAGTAACTCCAGATTCAGATAACAGTATTGAATGGAATGTTGGACGGGTAAAGGCAGATATGGTTTGGGAGCTAGGCATTGACGGTACAGGGGCAGTAGTAGGCTCGCTGGATTCAGGAGTAGATTGGACCCATCCAGCTTTAAAGAACAAATGGAGGGGATATGATCCCGTTAATGATGAAATAGTAGAACCAGAAAAGAGCTGGTTTGACCCAATATATGAAACTACATTGCCACAGGATTCGGATGGCCATGGTACACATGTAATGGGAACAATAGTAGGGCAGGAACCAGATGGAAGCAATAAGATAGGAGTGGCACCAGGAGCAAGGTGGATATCAGCTAGGGTGTTTGATGCAGCTGGTAATACAACAGACCAGATACTATTAGATGCAGCTGAATGGATGTTACACCCAGGTGGGGACCCAGGTGCTGCACCGGATGTGGTGAACAACTCCTGGGGAGGGCTGGATGGCATTGACGATTGGTACAGGCAAGCAGTGATTAACTGGTGCGAAGCAGGGATATTCCCAGTGTTTTCTGCTGGGAACCAGAGATTGTTTGAGCCAGAACCCTGGCCAGGTTCAATAGTAGTCCCCGCCAACTATCCAGAATCCTTTGCAGTAGCAGCAACAGATATAAATGATAAGAGGGGAAGCTTTTCCAAACTGGGACCATCACCCTATGATGAGACCATGATTAAACCTGAAATATCAGCACCAGGAGTAAATGTAAGGTCCTCGATACCAGGAGGGTATGCTCTAGCTGATGGGACATCTATGGCAGCACCACATGTTACTGGAACCGTAGCCCTGATGATTTCTGCTAACAGTGCTTTAACAGTTGAGGAGATAAGGGATATACTAACTGGAACAGCAAGGCCTTTAACCGATGAAACCTATAGAAGGTCACCAAACTTTGGATATGGATACGGCTTGTTAGATGCATACGGAGCAGTAACAAATGTAGCTTCAGGCATAGGACTTATAGAAGGCAAGGTACTGGTTGAAGGGGAAGACCTGGAAGATGTGACTATAATCCATGAACAGAAAATTAAAGAGATACTGCTTGGCATGGATGCGGAGATAGAGGCCAGAGTAATTGATGATGTGGCAGTTATGGAAGTGGAATTGCTGATGCAGCCAGAAGGCAAGTCCTATTGGT
This sequence comes from Tissierellia bacterium, assembly GCA_012839745.1. GTDB lineage: Bacteria > Bacillota > Clostridia > Tissierellales > Tepidimicrobiaceae > DUMS01. The sequence continues at coordinate 20,218 of DUMS01000018.1, forward strand.
ACTTAATTCCAATGGATAGGATTTCAGGAAATCACAAGGATGGAATATATAGGGGCATAGTAAGCTATGAGATCCTTCAAGAGGGCATTGTAAAATACAGGATAAGGGCCAGGGACTATGCAGGTGAAGCAAGGGTTACTGATGATTACTTCATAGAGGTATTATTTGGAGTAAGGCCTGGCGAGTATATGGAAGGCTTTGAAAGCGAACCAATGGGTTGGATTTTCAATGGAGATTGGCAGTGGGGAGAAGCAGTAGAAGGAGTAGACCCTGAACCATATGAAGGAAGAGGATTGGCTGGTACTTTACTGGGAGGAAACCATTCTTACGACGCAGATAGCTGGATGATCAGCCCACCTATAGACTTAAGAGATTCCTCGCTGGAAGAAGCAACCTTCAGATTCCACCACTGGTACGATACTTACAGTAATAATTACTACGGTGTCGTTTATGTAACAAATGATTATGGCCAAAACTGGACACAGGTAGGGCCACAATATAGCAACAGCAGTAACGGATGGAAGGAAGTTGTAGTAGATTTAAGGGAGTACATTGGCTCACAAAATCCAGTATATATAGGATTCCGCTTTGTGGCAGATGGTTTTTACCAAAGGTTAGGATGGTATATTGATAATGTCAGGATAGTAACAATAGATACAGAGGCACCTACAGCTCCATTAAACCTTACTGCAACTACAAGTGCAAAGGGGATAAAGCTAAGCTGGGATGTTTCTATTGATGGAGATGTAAGCTACTATAGGATTTACAGGTCTGATGTCCAGGGAGGACCATATGATCTTATAGGTGAAGTAAGCATTAATACCTATCTGGATACAACAGCACCAAAGAATATAGAACAGTTCTATGTTGTAACTGCTGTTGATTTGTCAGGCAATGAAAGTCAGTATTCAAATGAAGCTAGTGGCATAGCCCTTGAATATGTCGAGCTATATGGCTCAGATTTTGAGGAGGATAATGGCGGATTTACAACTGGTGTGACCTATCCAACAGAAATTATGTGGGAGTGGGGAACACCAACAACAGGACCAGGGGCAGCAGCTTCAGGGGAGAAGCTGTGGGCAACAAAGCTGCACGATAAATACGTAAGGAGCTCTTCATATATAGAATCGCCAGACATAACAATTCCAGAAGATCACAATGCAGTGCTGGTATTTAACCACTGGTATGATATGGAAAAGACAAGCATAGCATGGGATTATGGACAGGTACAGGTATCCAAAGATGGAGGACAAACCTGGGTTAATATTACTCCAACTCCCGATGGAAAATACAGCGGACATGTGCGCCAGTGGTTCTATGAAGAATTGCCCTTAACTGCATATAAGGGGGATACAATTAAGATAAGGTTCTTCTTTAATTCAGATGCGGCAAATCACTTTGATGGCTGGTATGTAGATGATGTATACGTTATGGCCCTGCCAGAGGGAGAGCAGCCAGAAGCTGTGAGAATAGGATTGGGGGCAAAGCCAGCACCATCAGAAGCAGGAGAAAGAGTATCCTATGCTGAAATATTTAAGCGAGAGACTGAGGGCAAAGAAGCAGTATATTTAACAGTATCTGATGAAGAGGTTAAGAATACCCCTATGTCAAGGGGGGCAGGGATACCAGATGAAGGCGCAACAGTAACAGTTCTTGAAACAGGAAGGACTGTAAAGACCAACCCAGTAACAGGAGAATACAGAATTTTCCTTCCCTTGGGAACCTATACCATAAGGGCAGAGGCCTACGGGTTTATTGAAGAAGAAAGGCAGGTTACAGTTACAGAAGAGCCAACAAAGATATCATTCCTGCTGGCAGTAAAACCCAGGGGAACCATAACAGGCAGGGCATATGACAGGTACTATGGAAATCCAGCAGCAAATGCACTAATAAGCCTGGTGGAAGACAAGAGGGTAGCTCCAGTCAGAGCAGATGAAGAGGGTAACTTCACTATACCTGATGTGCTAATTGGAACTTATACCTTAAGGGTAATAGCAGATGGATTTGAAACAGGAGAGTTTACAGTTACTGTAAGCCCTAACGAAGTCACATATGTGGAGCTGGGGCTTAAGAGGTATGTTGGATATCCAGGAGAAATAGCCTACGATGATGGGACAGCAGAAAATGCCCTGGTATTGAACCAGGCAGGCAATGGGTTAGCTGTTAGGTTTACACCAGAAGGACTGGGTAAAGTAAAGGGCTTGAATATATACCTGTGGGGAGAAGATTGGCCAGTCCCAGGAGGAAATAGATTGGGATTTGTAATCTATGATATAGTTAATGGGAAGCCAGTACAGGTAGGAGAGCCAATATTTGTGGACAACCTGACAAGGGGAGGCTGGAACTATATAGATTTGTCAAGCTACGCATTTTTAACAGACAGGGATTTCTTCATATCCACAATTCAGGATCTGGAAGGCACAAGCTGCCCAGGAACGGCTGTAGATAAATCTTCGCCCCATGGAGACAGGTCCTACTTGAATATAATGGGAGAATTTATACCTCTGGCAGATGCAGATGTAGAAGGTGCCCTTATGATGAGGGCAGTCATGGAGTATGCAGTACTGACCCCAGTCATAACCAACTTAGAGGAGGTCAACTACACAAATCAGGACAGCATAACTGTAGAGGGGACTGTGATAGTTGACACAATAGTAAACGTATATGTAAATGGGGAAAAGAAGGCCAGTGTGAATGCTGATAACCTAAGGTTTTCAGCAGAAGTAGAACTACCTCTGGAAGAAAACACAATAATGGTAACAGCAGAGATGAATGAGGTGGAGACTGAGCCTACACCAGCTTTAACGGTTATAAAGGATCAGGTGCTGCCAGAGCTGACTGTAGAAAGGCCAGAAGACAACATTAAGATAAATACAGATGTAGTCCATGTGGAAGGGTATGTATCGGATAACAGGGGCTTGAAGCAGCTATTGATAAATGGCAAGGTTGCAAGGGTAGATGAATATGGCCATTATCACGAGAGAGTGATAGTGGAAAACGGGACCAACATAATTACAGTTAGGGCTATAGACTTGGCAGGAAATGAAACAGTAGTTGAAAGAATTGTACATGTAGGATTGGATTTACCAGAGGTAACAAATATTAAGCCAGATGAAGATGTAGTCTTGAGAGCTGGAGACGTACTGGTAGTAAGGTTTAACGCACCAGCAGGTGGTACAGGCTACTTCAGGCTGATCGTTCCTATAGAAAGTGAGAATATGGCTGAATCCCTGGGAATCCCAGTGGAAGAAATATCAGATGGGCTGTATGAGGGCACTTGGACTGTTCCAGAAGGAGTGGCAGCTACAGGGCTACAGGTTCAGATAATTTATACAGACCCATATGGAAATGAGGTTGTGGCACTGGCAGCAGGAAGGGTAACTATAATAGGCAATATGAGGTACTTGGCAAATAATACAGTAATAGTCGATAATGAGGGATTTGACATTAACTACCTTAATAGGAATTCCAGCGCACAGGCTAAACTAATCCAGTGGTTGTCAATGGGAAGGGATGCCTACATTAAAGTAGCTGAAAATACAATAGTCGATATCTACGGCCAACTGGTAAGCATAGAAGCATTACCTCAGTATTTGATTTACTATGACAGTGCAGGAAATGTACTATTCTATGAAAAATAGCTTGCAATTGAATAGGCCCTCTTAAGGAATAAAAGAGGGCCTATACTGGAATTGATAGAATAAAAAGGAGGGAACTTCTAGATGCTAAAAAGGGGGAATATCAAACAAATACTGTCTGTGCTTGTTGCCGTAGCAATGATATTAGGCAGCCTATCAAGCTTTGCATATGCAGAAGGAACCCATAGGAATCCAACACCAGAGGGAGGTTTTAAGCCTTTTCAAATTGTGAATTGGCAAGAGGATGGCAAACAGAAGATATACCTGGATGAGGCAGGAACAGGCTATGTAGAAGGCAAGTTACTAGTAGAAGGTGAAGACTTAGAAGATGCAGTCATAATTCATGAACAGAAGGTGGAAGAGGCATATTTAGGTTCTACTATAGAAGTGGAAGCAAGGGTAATGGATGATGTATCGGTAACAGAAGTAGAGCTTCTTGTGCAACCAGAGGGGAAGACCTACTGGTACCTAATCCCAATGGACAGGGTATCAGGAAACCATAAAGATGGGATCTATAAGGGTACTATTAGCAGTGATATGATAAGCGGAAATAGCATAAGATATAGGATTAGGGCAAGGGATTTTTCAGGAGAAGCGACTATTACTCCAGATTATATTATAAGAATTATATTTGGAGTAAAGCCCGGTGAATATGTACAGGGTTTTGAGGATATGGCAATAGGCTGGGTATTTAACGGAGACTGGAGTTTTGGTAAGGCTGTATCAGGAGTAGACCCAGAGCCTTATGAAGGAGAAGGCTTAGCAGGTACTGTACTGGGAGGCAATTATAGATCAAACGCCAGGGATTGGATGATAACACCACCTATTGATTTAAGGGATGCCACCTTGGAAGAAGCAACTATAAGGTTCCACCACTGGTATAATATAGAAACCAACTATGACAACGGATTTGTCTATGCAACAAATGACTATGGCCAAACCTGGAACCTCATTGGCGGGCCCTATACTGGAGCAAGTCAGCAATGGAATGAAGTTGTTATAAGCCTTGATGAGTATATAGGCTCGGAAGAACCAGTATTTGTTGGCTTCTACTTTACATCTGACAATGCTGTGAATAGGATTGGCTGGTATATTGATAATGTCAGAATAGTGGGCAAAGACCTGGAGCCTCCACAAAGTCCTGAGAACTTAACAGTTAGTGTTAGTCCAACTGGAATAAAGCTGGAGTGGGCTCACTTGTCAGTTGGAGACCTGTCTCATTATAACATATATCGCTCTGAAGTATCAGGGGATGGATATGTGAAAATTGGGGAGACTGTGGAAAATACATTTAAGGATATAGATCTGGTACCTAATACTACCTACTACTATGTGGTGACTGCTGAAGACCTGTCAGGAAATGAAAGCCCTTATTCAGTGGAAGTATCTGCAATGGCACCAGAGGTTGTAACACTGTTCTTTACAGACTTTGAGGATGATAACGGCGGATTTACCACTAATGGGACCAACAACTGCTGGGAGTGGGGAGTGCCTACATCTGGGCCAAATGCAGCCTATTCAGGAGAAAAGCTATGGGCTACAAAGCTTAATGGGGATTACAATTATAACTTTGACGGGTATATTGAAAGCCCTCCAATAGAAATCCCAGAGGATAAGCTCCCATACCTGATATTCACCCACTGGTACAATACTGAAAATAGATACGACTATGGCAATGTACAGGTGTCCAGCGATGGAGGCCAAACCTGGCAAATAGTTTCTCCAAACTATACTAATGTAAGCAATGGCTGGATAACAGAGGAAATAGCCTTAAATCAATATGTAGGCACCACAATAAAAATCAGGTTTTTCTTCCATTCCGATATGACACAGGTTCGGGCAGGTTGGTATATAGATGATGTTACCGTAAAAGCTATGGGCTATACTTTACCTGAAGAAGAAGTATTAAAATATGATGATGGAACAGCAGAAAATGCTACAACCATGAATCAGGCGGGTTATGGATTAGCTGTAAGGTTTACCCCAACCCTATATGGCAAATTGACAGGTGCTGATATTTACCTGTGGGGTAATGATTGGCCACAACCAGGTGGAAATAGGTTGGGATTTGCAGTATATGAGGTAAGGGAAGACGGTAGGATAGCAAAAGTAGGAGAAACAATCTATGTAGACAACTTAACAAGAGGTGGTTGGAACCATATAGACTTATCCCAGTTGAATTTCTTTACTGATAAGGATTTCTATATTTCAACCATACAGGATAGAGAAGGAAGCTATGTTCCAGGAACAGGGATAGATGAGAATTCACCTTATGGTAGCAGATCCTATGCAAATATAATAGGACAAATGCAACCATTTTCCAGCCTAGGAGGTTCAGGAGCTGTAATGATTAGGGCCCATATGAATTACACTTTTACACCAGAAGAAGGCTCAAGACCCCAGGTGGAATTGGTAGAGGAAATTAATGTTGATGATAGGGAAGTTTTACAATTTGCATATGGGGAACCTGACGGAGAGAATAGGGATGATTCTGTAATTCCAGAGCCAGATTATAAGATAATAGATGAAACTAATCCAGAGTATGAGATAGTCTATGATGAAGAGATTGAAAACATTCCAATGTCAAGGGGGTTCGGTATACCAGTTGACGAGGCAACTATAACAGTCCTTGAAACAGGAACAGTTGTAAATCCAAGTCCAGTAAACGGAGAATATAGAATAGCCCTGTCTGAAGGAACTTATACATTAAGGGCTGAGTCCTATGGCTATATTGAGCAGGAAATAGTGGTAGAAGTCAGGGCCGGTGAGGTTACTGAGCAGTCCTTCTTCCTGCCATTGAAGCCAAGGAATACAATAAGGGGTAGAATATTCGACAGGTATTCAAAGGGGCCTGTAGTCAATGCCCTGGTTAGATTGGTAGAAGATAACAGAGTACAGCCTGTTACAACAGATGATGAAGGAACCTTTGTTATGCCAAATGTGCTAATAGGGACATATACCTTGAAGGTAACTAGTGGAAATTATGAGCCAGCAGAATTTACAGTAGTTGTTGAAGAAGAGGAAGAAATATACCTAGAACTTGAGTTGAGAAGGTATGTAGGGTATGAGGAACAGATAATATACGATGACGGAACTGCAGAAAACAGATTGGTATCCTACTTATCTGGTTATCCAGTAGGATTAGCAGTCAGGTTTACTCCAGAAAAACCAGGATTGGTCAAAGGGTTAAATATATATTTGTGGGACGAAAGCTTTCCAACACCAGGTGGCAACAGGCTAGGATTTGCTATTTACGATATTCTGGAGGATGGAACAGCGGTACAAATAGGAGAACCAGTATTTAGAGATGACCTGGTAAGAGGAGCATGGAACTATATAGACCTTACAAGCATTGGCTTTATAGCTGATGGAGACTTTTACATTTCAACAGTAGAAGATATGCCCTACAATTACGTGCCTGCCACAGGCATAGATACATCATCAAAGCATAATGATAGGATGTACCTAAATGTAAGAGGCAGCTTTGTATCCCTGGAAGGTGTTTATGAGGGCTGTTTCATGATGAGGGCAGTCATGAAATACGAAGTATCCATACCAGAAATAACTAACCTGGCTGAATTAAACTACACTAACCAGGATTCAATAACAGTGGAAGGAACAGTATCAAAGGATGCAGTAGTTAATGTATATGTAAATGGTGAAAAGTCAGCTAGTGCAGAAACAAAAGGTCTGAGATTTGCAATAGATGTGGATTTGCCACAGGAGAGAAATGAAATAATGGCAACCCTAGAAATAGGAGGTATGGAAACTGAACCTTCACCTAAGGTAGTGGTAATAAAGGATCAGGCACTGCCAACCTTAACTGTTATAGCTCCAGAAGATGGATTGCATATTAACAATGAGTCGGTAGAAGTGGCCGGGAATGTAGTGGACAACTACGGAATAGCAGAGCTAATAGTAAAAGGTGAATCAGTTCCAGTAGATGAAGAAGGGAACTTCAGGATAAAAGTGCTGGTAGATGAAGGGGAGAATACAATTGAAATAAGGGCAATAGATTTTGCAGGAAATGAAACAATAGTACAAAGAAGGGTATATGTTGAGCTGGAAGCCCCAGGGATAACAAATATCCAGCCAGATGAGGATATTACTTTAACAGCAGGAGATGTGTTAACTGTTAGCTTCAATGGTCCACCAGGCGGTGAAGGGTACTTTAATGTGATCCTCCCCTTTGGAACCATGGCAGAAAGCATAGGTTTGCCAATGGAAGAAGTTGAAGAAGGGCTATATGTAGGTACCTGGACTGCACCAGAGGGAATGGAAGCATATGATATGCCAGTAGAAGTGATATACATCAGCCCATATGGAAATATGTTAAGAAGGGTAGCAGAAGGCAGGGTAACTGTTATACCAGGAGAAGAAGAAATTCCAGAGATAACCAATATAGAGCCCAGCCAGGATGTGGAATTATACGCAGGAGATGTGCTGACAGTCAGCTTCAATGCACCAGAAGGAGGAGAAGGATACTTTAGGCTGATTTTACCTCTAGGCAGCAATCCACAAAGCATTGGAGTTCCAATGGATGAAGTAGAAGCTGGATTCTATATAGGTACCTGGACTGTACCAGAAGGGTTTGTAGCTACAGGCTTACAGGTAGAAGTCATATTCATAGGCAGGGATGGAACTAGGCTGTCAGCTATAGCAGAAGGAAGGGTTACAATAATAGGGAATATGGAAGATTTGCCAGCAAATACTGTGATAGTAAATGATAAGGCCTTTGATATCAATTATCTTAACAACAGCCCTGAAGCCCAAAGCCTGCTTATCCAGTGGATTAATGCAGGAAATATGGTATTTATCAAATTAGAAGGGGATACAATAGTGGACATGTATGGCCAATTGGTTGATTTGGATTTATTGCCACCAGTGGTATACTTCTACTTCAGCAGCGGGAATATAGGAATATTTTCCAGATAAACAGGCTTTATGTCAATATTTGGGGTGGGATTATTTTCAATCCCGCTCCATTACTATTTTAGAGTCTACTTAATAAACCTGTTCAATCCACTTAACAAGTTCTGTACATTTGCATTTTATTTTTTGGGAAAAATGTTGGAGTACATTTTTGCACTCCAACATTTATTATAGACCCTTATTGATTCCACTTAGTAAACTTATTCTCCACCATGGAGACTATCTTGTACATGATTACTGAAATTATGGCAAGTATGAATACTCCCATCATAATCAGGTCAAACTGGAATACCTGGCTGCCATAGACCAGCAGCCACCCTATTCCTGCCCTGGATACGAGGAATTCCCCCACTATTACTCCTACCCATGATAAGCCTATATTCACCTTCAAGGTGCTTATCATATCGGGAATTGAATGAGGAAACACTACTTTCTTGAATATCTGATATTTTGTTGCTCCAAAGGTTTTGAGGAGCTTTATCTTATCTTCGTCGACAGATATAAAGCTGTTGAACATATTCATGATGGTGATGACTACTGAAACAGAAATTGCAGTGACTATTATTCCGTCATATCCTGTTCCAATCCATATTATGATAATTGGTGCCAGTGCTGTTTTAGGCAGGCTGTTTAACACCACCAGATAGGGTTCAAATACCTTTGCAAGAAAATCCGACCACCAAAGCCCTATTGCAACCAGCACTCCAAGAAATGTGCCGGCTGTAAACCCTACGATGTTTTCAAAAACTGATATTCCCACATGATAGGCAAGGTTTCCCGTTCTTATCATCTTCAAAAAAGTGTTCCATATGTTGGAAGGGCTGCTTGTAAGGAATGTATCTATCAGGGACAACCTGGCTGCTGTTTCCCAAAATATCAACCCGAAAACAAATATGGATATCTGGGTTATGAGTATTATCTTTTTTCTCCTTTTTATCTTCTGAAGAAAACTCTTATGCTCCTTTGAAACTTCATTATCATACATGTATATCCAGCTCCTTCCATATTCTATTGAAATAATGCCTGAATTCTGGAGCTTCACGGCAGTTTATGGGGCTCCATTTGTTATTGGGGCATGTCAGATTTATATCGATGATATCCTTGATTGTAGCAGGCCTGTTGCTGAGTATGATTATTCTGTCTGAAATAGATATGGCTTCAGCTATATCATGGGTAACCATAAGGGTTGTTATATTCTCTTTCTTTAAAATGAGTCCGATTTCATCGGATATAGCCAGCCTCGTCTGATAATCCAGCGCAGAAAAGGGCTCATCTAAAAGCAAAAGCTCAGGCTCTACCATGAGGGTTCTTATCAGGGCAGCCCTCTGCCTCATTCCGCCAGACAGCTGCCTGGGATAGCTTTCCTTAAACTCTCCTAATCCGTAGGTTTCAAGCAGTCTTTCAGCTTTCTCAATGGCCTCCTTGTCTACCCTGTTCTGTATTTCCAGACCTAGCAGCACATTTTGAAGTATATTCCTCCATTCAAACAGGTGGTCCCTTTGAAACATGTATCCTATATTCTTTGATGGTTTGGTTACCTTTTTACCCTTTACTATTACTTCTCCGGATGAAGGTGCAATTAATCCGGATATAATAGAAAGCAGTGTGGATTTACCACAGCCGCTAGGCCCAACAATGCCGATTATCTCTCCTTCATATACTTCAAAATCTATATTGCTAATGGCTTCAACCTCGCCATTTAGTGTGTGATATGTCATGCTTATATTTTTGACTTTCAAAACCGGGTTCTTACTCATAGGCAACTCTCCTTTTGCTGACAGATAGTCATACTTTATAATATTCAGAAAAACAATTAATGTGATTGTATTGATAAGTTTTAAAAGCAAAATCATAAAAATAATGGTATAATAATAAAAGTATTCTAGAAGGAGGGAGTTAAAATTGCATCAATATAAAGGGAAATTAATAGTACATACAGGATCAATGTTTTCAGGGAAAACATCCAGCCTGGAGAAGGATGTAAAGAGATTTAATATAGCAGGATATAAGACTATTGCTTTTAAGCCGAGCATTGATAATAGATATAGGAAAAACGAAATAGTAACCCATGACCTTACTTCCATGGATTGCATACTTGTAAATGATATAGACGAGCTTTTGGATTATGTAGATGAACTGGAACCCGATGTAATAGGAATTGATGAGGTTCAATTTCTTAAGGGACCGGTGGACAGGATTATATCAGGCATATATAAGCTTCTCAACAAGGATATAACCGTTGTAGTGGCAGGCCTTGACATGGACTATACAGGCACTCCCTTTGAGATAGTAAAGGAGCTTATGCCTATTGCAGATTATTTGTACAAGCACCATGCTGTCTGCATAAAGTGCGGAAACGATGCATGGGTCAGCCACAGGAAATCAAAGGATACGGAGCGAATTAAAATAGGTGCCATTAATGAATATGAGCCTTTATGCAGGAAATGCTTCCTGGAAGAAAAAAGCAAGACTGAATAGGTATTGGGGGGGGTTAGAGTGGAAGACTACTTTGTGGCAGAAAAAACAGCTATTAAGCCTTCGCCAAAGAGATTGCACAAGGAATGCGATGAAGACATATGGATACTGTTTAAAGGGAATAAAGCAGTTCTTTTTATTACTCAGGGTGGATACAGGTTTCCCAGGCTGGGAGATATAAAGAGGATCAATATTGAAATATCCAATATCCAGTGCATAGGCGAGCTTAAGGGATTAAACATTATGTGCGGTGAAGTTGAAAATGAAATTGAAAACAGTGAAATAGCATATATGGATTTGATGGCCATTGCAAACATGGGGAATGAGTTTATGTATACCCTTGCCAGCAAGGGAAGCCTATTTCTAAACTGGCTAAAGCTGAATAAGCACTGTGGAGTATGCGGCGCAAAAAACCATATTAAAGACAGCTATACTGAAAGGGCACTGGTCTGCCCTAAATGCGGAAACATTACCTGGCCGAGGACATCTCCGGCAGTAATAGTAGCTGTTACAAAGGAGGATAAGCTTTTACTGGTGTATAATAAGCAGTTTCCTGAAAGGAAATACAGCGTCATAGCCGGATTTGTTGAATATGGGGAAACATTTGAGGAATGCGTAAAGAGAGAGGTATACGAAGAAACAGGCATAAGGGTTAAAAACATCAGGTATTTTGGCTCCCAGCCATGGCCTTTTCCAAACTCCATGATGGTGGGATTTACTGCGGAATACATGGAAGGAGAACTGAGGCCTGATGGGGAGGAGATATTGTTTGCAGGCTGGTTTTCAAAGGATGAAGTAAGACAGAAGTACAGGGAATCATTTAGCATAGGCTCTAAACTAATAGAGTGGTTTTTAAATAATTATTGATAAGTATGAGGTGGAGGTTATGAAAAAGGCATACAGGACTATTTTTGTTCTGTTGATTTTATTCATTATGCTGGCTCCAGCAGCCTATTCACAGGAGGATAAAAGCATAACCATATTGTTTACCCATGATATGCATGATAACATGTATCCATTTAAATTACTGGAAAATGGAGAGACCAGAGAGGTAGGAGGTTTTGCATATCTATATTCCGCCATTAAGAAGGAAAGAAAAAGGGACAGTGAGCTGTTGCTGGTAGATGCAGGGGACTTTTCAATGGGGACTCTTTTTCAGACCATATTTACAACGGATTCACCAGAGCTAAGAATGCTTGGCAGAATGGGATATGATGTGACAACCTTCGGAAACCATGAGTTTGATTTCAGAACGGCAGGATTGGCAGAAAGCCTGAGGAGTGCAAAAGACAGCAATGACCCGCTGCCTGAAATTGTAGCATCCAATGTGGAGTTTCCTGTGGATGAAAAGGGCAAAATGAATGAAGAAGTGAAACAGCTGAAGGAAGCAATGGAATACTACGGAGTTAAGGAATATACTATAGTTGAAAAGAAGGGCATAAAAATAGGAATTTTCGGGCTTATGGGGAAGAAAGCAGATTCATATGCTCCCTTAGCCCTGGTAGAGTTTACGGACCAGATTGAAAGAGCAAAGGAAATGGTAAGAGTGCTTCAGGAGGAGGGAGCAGAGCTTATAGTCTGCCTATCCCATTCCGGAACAAGCGATAATAAGGATGAGTCGGAAGATGAGATACTGGCTAAGGAGGTTCCGGAAATAGACGTCATTATAAGCGGGCACACCCATACAACTTTGGAGGAGCCAATAATTGTAGGGGATACTGTAATAGGCTCAGTTGGATACAGAGGAGTCAATCTGGGAGTAATAAGTGTTACAAAAACAGGGGAAGGAAAATGGAAGCTAAACAGGTATGAACTGATACCCATTGACAGCAGCCTACCGGAGGATCAGACAATAAAGGAATATATAGATGGTTTCAGGGAAATAGTGCAAAAGAAGTATCTGGACAGATTCAACATGGAATTTGATGAAGTGCTGGCCTATTCACCTTTTGACTTTCCACCACACTCTGAGCTGGGGAAAAAGCATGATGAAAGCACTCTTGGCAACTTAATCAGCGATTCCTTCATATATACTGTTAAGCTGGTAGAAGGAGAAAACTATGAGCCGGTTAGGGCTGCAGTAGTTCCCAAGGGGACCATCAGGTCATCCTTTGTAAAGGGAAATATTACAGTTTCCGATGTATTTAATGTAAGCAGCCTGGGTGTAGGGCCTGACAAGGTATCCGGATACCCATTGGTATCTGCATACCTGACAGGCAGGGAGCTTAAGGCAGTAGCTGAAGTAGATGCATCCATAACTCCTATAATGGATGTGGCCCAGCTGTATATATCAGGATTAAACTATACATTTAACCCTCACAGGCTTATTTTCAATAAGGTTACGGATATTTACCTTACAGGTGAAGACGGGTTAAGGGAGGAAATAAAGGATGATGAACTGTACAGGATTGTTGCAGGGCTGTATTCTGCACAGATGCTTTCCGTTGTAGGAGAGAAATCCTTTGGGCTTCTGTCCATAGTTCCAAAGGACAAGTACGGGAATCCCATAGAGAACTTTGACGACCATGTGATAACAGCAGATGGCCATGAAATTAAGGAATGGTGGGCATTGGCCACTTATCTGAAGTCCTTTGAAAAGGTAAAGGGCATTCCTCAGGTTCCCGATTATTACTCAAAAACACAGGGGAGGAAGGTAGTTGTAAACAGCAGAAATATAATTGAACTATTGAAGAATCCTAACAGTATTGCACTGATGATCTATGGAATTGTTCTGGTGCTAATCATTGCAATTGTATTTATAGTAATGGCAATAAGAAAGAGAAGAAGGAGAAGAAGAAGTAAGTATATATTTTAAAGCAGGGATTGGCTTTTAAACCAGTCCCTGTAGTTTTATATGTAAACATATACTGCAATATAAAAACTATATCTTTTATCTAATATAGGATATAATTATATTAGAAGGATATATTTGTAAACTGGATTTTCAATACTTATTTCATAGTTATTACTCTGCAGATTCTGATGTAGGGGAGGTTATTACATGAAGGACACTATTTCAAAGGCTAGGCTTTATGTATTGAAAAACAGCAAAAGTATAGTATTAGTTATTTTGCTTCTTATGTCAGTATTTTACAACATAAAGCTTAAAAGTGAATTAGACAGGCTTATGGCAATCCGAAATATTAGAGGTACTTATCAGAATGAAAACATGCTTGATCCGGAATACTTTGTATTTTCAGATGGGGAATTCTATAGATACAAGCAGTTCCAGCTATTAGACAAGGGAACTTATGAGAATATTTATGATAATGTATATATTATAAAAAGCCATAATATAGACGAATATATTGTATACAGTAATGATGAGTTTCATTTCTATGACAGGGCTAATGATTATGTTATAAAGTATTCCAAAATATCCAACGTTCCAACATATATAAATATCGATATAGATAACTACAGATAATGACCTCTTATCCAGATTAGCTTTACATAATATTTTAATATGGTATAATATGTATTAGAGTCCACATATTCCATATAACCATATCTATTTCTTTTCGAGTCATAAGCAAGTCCTTGTAAGCCCGACTTTTGTAGAAAAATTAATAGCAAACTTAATATTGCATTTGTTTTACAAAGGCATGTGTTGTCATGCCAAAAAAATACAAAGGGGGCATGAATATGAAGGTGGGTGTTTTCTGGAGGAAATATAGGAATGTTGAGCAGCAGATGAGGATTACACCTGACAAGATATATGATGATGCCTATGAAGAGGCCTACCATCATTATTCTGCTTTACGGGAAGCAGGCTATGATGCTTGCCTGTTGGAATGGAAAAGGGACCCCAGGGAGACTTTAAGGGACATCAGAAAGGAAAATATAAGTATAGTTTTCAACGCGTCTAGCCTTAAGGAGGTGGCTTTTTTAGAAACCTTTGGAATTCCCTATGTAGGATCCGGAATAGACCTTGTGCCCATGAACAAGGCCAAAAGGAAGGAAATTGTAGCATACAACAGGCTGCCTACACCCAGGTTTGTTGTAGCAAGCGACCCAAACAATATTCCGGACATAAACCTTAGATATCCTCTGTTTGTAAAGCCCATAGAGGGAAGGGGAAGTGCCGGAATAACAGAAGAAAACATAATATACAGGTATGAAGACCTTCCAAAGGTTGTGAGGAAGATAACAGAAAAGATTGGACAAAAGGCTTTAATTGAGGAGTATATAGAAGGAAGGGAGATAACTGTCGGGATTATAGGGTATAAGGACCCGATGGTGCTTCCAATAGTGGAAATCGAGTACAATGATACCAAGACAAATACATTTGAACACAAGATGTACGACAGAGAAAAGATACACTGTCCGGCAAGGTTAACTCGTGATGAGGAAAAGCTTGTTAAGGATACGGCTTTAAAGATATACAGGGTGTTAAATGCAAAGGATTATTCAAGAATAGATATGATACTTGGAAAGGATGGAATACCATATTTCCTTGAAATAAACACCTTTGCAGGGCTTACAACAGATTCAGGCAGGGATGAAAATGGCAAAATGAAAATTCACCATGGTTATATGGGATATGCTGCAAAAGCCGCTGGAATGACAAGAGGAGAGTTTATAGGCAAAATTCTTGAAAGCGCCATTGAGCGGTATGGACTAGGACAAATTGAAAAGCCACTAACTTATATAAGTTAGTGGCTTAACTCTTATTTTACATAGCTATCAAAATATCCCTGTATATATACAATTGGAGTGCCTTTGTCCCCGCTTCCTGAAGTTAGGTCGCATAAAGAGCCAATGAGGTCTGTAAGCCTTCTTGGAGTGGTGCCTTCTGATTCCATCTTGCCTACAAGGTCCTGTTCCTTGTTTTTAATATATTCTGAAATTGCCTTTTTAAGCTCTTCCCCTCTTAAATCAGGGAACATATTGTCAGCAATGTATTTCAGCTTTATTTCATTAGGAGTGCCTTCAAGCCCTTTTGTATAAGCTGGGGATACTACCGGGTCTGCCAGCTCCCAGATTTTGCCCATTGGGTCTCTAAATGCGCCATCTCCGTAAATCATTACCTCAACAGTCTTTCCAGTTTTCTCCCTAAGCATGGATTGAATGCTTTCTACTATTGGCTGGCAGTCTCTTGGGAACAGCTTTACGGTGTTTTCTGTAGCCTTATTTGAGCCCAGCAATCCGTAGACTTCGTTGTATCCGCTTCCATTTATGGATTTTGTCAATATATCATCAAGGCTATATACCTTTTTTCCGCCATTGGACTTTAATATCCTCTTTGTTCTCATTCTGGAATGGATATCACAAATAAGGACACTCTTTGTGTATTTCAATATTGTTCTTGGGTCATTTGAGAATATTATTTCACATTCCTTACCCTGTTCTTCAACTATGGATTTATAGTATTCAATATAATCTATGCCGGTAAATGGATGTATTTTCTTGCCGAATAGGTCCCTAAACTGCTTTTCAGTTAATACATCAGTCCATGGGTTGATGCCTTTTTCGTCTACTTCATCTATGGTTACAAGCTGGTTTCCTACTTCATCTGATGGATATTGAAGCATAAGTATAATCTTTTTTGCTCCCTTTGCAATTCCCTTCAATAGTATTGCAAATCGATTGCGGCTTAATATGGGGAATATAACTCCTATAGTATCGTCTTCAAACTTGGATTCAATATCTAATGCAATGGCATCAACATCAGCATAGTTTCCCTGTGTACGTGCAACTACGGATTCAGTTACAGCAACTATATCTCTATCCTTAATGGAAAAACCTTCTACTTCAGAGGCCTTTAAAACAGTGTCCACGACTATTTCCACTATGTTGTCCCCTTCCATCATAATTGGAGCACGTAAGCCTCTTACAACAGTACCCACCATTCTTTCCATTTAAATCTCTCCTTTAATGTTAGTTTGATAAGTATTTTTTTATCCTTACACTTGTAATATACACTAAATTCTGATATAAGTAAAATAAATAGTATTAATATTAGATATAAGGAGTAGTTATATGTCAATAAAACTTGATCTATATAAGGTTTTTGTAGAAGTAGCCAAATGGAAAAGCTTCTCCAAGGCAGCCAGGCAGCTTTACATGACGCAGCCTGCTATAAGCCAGGCAATTAACCAGCTGGAAAGGGAGCTGGATGTAAGGCTTTTTACCCGCACTCCCAAGGGAGTGGTACTTACAAATGAAGGTCAAATACTGTTTGAACATGTAAATTCCGCATTAAATTTAATAGACGTAGGAGAAACAAAACTGCTGGAGTCAAAAAAGCTGTTACAAGGAGTATTGCGAATGGGAGTAGGAGATACCATATCCCGCTATTATCTGTTTCCATTTCTGGAGGAATTTCACAATGAGTATCCAAATATTAAGTTGAAGATAATAAACAGGACCACATTAGAGATATGTGAGCTGATTAAATCAGGTGAAGTGGATATTGGAATATGCAACCTTCCCATTGAAGAATCAGGATTAAGCGTAAAGAAGCTTATGAATATCCACGACATTTTTGTCTGTGGTGAAGGCTACAGGGAAATAGCAGGTAAGCCATTATCATTTTCTGAACTAACAGAGCTTCCGCTGATACTTTTGGAGCCTAAGGCCAATTCAAGGCAGTATGTGGAAAACTATATACTATCAAAAGGCGTAAGGATTGAGCCAGAAATAGAATTGGGGTCCCATGACCTGCTGTTGGAGTTTGCAAGGATAAACCTTGGGATATCATGTGTTGTGAAGGAATTTTCAAAAGAATATCTGGATAATAATGTGCTTTATGAGGTCAGGCTTGTAGAGGAAATACCTGAACGGGCAATTGGCGTGTGTTTTCTGAAGAATGTATCCTTATCTTCTGCTGCCATGAGATTTGTTGAGTATTTGGCTGATAAGGAGTCAATCTGAGATTATGTTTCTTTAGAAGATAAAATAGATAAGAATTGCAATTTATATTAGACCTCCTTTCTATTGTGATTATGGATACAATATTGAATTAGGGGATAATCTTTAAGCAAACTTTGGATGTACAATTGTAAAGAAAATATAATGAAAGCAGGTGTTGAGAAATGTCAAGTAATTGTTTTGTTTCGTGGAGTGGGGGAAAGGATGCATGTCTGGCGTTGTATAAAGCCATTAATGAGGGATATAAGCCTAAGATGTTACTGACCATGTTTAGCCTAGAAAATGGTATAAGCTCAGCCCATAGGTTGAAGGAGGACATTATTAAGGCCCAGGCTAATTCCATTGGAATTGAACTTTGCATAGGCAGGGCATCCTTTCATGAATATGAAGAGGTATTTGTTGAAAACCTTGGGAAGTTTAAGGATATTGGGATAGACTATGGAATTTTTGGAGATATAGATATAGAAGAGCATAGGCAATGGGAAGAAAGGGTATGTAAGAAAGCATCAATTGAGCCAGTGCTACCCCTATGGCATGGAAACAGGAGAGAGCTAGTGGAGGAGTTTATAAGCTACGGGTTTAAGGCAAAAATTGTGCTGGTTGACACAACTAGGCTTGATAAAGTATTTCTGGGTGAAGACTTAAGCTTACCACTTATTAGGGAGATAGAAAAATGTGGTGCAGATGTCTGCGGGGAAAATGGAGAATATCACACAGTAGTATATGATGGGCCCATATTTAGAAAGTCTCTTGATTTGAAATACAGCCATGAGATCATTGCTGTTAAGGATAGATGGGCTCAGATTGGGGTAAGTATTTAATATAAATATTTACATGGAGGTATGTTTATGAGTAACGATAATAAAATAGAAAGATTAAAGGAATACGTTCAGGGAGTATTAAATAATGAGGATGGCAAAGCATTATATGAAAAATACAGGGAAGATGTGGAAACAGTAACTCCAAGGGAATGCTTTGAAGTATTCTACTCAATGCTTAATAAGGGTTATACTCCAAGGGAGATACTGAAGATACTGGATAAGGTAATAAATGTATTTTATAATGCCCTTGTAAGCTATCACTGGGAAAGGCCAAAGGAGAACAGCTTTTTGGATATATTGATGAAGGAAAACAAAGCATTGGAAGAAAGACTGGGGGAAATAAGAAGGATTATTGTGGATAAGAAGGTAAAGGAGAAAAGAGAGGAGATACATAGAATATTAAAGTCTCTGGAGGAGTTTAATGAACATTACCTTAAAAAGGAAAACATATTGTTTCCCTATATGGAGAAAAAGATGAAAATATTCAACGGCCTTTCAATAATGTGGTCTTTGCACGATGAAGCCAGGGAAACCCTAAAGAACACACTGGCCTTGTTTGAAAAGGATGAGTTTAGCATGAAGGAATTCAATGTTCAAATAGGCAGGCTTTTCTTTGCAATGCTTGGTATTGCCAAGAAGGAAAACCTGATACTGTTTCCTGCAGCCATGGAAGTGTTTGATGACTCC
Organism: Tissierellia bacterium; assembly: GCA_012839745.1. Lineage (GTDB taxonomy): Bacteria > Bacillota > Clostridia > Tissierellales > Tepidimicrobiaceae > DUMS01. Next base: position 39,644 of record DUMS01000018.1, read on the forward strand.
GTATGGGAGGATATGAACAGGCAAAGTGCAGAATATGGTTTTCCATTTATTGAGAGACCCCCTATAGATGAAATGGAAAATATAGAGATACATGGATTTGAAGGTACGAAATTCAAGACTGAAACAGGAGAGCTTACATTTGAACAGATAATGTTGGTGTTTAATGCATTGCCGGTTGACCTGACATTCGTAGACGAAAACAACAAGGTTAGATTCTTTACAAAGCCTAAGGACAGAACATTTCCCCGTTCACCAGCTGCTATAGGAAGGGATGTGCGTAACTGCCATCCTGCTGAAAGTGTACATGTAGTCAACAAAATTGTTGATGCTTTCAGAGATGGCAGTAGGGATTCAGCTACCTTCTGGATAGACTTTAAGGGTAGAAAGCTTCTCATTCAGTATTTTGCACTGAGAAACTCAAAGGGCGAGTATAAAGGAGTATTAGAAGTTACCCAGGATATTACAGAGATTAAGAAGATAGAAGGAGAGAAAAGGCTACTTCAGTGGGAATAATAAAAAGAGGTGATCTTATGACTTTTGGGAAAAACTTGCAAAGCTTCCGAAAAAGAAATAAGCTTTCACAGGAGAAGATAGCTGAGCTAATAGGTGTTTGCAGGCAGGCTGTTTCTAAATGGGAAAATGGCCTTGCATATCCAGATATTGAAAACTTAATGCGATTATCTGATTTAAGTTCCCTCCATTTTCATCTATTGCAATGCTTTTAAGCATGTTTATATTTGTTTATATATCTATATTTGAAGTTATTAGAGAAATAACAAAGAAGGAATTAGAATGAAGTAACAAGGCATTGGCAGCGGATAGTATATGCGCTTCAAGTGAAGGAAGTATAGAAAATCAAATAAAGGTGGTATTTTTATGGCTAATGGAAGCATTACACTGGTGGCAGGTTCAGAGCGTACTAGGTTTGCTTTGCAAAATCAATTAAAGGAATACTTATATGACGTTGTAGAGATAAAAAGCTTTGCAACGGAGGAAGGAATACATGAGAAAATATCAGATGAGTTAATAGTGTTGTCCAGCGATTTGGTGAAAAATGAGCTGATTGAGATGAATCTGCTGGATACGGACTGTGAAATAATAGTTGCAAATAGAACCATTAATTATGATTACATTGACCAGGTAGTATTAATACCAAAGGATACAGATGTGCTATTTGTCAATGATGAAAAGGAAACAACATATGAGGGAATAAGGGCATTGAAAGAGCTGGGAATAGACCATATAAACTTCATACCTTACTATCCTTACATAAAAGAGAGCGTTCCAAAGGTGGATATTGCAATTACACCTGGTGAATGTGACAAGGTTCCAGGATTTGTAAAGAAAGTAATAGATATTGGGCCCAGAATAATGGATTTTACAACAGTTATGCAGATACTCAACAAAATGAACATGCTGGATTTTAAAGGAGAGCAGTTTTCCAACAAATATCTGAAGAAAATAATAAATGTTGCCAAAAAGATTGCCGAGTTAAACAGCGAAGTTACTAATCTTAATAAACATCTGAACCTTGTACTGGATGGGCTGAATGACGGATTGCTGGTATATGACACCATGGGCAAGATAAGCGTGTTTAATGAAAACTTAAAGAGATTATTAAATGTAGGATATACAAAGGTTATTGGAAGAAGCGTAAAGGATATTATATACAACAAATCCATTCTGGAGTTTCTGATGAATAAGGAGACCGGAACCAAGGTTTTTGATAATGACAATGTTCAAATACTGGCCAACAAGTTTTACTTAAGCAAGAGCAATTATACAATAGTTACTTTTAAAAATGTAAAGGAAACCATAGAAGCCAATGAAAATCTGAAAAGGGAGCTGATAAATAAGGGCTTTTATGCCAAGTATACATTTGATGACATAATCGGCATAAGCGATGAAATAAAAAGGATTAAGCAAATAGCCAATAAGCTTGCCAAAACCGACCTGGCAATACTGATTGAAGGGGAAAGTGGAACTGGAAAGGAGCTTTTTGCAAGTGCCATACATAATGCTTCCAGAAGAAAAAAGGGTCCATTTCTTGCAGTTAATTTCAGTGCGCTGCCTGATGGACTAATAGAAAGCGAGCTCTTTGGATATGAGGAAGGTGCATTTACAGGTGCTAAAAAAGGGGGCAAAGCAGGGCTGTTTGAACAGGCTGATGGCGGAACTATTTTTCTGGATGAGATAGGGGATATATCCATGAAGGTTCAAACCAGGCTTTTAAGGGTACTTGAGGAAAAAGAGGTTATGAGAATAGGGGGAAATGAAATAAAGTCCATTGATGTGAGGATAATTGCAGCTACAAACAAGAACCTGGCACAGCTGGTAAATGAAAAGAAGTTCAGAGAAGACCTGTACTATCGGCTGAAGGTGGGATATTTAAGGCTTGCTCCCTTGAGGGAAAGAAAAGAGGATATTGCTGAGCTTATCAGGTACTTTATCAAGGTTTATACCATGGACAGCGTTAAAATATCCGATGAAGCAATTAAGCAGCTTATTGAATATGACTGGTATGGAAATGTAAGGGAGCTTATTAATACAATAAGCTACATGCTGGCAGTCAGAGAAGGCAATATACTGACTGTTAATGATATCCCCCATAGGAACTTTTTTCAGAAAAGAAGCAATGAATTAGAAAAGGAAGAGTCAAATTATGAGGAGGAGCTGGAAGAGGACCAGATATTCATATTGAAGAAAATACATGAACTCAACAAGTCCGGTAAAACTGCAGGCAGGGAAAAACTGGCCAAGCTGTCGGAAGGCACTGATTTTAAGATGACTCAATACGAAATAAGGGGAAGGCTGGATAAGCTGGAAAGAATGGGGCTCATAACAAAGGATAGAGGTAAGAGGGGCACAAGGCTTACCAATAAGGGAGAGAAGATATTAATGAATTTAATGGCACATTTTTAGGATATAATGGCAGCCAAATAAAGCCAAAAAGGTACCTTTTGATGCTAATAATCCTTTGCTTAACTGGTTATATTAATGGCATGGAAATTGCATAAGTACTCTATGGAAAAGTCTTTGATTAGCCAAAATAATAAGAGGAGGGAGATATATGGATAGAATCAAAAAAAGGGATTTTACTAAGATTCGCACTCCACATACTTATGCAATTATTTTTATAGTAGTTGTGCTCTGCTGGATTTTGACATTTTTGGTACCTGCAGGCAAGTTCAGCACTCATGTGGTGGAGTATAAGGATGCAAATGGGGACATAAAGACCAGAACAGTTTTAAGGGCTGACACATTCAGATACAGCTATAATCTTAACAGGGACTTTTTAGCCAGTGAACTGCCAAGACTGGCTGAAGACAGTGCAAAGCTTGAAGAGCTTGGAATTGACAAGGAAGCACTGGATGAATTTTTACAGACTGATCCATCAAACTGGGACCAATCCCAACTTGATGAAATAGGGCTTACTGATGATACTCTGTATGAACTGTATGGTGAAAACTTCTATGACACCAGTAAAAGACTACATAAAACAGCAGGAATATGGGGAACAGATGATTTTGGCGGATTCGGATTTTTGAACTACATATTCGAAGGACTTGTTACAGGAGATAAGTATGGTTCAGCCGTTGGAATAGTTGCATTGATACTAGTGGTTGGAGGCGCCTTTGGAATAATAATGAAAACTGGTGCCATTGATGCAGGTATATATGCATTTATAAGGAAGACAAAGGGTTTGGAAAGGCTAGCACTGCCGCTATTATTCTTCCTGTTCTCCCTTGGCGGGGCAACCTTTGGAATGTCAGAGGAAGTAATACCTTTTGCAATGGTTATGGTTCCTTTTGTAATAGCATTGGGATATGATTCCATTGTAGCAGTTACTGTAACGTTTGTAGCTTCTCAGGTTGGTAATGCTGCATCATGGATGAGCCCATTCAGCGTGGCTGTTGCTCAGGGAATTGCAGGAATTCCTGTTCTATCAGGAGCAGATTTCAGGCTTATAATGTGGTTTATAATAACAGGGCTGGGAGCTGCATATATGATGAGGTATGCAGAAAAGATAAGAAAGAATCCTGAGCTGTCAGTAATGTATGAATCTGATAAGCATTTTAGGGATAAGCTGGAGCAGACTACTGATGAAGAAAGGGAATTCAACTTAGGTCACAAGCTCATATTGCTGGAAATGCTGTTAGTGCTTATCTGGATAATCTGGGGAGTTACAACAAAAGGATATTATATACCAGAAATAGCATCCCAGTTCTTTGTAATGGGATTGGTTGCAGGCATAATTGCAGTTATATTCAAGCTTAATGGAATGACCATAAATGACATGGCCTCTGCATTCCAGGGTGGCGTTGCCGATTTGGCCGGCACAGCAGTGGTAGTAGGCATGGCCAAGGGAATACTTCTGGTACTGGGAGGCTCTGATGCCAATACTCCATCAGCATTAAATACAGTACTGTACAGCATTGGAAATGCATTAAACGGAATACCATCCTTTATTGCAGCATGGGGCATGTATATATTCCAAAGCTTATTCAATCTAGTTGTAACTTCAAACTCCGGCCAGGCAGCCTTAACAATGCCAATTATGGCTCCACTGTCTGATATAGTTGGAGTATCAAGACAGGTTGCAGTACTTTGCTATCAGCTGGGAGCTGGATTTGTGGACGCATTTACACCAGTATCTGCAAGCCTCATAGGCGTACTTGGCGTTGCCAGAATAGACTGGAGTAAATGGGCTAAATTCCAGATAAAGATGCAGGGCTTCTTCTTCATAATAGGCTCAATTTTCGTATTTATAGCAATAGCAATAAATCTACAATAAAGGGATGATGAGATTGATAACAGTTATTAAAAATGTCAGTGTATATAAACCTGAACCCATAGGAGTAAAAGATGTATTGCTAATGGGAGACAAAATTGCAGCAATAGAGGATAAAATAGATATAAATCTGAATGGTGTAGTAGATGTTAAGGAAATAGACTGCACCGGCAAGATATTAGTACCGGGATTTATAGACTGCCATGTCCACATTTTAGGTGGTGGAGGTGAAGGAGGATTTGCAACCAGAACTCCTGAATCCACTTTAACAGGGTTTACCACTGCAGGGGTTACCACTGTAGTAGGGACCCTTGGCACAGATGGCGTTGGCAGGGATATGAGTGCGCTGGTTGCCAAGGCAAGGGGGCTGGAGGAAGAAGGCATTACCACCTATGTCTATACCGGTTCCTATAGACTGCCTTTAAGGACTCTTACCGGGGAAATAATGAAGGATATAATGTTCATAGACAAGGTCATAGGCATTGGTGAAGTAGCAATTTCTGACCACAGGTCATCGCAGCCTACTTTTGAAGAATTCATAAGGGCTGCAGCTGATGCCCGGGTTGCAGGCATGCTGTCAGGAAAGGCTGGAATTGTAAATATTCATGTAGGTGACGGCACAAGAAAGCTTGAAATGCTGTTTAGAGCTGTTAAGGAAACTGAAATACCTGTTACACAGTTTTTACCTACCCATATTAACAGAAATCCGGAGCTTTTTGAGGAAGGCATAAGGTATGCAAAAGAAGGCGGATATATTGATTTTACTGCAAGCGAGGACCCTGATTTCTGGGAGGAACAGGATGGTGAGGTAAGGTTCAGCAAGGGATTAAGGAGAATACTGGATGAAGGAATTTCCCTTGACAATTTCACCATATCATCTGATGGCCAGGGAAGCCTGCCTGTTTTCAATGAAAAGAAGGAATTTATAGGATTAGGTGTTGGAAAATCCACCAGCTTATTGGTATCCATAAAGGACTGTGTATTTAATGGGGATATTCCACTGGAAATAGCCCTAAGGGCAGTAACATGCAATCCTGCAAGAATTCTTAAGCTTAAGGGCAAAGGGAGAGTTGAAAAACATTTCGATGCAGACCTGTGCCTTATGGATGAGAAAACCCTCGATATTGATACGGTCATAGCTAAGGGCAGGATTATGGTGGAGAACAAAAAAGCAGTAGTTAAAGGAACATTTGAATAGAATAAATAATAAATGCACTGATGTCTTCAGTGCATTTATTATTTATCAACAAGGGTTTTTTTACGCCAGTTGCCTTTTTTAAAGAAAAGTGCAGTAATTATTGCCCCCATGGTCCATGCTGTTAACAGGGAGATAAAAATTGCTTCAGGTCTTCCTTTTGGATAAGCTGTACTCCTTGTAAGATATGCAATGCCATAGGCTACAGGTATGCGAAGCACAACTGTAGTTATAAGGGAAATCCACATAGGTGTTATAGTATCTCCAGCACCGCGCATAACTCCAGACAAGCACTGTGTTACAGCCATTGCAATATATCCCACTGCAAGTATTCGCATCATGTGCATGCTTAAATCAACTAATTCCTTTGTTTCTGTAAAAATACCCATAAGATGTTTACCAAAGGATAATATAATAATGGTAATAACAGTAGAAACCCCTACGGCAACCATAGTGCCCTGTTTGGTTCCTTTATATACTCTATCCATTTTTCTGGCGCCAATGTTTTGCCCTGCGTATGTTGTCATGGCACTTCCAAAGGAGAAGTTCGGCATCATTGCAAATCCGTCAACGCGCATGATAATAACATTTGCAGCTATAACCATTTCGCCAAATGTGTTGGTCAGGGATTGCACAACAATCATTGCAAGTGAAAATATTGCCTGAGTTAAACCTGAAGGCAGTCCAAGCTTAATCAATTTAGTGGAATATTCCTTATTAAGCTTTAACACATTACGGTTAAGGTCAAAGCTGCTATCCATTTTCATAAGCTTAATAAATGAAAGAATTGCTGATATTCCCTGTGCTAGTACAGTTGCCAATGCAACACCAGGCACACCCATGTTAAACTGACTGACAAATATAATATCAAGCACTACATTTAAAGCAGTAGAAATGAGCAAAAATACAAGTGCTGATAATGAATCGCCAAGGCCACGTAGGATACCTGCAAATATATTATAATAAGAGAATCCTGCAATGCCTACAAAGAAAATTATCAGATAGTCTTCACACCAGTCAATTATGCTTTCCGGTGTATTAAGAAGAAGCAGCATAGGACGGGTAACAATAGGTCCTATAATCATGATAATTAAAGAAGCAATAGCTGTAAGCGATATGCAAATACCAATAGTATTGGACAGTTTCTCCCGATCTCTAGCTCCAAAGTATTGGGATACCATTATACCAGCACCAACGGAAATTCCAACAAACAGCACCAGCAATAGATTTAGTACGGGGAAGGCACTGCCAACAGCTGCTAGGGCATTATCTCCAACATATCTTCCTACAATAATGGAGTCGGCAGTATTATAAAACTGCTGTGCTATGTTGCCAATGAGCATTGGTATCGTAAACTCAACAATTACTTTCCAAGGGGTACCTTCAGTTAAATCTTTTGGTGCAAATAGTTCTCTAAGCCTTACCATATCTACCCTCCCTTACGCATAAATAAAATAATTCAGACAAGGATTAGTTTATAGCATTAATTATATTTTGTCAATTGAAAGAATGATAGGCTATAATATATTGACATTTATATTAGTAAATGCTAACATTCTATTACTACTGCTATGATTTTTTGTAGCAGTGAGCTGGAGGTGCTTATATGAACTGCTGCGGAAAGGACAGGAAAAGACCCAGCTATATTGATATATTATTTTACAAGATAGATTTAACCTCTCAGTTAATGGGAGGTTTTTTGTTTTTAGGAATGTGTTGATATTGATATGCAATTTTTACTGCTGTTGAGATTGTTATAGTTTATTGACTAAAAAATTCATTTTTAATATAATCATAAATATGACAAATGGTAAATAATAAAATAACAGGTCTGTTTTATTTGCCTATGGAATTGCTACTGATTGACCTATGAATTCACAGGTCATATTTTATATGCCTAGAAATGTTAAAGGAGAATTAAGATGAGTATATTTGAACTTTTTATTATTGCCTTAGGGGTGTCTATGGATGCCTTTGCTGTAGCTATATGTAAAGGCTTGTCTTTTAGACGGGCAAGTATCAAAAATGCTGGTATAGTTGCTTTGTATTTTGGAACATTTCAGGCAGCCATGCCTTTAATAGGATATACATTGGGAATGCAGTTCAATGAACATATAACTGCCTATGATCATTGGCTTGCCTTTATTTTGTTAGGAGTTATAGGATTCAATATGGTCAGAGAATCCAGAGACAAGACCTGTGAAGTAGTAGATGAAGTTGTAGAAAGAGGATTGTGCTTTAAGACTATGTCTATACTTGCCATAGCTACAAGCATTGATGCTTTGGCTGTTGGAATCACCTTTGCATTTTTAAAGGTAAATATAGTTCCTGCAGTTATATTCATAGGAATAGTAACATTTTCAACCTCCTTTATCGGGGTGAAAATAGGAAACATATTTGGAGTCAAATATAAATCCAATGCTGAATTAGCAGGGGGAATAATACTTATGGCCATGGGAGCCAAAATATTGATAGAGCATTTAATATAGGGGTCAGGCTTGAATAATTCCCTAATTCAAGTCTGACTCTTTTTTATTATGTGCAAGCTTAATCTATCCCCGCTAAATGCCCAAAATAATTATATGAAATGAAGGAATTTAAACATTATACATAGAATAAATACAATGCATAAATCAGCAATTGGCTAATTATTATGTAGTTGAGTTCAATTATATTGAAATATAATATTGAAAGGATTATTGTTGTAAATTTAAATGTAACGGTAGTCATTATTTTAATGCTAATATAGATTTGAAGGAATACTGAAATCATTTTAAGTGGCAAAATGGCATGATCAGTGAAAAAAGCGATAGTTATATTTTTAATCATAATAATTGTATTATATTTAATTCCAACTGTCACAGGTCATATTATAAGCTACAGTAATAGGACCAGGATCAGCAACATAATAAGAAACAACCTGGATTTTCTTAATGGCTCCATAGATAATGGTTCCTATAAGGATGCCCTAGAAATAAATGGCATTGAGGATATGCTTTTTTTTGAGACAGATGAAGGGAACACTTATATAGATTATTTCATAAGTGGATTTGGAATTGTTCCAAGTGGGATGTATTACGGATTTTACTACCACAGTGTAGATGAACCAACAGGATTCCAAGGTACAAATGTCAAACTTGCAAAAGATGGACAAGGATGGTCCTGGAAGGAATCTATTGGATACAACTGGTACTATACAGAAAAGATAGAAGACCACTGGTATTATTATGAAGCTGGATTTTAGAAAATATAGGAGGAGAGCACAATGAAATATACATTTGAAATAACCTTAGCAGGATGCAATACTAACTGCATGCACTGCTATGTAGATGGAGGACCTGAGGCAATAATGCCTTATGAGGACTATATGCTATGTATTGAGAGATTAAAGCCTGTTTTGGACTCCCTTGATGGGGATATTGCTGTAACCCTAGGAAATGAATTGTTTAACCATCCCAGGGCTAAGGATATTGTAAAAGAGACTTTTCAGTTTATGCCTGAATACTATACCCATGAAGAGGTTGGAATTAATACCACTGGAATTGCGCTTCTAAAGCTATCTCAAGATGAAAGAGATGAGCTTATGGATGCCCTGGTTGAAGCAGGGGCAAAAAGTGCCTGCCTTACACTGCATGGCAATGAGGAACACCACAATGAAATTGTACGAAATAAAATTGCCTTTGAAACAATTGAAAAAACTGCAGAATATTTCAACTCCTATGGCATTGAACTGTATTTTTCAATTATGATGAACAAATATGTAATTGAAGACTGGAATGATATAGAAAAGTTTTTGGAGAAGACGCCTAGTTATGGCGCTTTTGCAGTTGTGCCTTTATACATGCCTTTTACAAGGTTAAGGGAATTTCAAAGACTTAGAGCTGAATATGAAGATTACCTGAAATTAAAAGGCAAGATGAGCCAGATAGGAATTGATGAAGAGGAGCTTTTCTACATAGTGGAAGCATATAATGAAAAAGCAGTTGCTGATTTGGTGAAGGACGGATTTGACTACAGGAAGGCTGAGGCACAATGCCCCAACTGGGCTTTTTTCAATATATCCCAGAATCTGAACTTATATTATGGCAATGCAGGTGCCAGAACAAGGCTGATTGGAAATCTTAGAAGCTCTTCAACTTTGGATTTGGTGGAAGCCATTAGGGACCTGAAGGCCAACTATGATTATTCAGCTTTTTATGAATTAGATAAACTGCCACCTGCAAATGAAGTACTGAAGAATGTGCAGCCCCTTAGATCAAATTACGTATATCCCAACGTAGCAAGTTGTTTATATAGCTGGTTTGATTTATGCTCCATACCCAGCTCCATAATTACAGAGTAAATGCAGTATGCTATTGTAAGCAATTGTTTTATTATGGAAACAACAGAATCTAACAATAATTTAACTTAGATTGGTAAGAAGTCTCCTATGTTTATTTATACTGCCCAAGAAGCCGAAGATATTGTAGGAATCAATGAAATTTTTCATGGTCCTACAGACTATCTTATTGTAAAGAACCATGTTTTCAAAAGCGATAATATGATTGTTCTCTATGTAGGAGAGGATTCAGCAATTATACAGGCTCTTGAAGAGCTGTTAGGCCCACAATTTGCAGGGTATACAGAATAAACAATTATTTTTAATGGAGGTGTTGTATTTGAAAAGCATAAAGCCAGGCCGGGGACCATCTATGATGGGAGTATTTGGAGGTATTATAGCAGTAGTGTTTGGCATTTTCTGGATTATAACTGCTGCAAGCATGGGAGCTCCACCCATATTTCCAATATTTGGGGTACTGTTCATAGCTATGGCTGTGGTAAGCGTAATCTACAACTACAAAAATGCTACCAGCAAGAACAGAATGTCCATATACGATATAACTGATGAAGATGAGGAACCGGATCCTTTAAATAAGTATATCAGGTATGACAAGGATGAAGATTATACAAGAGAGGTAAGCGATGAAAATGAATATATGAGGTTTTGCCCTTATTGTGGAGAACCCTTGAAGAAGGATTATGTCTATTGCCCTAAATGCGGGAAACAGATTAGGGATTAATGCTATATATTGATTGGATTGTTTAAAAGCAACAAAGGGATATTGATAAATTGAAATGTAAATGGTAGTCTAAATATATCAATAAAACACAAAAAGTACAAATGCATTTCATAAAAAAGGCAGTGGATAATAGTGTATTGAACATACCACTGGATATAATCCCATGACTTTAGTCATGGGAGGTGAGACTAAAGATGAAATTTGGAGGTAAACATGAAGGATACAGTATATATAATAGGACATAAGAATCCGGACTCCGATTCAATATGTGCAGCTTTAGGCTATGCAGAATATAAAAATGGAAACGGGGATATAAATGCAATCCCTGCAAGGTTAGGGAATATAAACAGGGAAACCAAATTTATACTGGACTATTTTGGGTTGGAAGCGCCAATGTACCTTGAAACGGTGCGACTGAGCGTTTCTGATTTGAATTTCGATAAGATTGCTCCAGTAAGCCCTGAAATATCATTGGGAATGGCTCTGGAACTGATGAAGAGAAACAATTTGAACAGTCTTCCCGTTGTAGATGAAAATGATAAGCTTATGGGGATTGTTTCCATATCTGATGTAATAGGTTCATACATAGACGTATGGGACAACAATATACTGGGCAAATCAGGCACTACTTTAGACAACATAATAGATACCCTTTCAGCTAGTATTATCACAATACCTGATGAGACAAGGCCCCTTATGGGAAAGGTGTTAATCCTGGCCATGGAGCCAAATACAGCAAGGGAATACATTGAGGAAAATGACATAGTCCTGTGCGGAAATAGAAGGGATGTTCAGGAAATTGCCATAAGGAGCAGCATTTCTCTTATGATAGTTACAGGAAATGCAAAGGTAGATGAGGATATAATAAGCCTTGCCAAAGAAAACAGAGTAGCCATCATATCAACACCACATGATACCTTTACGGCATCGAGGCTCATAACCCAATCTATTCCTGTAAGGGACGTAATGACCTGTGAAAATATTGTTAAGTTTTCACTTGATGACCTGGTGGATAATGTAAGAGAGCATATGTCCCAAACCAGATACAGGTCGTATCCTGTAGTAGATCACAATAACAGAATTGTTGGGTTAATATCAAGATATCACCTTATATCAAGCACAAAGAAGAAGGTGATACTTGTTGACCACAATGAGCGAAGCCAATCCGTAGATGGATTAGAGGAATGTGAAATACTGGAAATCATAGACCATCACAGGGTAGCTGATGTATTTACTGGTAGCCCGATATATTTCAGAAATGAGCCGGTGGGAAGCACATCAACTATAATTGCTTCCATAATGTTTGAAAACGGAAGAAGGCCTTCAAGGAAAATTGCAGGAGCATTGGCAGCTGCTATAATATCCGATACGCTTCTTCTAAGGTCTCCTACGTCAACAAACACTGACAAGATTATGCTGGATAGGCTGGCAAGGATTGCAGATCTCAATGTCAACATATTTGCCAAGGAGATGTTCAAAGCCGGCACATCCCTTGCCGGAAGGACTCCAAAGGAATTGTTGGAGCAGGACTTTAAGATATTTACCATGGATGAGGAAAAACTGGGGATTGCCCAGGTATATACTATGGACCCTGGTAGCTTAAAGGACATGAAATCAGACTTAGTATCCCTTATGGAAGAGAGGGCAGCTAATAATAGATATTCAGCATTTATGCTGATGCTAACAGATATATTCAACGAGGCTTCGGAAATAGTTGTAGTAGGCGACAAAAAGGAACTGGTAGCACAAGCTTTTGGTAAAACCCTCATAAACAATTCCTTCTATGCACCAGGTATACTTTCAAGGAAAAAGCAAGTGGTTCCGCCAATAATGAATTTCTTAACCAATATTAAGGAACTCAAGGATTAGAATTAAGAAAGCTCAGGGGGATAAATAAGCCATGAAGGATACTTTTATGGAGCATAATATGATAAGCTGTATTCATGAAAGATTAAATTTTATATATTCATTATCTGAAAATGTCTATAAATCTTTAAAAAATGAGATGGAATTAAAGGCATTATATAACTACTATAATGGACACTATATAAAAATAAATGATAAATATGAATATCAAAAGTATCCAGTACCGGTTATCTCCATAGAAGGAAAGGGAGATATAGGTTTTAATATTGATGGGGTATGGATTGAATTTTTTATTGATAGAGAAACATTTTATAAGGCTAATATTGAAGAATTGATAAATAAATATGATGTTGAAATATATGGTGGAAACAATTGCCTTATAGACTTTTACAGTGATGGAAAATCTGTTGAAGATTTGTTAAGTGATATAGAAAATTCAGATGAAGAAATCATTGGCATTTCAATATATTTAAAGGACACTAAATACAATAATATAAAAGATGCATTTTTTGAAGTGTGTAGTTTATTAAATATGTAATAAGCATTTGGTAATGGACATAATATGGCATTAAGAATGCCATGTTTTATTATTAATTTTCAAGGAGGGATTATATTGTTAAAAAGAATCTTATCAGTATTTCTTGTGATTAGTTTAATACTGGGCATGTCAATGGCAGCTTTGGCTAACTCTAATAGTAGTATCAGCTTTGAATTGAATGGCAATGAAACTTTACTGGAATCTGAAATATACTTTAATGAAAAAGGTCAGCTTATGTGTCCTATGAGGGAGATATCCGAAAAATTAGGGTATACAGTTATTTGGAATAATGAGGATAGAAGTGTTGAGGCCTCGAAAGAAGACTTTGCAGTAAAGATTAGTATTGGTGAAAATAAGGCTACTGTTAATGGCAAGGAAATTTATATGAGTTCAGAGGTAGTTTTAAAGAATAGTAAAACATTTGTACCTGTGGAGTTTTTTAGCAATGCTTTGGATCTAATTGTAGGATGGGATAGTAAATCTAGCACTTTAAAAATAAGGCAGCCTAGTATCAATACAGAGGAGTACTTCAAGACAGCTGAAAATAAGTCGATAACGGATAAGTTGAACACTTATATGGAAGCTCTACAAGAGAATAAAAACTTTCATGGAAGTATATTGGTTGCTAAAGGTAACGAGATTCTACTAGATAAAGGTTATGGATTTGCTGATTTAAATCAAAATACAACTAATAAAAGTCAGACTAGATTTGCCGTTGGTTCTGTAACTAAGCAATTTGTATCAATGGCAGTTATGCAGCTTTATGAAAAGGGTTTAATAGATATTGAGGATAAGGTTTCAGAATACTTACCTGATTTTCCAGCAGGAGATTCAATAACCATTCATAACCTGTTAACACACACTTCAGGATTAGTTAACTTTACGAATTTACCTGAGTTCTATCTTCTGGATTTGGAAAATACCAATCCAATGACTGTGGTAGATTTAATAAAAGACTTACCATTAGAGTTTCTACCAGGAGAAAAATACAGTTATAGCAATACTAATTATCTACTACTTGGTATAATAGTCGAAAAAGTAAGTGGCACTCCCTACGAAGAATATTTGCAAAGAAACATATTTGAACCTCTTAATATGAAGAATACCGGTATATTGTTTGGAGAGAATAATGAAATATATGATGCCACTGCTTATACTGGATATTTAGAGGTAATTCCTGTAGATGATGAAATATTGTTAAGGAATGTCTATGGAGCTGGAAATATATATTCTACAGTGGAAGACCTTTATAGGTGGGATAGAGCATTAAAAACAGAGCAGCTTGTTAAGAAGGAAACCTTAGATAAGATGTTTACTGGATATGCAGCTATTTCAGAAGCAGATTACTATGGATATGGATGGATTATTACTGATACAGGGTTAGGAAGAATGATATGGCATGATGGCGCAACTCTTGGATTTACAGCAAATATATCAAGGTTTGTAGATGAAGACCTTACTATTATTGTTCTAACAAATAATCAGGGTTACAATACCATAGAGCTGATAAATAATCTAGTCAAAATAGTATATAATATTGAATATGAAATGCCTGAAGCTATAGAAGAAATAGAAATAACAGATCCAACTCTCTATGATAGGTATGTGGGAGAATACTCATTGGCACCAGGTGTGATTATTACAATTACAAGAGATGACAATGGAATATATGCTCAATTAACAGGTCAAGAGAAATTTGAGATATTCCCCAAATCTGAAAAGGAATACTTCTATAAAATAGTAGATGCACAAATTACCTTTATTGAAAACGATGAAGGAGAGATAACAGGTTTAGTATTACATCAATTAGGAATGGATATGAATGCTACTAAAATAAGATAGAAAAAATATAATTAGGAATTCAGCTTAAGTTGAATTCCTTTTATTTATTTAAATTACAATTTATGCTTTCTATAAGTTTTCTAAAGTTCCTTTCAAAAATTTCATCATCTTGAGTATTTCTCTTTTTGAACTTTGTGTATATTTTCTTCTTCCTTCTAAGCTCTGCGTTAAAATGCCTTCTGTTAAGCATGTTGTCAATATTTTTATCATTAATGATAAGCCCATTCTGGTTAATGCAATATGCACCCCTTGTCAGCGCCATGGCTGCAAGGCCATAGTCCTGAGTAATGAGTATATCGCCTTTTGCAATCCTGTTTGCTATGTAATAATCAACGCTGTCCCTTGAAATATCTACAGATACTATTTCTGCATAAGGGTCATCCAGCCAGACAGCGTAGTTTTTGACGACTACTATTTTTATACCGTACTCCTTTGCAACCTCTATGGCTATATCAACAACAGGACATCCGTCAGCATCGACAAAAATTTTCATGTGAGCACTCCTTATAGTTTAATTATATATTATAGTAGTATATAATTAGATTGTTAACAACATATTTTGACTGAAGGGATGAATATATGATTAACATAGGATTATTAGGGTTTGGTACAGTAGGTACCGGAATTTTCAAGATACTTGAAAGCAGACAGGAGCAACTGAAAAGAATAACTGGAGAAAGCATAAGCATAAAGAGGATATTGGTCAAGAATCTGCATAAGAAGAGGGATGTGGAGATTAATCTTGATATAATCACCGATAATTTTGATGATATACTTACGGATAAAGACATAACCATAATTATAGAGGTAACCGGAGATTTGGAAGACAGCTACAATTACATAACAGAATCCCTGAAGGCAGGAAAGCATGTGGTAACTGCCAACAAAAAAGTAGCATCCAGGTACTTTGAGGAGTTTACAGACCTTGCAGACAAGATGGGATTAGCCTTTTTATACGAGGGCTGCGTGGGAGGAGGCATACCTGTTATTAAGCCTCTCAAGGAGCAGTTGGCGCTAAATGAAATTATAGAAGTAAAGGGCATATTAAACGGCACCTGCAATTACATATTGACCAGGATGGAGGAAGGATTAGAGTATTCTGAGGCGCTGAAAATTGCTCAGCAGCTGGGCTTTGCAGAGTTGGATCCTGCAGATGACGTTAAGGGCATAGATACCCGAAGGAAGCTGAGAATACTTGGAACCCTTGCACTTCAGGGGAGAATACAGGAAGAGGACATACTGTTAAGGGGAATAAGCAGCATTAAAGCAGTGGATATTGATTACATAAAAAGGATTAATTCCACAGTCAGGCTAATTGGGGAGATAAGGTCCTATGAGGATGGGTATACAGCCATAGTTGAGCCTGTAATAGTTAGTCAGGATTCGCCATTTTACAGCGTGTGTTACGAGAAAAATGCAATATTCCTAAAAGGAGACAATGTAGGGGACTTAATATTCTATGGAAGCGGAGCTGGCATGCTGCCTACAGGTAATGCAGTCCTGGAAGATGTAATAGACATAATAACCGGGTCATATAGAAATGGAAATTTACTGGGTACAAGAAAGCTTAAGAATCTGAATTCAAATATAAAGGGCGAATACTATTTGAGAATATCCAAATCTTGTAATGACATTGCAAATATAATGGAGAGCATTGCAAAGGAAATACTGTGCAGGGATGAATGTGTTGTAATAATGACCAGAAGCATGCTTTTGGAAGATATAACAAATCTACTTAAAGCTATGGAAATAAAAGAGGAAGAATACTTCCTTGCAAGAAGGGGGGAATAAATATGAAAATGAATAAAAAGGAACTAATGATTCTCATAGTTCCAATTTTAATAGCCTTAATACTATATCCCATATTGCCCGACATGATTCCAAGGCAGATAAGACTTGATGGCTCTGTAGCTTATATGCACAAGGGATTTATATTTTTATTGGCGTTATTGCCTTTTGTAGTGTATAAATACAGGAGACCGAGGAGATAACAGATATTACTCCTCTACCCCGTACTTCATCTTATAATAGTATATTGCAAGCTGAGTCCTGTCCCGAAGGCTCAGCTTTTCCAGCATGTTGGAAATGTAGTTCCTAACGGTGCCTTCGCTTAAATAAAGTCTTTCTGCAATTTCCCTGTTGTTTAGCCCTTCAGCCACAAGAAGCAGTATGTCATATTCCCTTTCAGACAGTCCCAGGTCCACATCTTTTTCAGCATATCTCTTTATTCCTGACACTATTTTTGAGTCAAATACCATGTTTCCTGCGTATACGGCATTAATTGCAGGTATTATTCCCTTTATATTGTACTTGAGTATATATCCTCTGCAGCCTAATGAGAGTGCCTGGGCTATATATTCCTGATCCTGGAAGGTGGTGATTAAAAGTATTTTTGCTTCAGGGTCCCTTTCAAGTATCTTTCTGGAGGCGTCAATTCCGCTTAAATTATTCATTCTTATGTCCATGAGTATTAAATCCGGATTGTGCCTGAAGTATAAGTCTACAGCCTCATTTCCGTCGAACCCTGTAGCCAGTATTTCTATTCCGCCTGCACTTATTATGGTTTTAAGGGATTCTACCACCAATGGGTCATCGTCTACAATTATGATGTTCATATTTATCATCCTTTCATAAGGGTTAGATGAATCTTAAATCCATTATCGAAGCCATAGCTTAAAAATCCGCCGTATTTTTCTGCAATCTCCTTAATGGACAAGAGTCCTATGCCCTTTGTACTGCGAAGGGATTTTTCATCAAACATGCTTCCATTATCCTTTATGGTAATTGAATAGAACTTTGGCTGATCCAGTAATGTTATCTTGAGCTTATCAGCATTGGAATGCTTAATGCAGTTTGTTATGCCTTCCCTTATGACGGAAAGAATATCAAACTTCATGTCGTAGCTTAAGTCGTCCTCAATTCTGTAAATAAGCTCTACGTCTATATTGGGTACATTGGTGCAGAGCTTCTCAATCTGTTCCTTTAAATCCAGGGATTCATTGTACAGGTTGTGAATGCTGTTGCGAATCTCCTCCATTCCCTTGGTCAATGTGTTTTGAAGAATATTAAGCTTTTCTAATATGTGTTTTTCCCCGGATATTATTTTTATGGATTCCACCTGCAATATGCTGCTTGTTAGCGTATGGCCTATGGCATCGTGAAGCTTTTTTGCAATTCTGTTTCTCTCAGTCAGAATTGCAATGTGTATACTCTTTTCCTTGTCCTTCTTCAGCTGTTCATTGTACTTCTCAAGAAGGAGGCTGTCTTCCCTTATCTTATCCCTTGCTCTGATGTTCTCCATGAGTATTTTGTTCTGCTCCTTAGCCATTGCTGAAATATAGGCTGAAAGTACGGAAAGGAGGATGTTTGCAGGATAGAAGTTTATAAATATAATAGGTGCCATAAGTACTGCATATAAGCCAAAATCCCAATATAGGTTATATATGATAATTGGAATATACAGTATGAACAGCCTGTAGGATATGGATAATGCTCCAAAAATGATATATAAAAGGGCTTTTATACGTTTCCTGCTTATTAGTTCCAGTAAGGAAGTAATTATAATGACTATGAGGAAATATAAAGCCAGATTCTCCTCTGGATAAGCCTTATATGTATTGTACAAAGAGAATATTATTATAATCAGCTTTTCCAATATCCTTTTTATATGTTCCATTTAATACAAGCCCTCCATTAGACTTTAAGAAAACCATTTATTACCTTTATTATACTTGTATCCATTACCAAATACAATTCAATTGATGACAAATGTCACACTACATTGTAACTGAGCACACTACAATGGGAAAAAAGAAAATAATACAATAGAATTGAAGTGAGGTAAAGGGTGATGAGGATGATTGTTAAGGTAAAAAATGTGGTAAAGAGATACTCGGAAAAGATTGCACTTGACCATTTTAATATGGAGGTATATGAAGGGGAGATATTAGGCCTGTTAGGGCCAAACGGATGCGGAAAGACTACAGCCATAAACTGCATTTTGTCCCTTCTTAGCTTTGATAAGGGGGAAATAGAGGTATTTGGAAAAAAGATGACCCCAAATTCCTATGATATTAAAAGGCAGATAGGACTGGTTCCCCAGGAGGTTTCAGTATTTGAAAACCTGACAGTAAGGGAAAATATAGACTATTTCTGCGGATTATATGTAGATGATAAAAATGTAAGAAAAAGATACGTTGATGAAGCCATAGAGTTTGTAGACCTTAAGGATTATGTGAAGTTCTATCCCAAAAAGCTCAGCGGGGGATTGAAAAGGAGGCTTAATATTGCCTGCGGAATAGTCCATAAGCCTAAGCTTATATTTATGGATGAGCCTACGGTGGCAGTGGATGCCCAGAGCAGAAACTTCATACTGGAGGGAATAAAAAGGCTGAACGGTGAAAGCAGCACAGTTGTATACACCACTCACTATCTGGAGGAGGCAGAAATGCTTTGCAGCAGGATAGTCATAATGGATAACGGAAAGGACATAGTATCGGGGACCACAGAAGAGCTTAAAGCCATGATAACCACATCGGAGAAAATAGTGGTAAGCTTTGTAAGCATAGAGGATAGTGTGGCAAGCCTTATGAAGGGCATTCCTCATGTAATAGATATAGAAAGAAATGGAGAGGACTTCATCATCAAATTTGAAAATGGTATAAATAATCTATCTAATCTATTGAGCTTTATTACCGAGCATAACCTAACATATACAAAGCTGTACAGCAAGCTCCCCACCCTAAACGATGTATTCCTGGAGCTGACAGGAAAGGAGCTGAGGGATTGATATGAATAATATTATCAGGAACTGTATATATCAGGGGAAAAACCTGTTCAGAGATGGATCCTTCCTCTTCTGGGGAATGACATATCCCATAATCATGGCAGTCTTCTTTTATGCTGCATTTAACGGAATGATGAATGTAAACATTGAAGATATAAACATTGGTATTAAGGAAAACAAGGGGATTTCCAATATACTTGAGGAAATAGATTTTATAAATGTCCATAAAATTGATGAAAGTGAAGTATCAGAAAAGCTGGAAAGTGGGGAAATTGATGCCTTTGTAGATGGAAACCTCAATCTAATAGTTAAAAAATCCGGCATAAATCAGACCATAATAAAGGAAGTAGTAGAGCAGATAAAACAGATATTAAAGCTTAACCGGCCTGTTGACGGGTCTGAATTTTCCGTAAGCTATGTGACAGGGAAAAATCAGGAAGCCAATTCAATTGTTGTAATATTTTATTCACTTATAGCCATGGTTTCCACCTACGGAATTTATGCAGGAATTGCAACTGCCAGCCTGGTACAGGCAAATTTGTCCAATATAGGCATAAGGATCAATGCAACTCCCCTTAGAAAGGAGAATTTTTTAATAGCTGGAGTTATAGTTTCCTTTTTAATGAATCTACTTGCAAATGCAATACTCCTTCTATTTATCAATTACGTTTTGAAAATACATTTGTTTAATGATATAAAATACAGTGCTGTTTTTATAATACTGGGGAACCTGTTTGGGGTGATTCTTGGAATATTCATTGGAGTTTCCAACAAGAAAAGCAGCAATACAAAGACCTTGATTGCCATTGCAGTTACACTGTTATTATCGTTTTTCTCGGGGATGATGGGCCCATGGATTAAAGTAATGCTGGATGAATATATACCATTCCTAAACAGAATAAATCCGGTATCTATAATAACCAATAACTTATACAGGATTAACCTTCTGGGAAGTACCAGAAGTGCAGTAGAAGGTGCAATTATGCTGCTGTTTTACTGTATGGTGTTTCTGCTTCTATCCTATGTGTTTTTGAGGAGGAAGAGCTATGACAGTATTTAAGTATTTCCTGAAAATTGCCATCAAAAACAGATGGATAATAATAATGTATGTAACCATATTTTTCGTAATGACTGTACTAAACAGCAATGATGCTGTAAAAAGGGAGGAAAGCTTTGTAGAAAGCAAGCTGAATATAGGCATTATTGATAACTGTAATAGTGAGCTGTCAAACAGCCTAAAGGACTATTTGAAGGATGAGAACAATATAGTGGATACAGTAGAGGATGAGGATTATATAAAGGAGCAGATTTTCCTGGAAGTAGCTGATGCTGTAGTAATAATACCTGAGGATTTTGACGAAAAGGTAATAAGGAGAGAGGAATCCGTACTGGTATATAAGGATGACAGAAAGCCTCAATCCATACAGATTGAGAATCAGATAAACAAGTTTCTTGCATTTGCCAATATAACCTATGAGAATGGAAATTTTGCTCTTAAGGATGTAGCAGAAGCATTGAATGAAAGTGTGGAGGTTCATGTATTGCCCAGTGGGGAAATTGAAGGCTCAGGTATAAATACATGGTTTAAATTCTATTTTAACTTTACAGGATATGTCACCATAGCCCTTTACATTGCAGTCATAGGCGTTGTAATGTCTGATTTCAGGGATGAGAATATTGACAGCAGGAGAAGGATATCCTCAAAGAGATTTCTGGAGTTCAACAGGGAAATATATCTTGGACAGCTTACTCTGGCTTCAGCAGTTACAATAACCTTTATTATAGCAAGTATAATTTTTATGAGGGAGAATATTTGGAATGTATACTTTTTAAAATACGTTGTCAACCTCATTGTGTTCTCGTTCTCAATATTATGCCTGACATTTCTAATCAATAATATTACAAGGAATAAACATGCAATAACTGCTTTATCCACTGTATTATCCTTAGGGACTTCCTTTATATCCGGAGTAATGGTTCCTCAGGAAATATTGGGGGATAAGGTTCTAGCAGTAGCAAAGTTTTTCCCCACATATTATTTTGTAAGGGTAAATGAATCCATGATAAATTCCCTTTCAGATATAGGATTTGATATTTTTATGCAGCTGTTGTTTGCAGTAGCCTTTTTGCTTCTAGGGCTTATATTTTCAAGAAAGGATTTGTTAGTCCAATAAAGGGTGGCAAATGCCACCCTTTTAGCTTAGATCCACAATCCATGCGTCAGCAATATAATCCTCTATTATTTTTGTACCCAGATTAAACCATCCTTTACAGTTGTTTAATATAATTGAATCCCCCGTTACCACCCTGTCCATTGCAGAGAGGCTTACATCGCTGTTTGGCACCAGCTCCACATTCACAATAAAGTTCCAGCCTGAGTAATAGTCCAGTATTCTTTTTTTAAGCATTCCGGAGTTGGAAACCGGTGAGTCCAAGTAAAATACAACTTCAGGCACATTTAGATTCTTAAGTGCCATGCCAATGAGATTCAATGCCTTATCCGTCTTGTCTATTATTCTGTAGGTTCCCCGTAACCCTGCCAAATCCCTGATGACCCCATCCCTTCCAAGGATGAGGACACTGCCAGATAGAGCTACCTCAAGGGTTATTATGAGGTTGAACCCATCTATATGTATTGTGCCTTCCTTAATGGCTTCAAGGGGATATAGCTTATTTCTTCTGATATCATATTCCACCTTCGGTGATGTAGCCCTTTGCAAAGCTGCCCTTTGCCTTAGGGACAACAGATAGTGGTTTCCTACAAATTGAATTACGGATTTCATATTGTATCCCCTGTCCAGCAGCCACTGAACTTCCTCCTGTGCAGTTCTTAAAATTTTCAATGAATCTTCAGAAAACCACCTGCTATCTTCAGAAACAAAGCCTCTTTTCTTTTCATTCAAAGACATTTTGCCGTTCCTTTCTTTCCTTTTAGCTATATTATACACCAAAAAAAATATATAATAGCAGGAGCAATACAATTTAAAGCATTGTAACTATTTATAGAAGCATATATGATATAATATAATTAATATTATTACAATTGATGGTTGACAGAATATGATTATCATAATTCAAAGGTATGGTCTGGATAGCTATCAATTGTCCATTGCTAATAAAAAGGAGGTTTTTAGATGGACAATGTAAAGAAAATAAGGCTTGCAAATCTTCCTACGAGGATAGAAAAGCTGAACAGGTTAAGTAAAGAGCTGGGGAAAAATATATATGTTAAAAGGGATGATGAAACAGGCACAGAGATTTCAGGCAACAAAGTGAGGAAGCTTGAGTATTCAGTAGCAGAGGCACTTAGCAGAAACTGCGATTATCTTATTACCTGCGGAGGAATTCAGTCAAACCACTGTAGAGCCACTGCTGCAGTAGCAGCCAAGCTTGGAATGGGAGCATATCTGGTACTTAGAGGGAACGAAGATACTCCTGTAGAAGGAAACCTGTTCCTGGATAGGATGCTGGGAGCAGATATTAAGTTTATAACTCCTGATGAATATAGATATGAAAGAATGAATATTATGAAGCGCATAAAGGAAGAACTGTATAGCCAAGGACACAATGCCTACATAATTCCTGAGGGAGCATCAAATGGAGTAGGCTCATTAGGATATATAAATGCAATGGAAGAAATACTGGAACAGGAAAGGGAAATGGGAATTAAATTCGATGCTGTAGTTGTGACAGTAGGGTCTGGAGGCACCTTTTCAGGGCTTTATTATGGGAACTATGTAAATAACAATAGTGCTGCTGTATACGGGTTCAACATATGTGATACCAGTGAATACTTTAAGGATATAGTACTTGGACTATTAAAGGAAATATCAGATTATACAGGAAGGGAAATTAAGGTAGGCAAAGAGGACTTGAATATCATAGACGGATATCAGGGAAGGGGCTATGCCTTAAGCTGCGTGGAAGAAGTAGAATTCATAAATTATCTTGCAAAACTTGAAGGAATAATATTGGATCCAGTATATACAGGAAAGGCCATGTACGGGCTGGTGGAGGAAATTAAAAAGGGAACATTTGATGAGCATGAAAACATATTGTTCATCCACACAGGAGGGCTCTTTGGGTGGAATATGGACCAAAGGAGTCTGCTTAAATAATTGTTGAGGTGATTACAGTTGAAGAGGATACTGGTATTAGGTTTAATGCTTATGCTGTCTGTATTTCTACCTAGCTGTAGCGAAGAAGCTGCAACGGATACCATAGGCATAAGAGGCGAAATAAAGGAGATATATACTTCTGAGGATGGAACATCTATTACAGGGATTTTGGTTGAAGGCGAAGTTCAGGAGGACACAATGTATGACAGCGCAAATGTATCTATAGATGACAATACTGAAATATATATGGGTGAAGAGAAAATAAGCGCTGAGGACCTTGAAACAGGGCTTATGGTAGAAGTTGTATTTGAAGGCCCTGTAGCAGAATCCTATCCTGTACAGGGTACTGCCAAAAAAATAACTATAATAGAATAATGATGGGAGGGTACTATGTTTAGGCTTGATCCAATAAAAAGCATGAATGAAGAGGAAAGGCTGAAATATATGAATATGCTGTTAAAGGGGCAGTTAAGTTCAGAAAGGGACATTTTAGCAAACCTCTCCAATGCATCTGCAATAATAATGGCTTGTGTAGAAAGGCTTAACTGGGCTGGATTCTACATACTGAGGGGTGATGAGCTGGTACTTGGGCCATTTCAGGGGCTTCCTGCCTGCAACAGGATTAAAACAGGAAACGGGGTTTGCGGCACAGCAGTAGCTACAAGAAAAGTCCAGCTGGTACCTGATGTACACCAGTTTCCAGGGCACATTGCCTGCGATGCAGCTTCCAATTCAGAGCTGGTAGTGCCCATTATAAAGGAAGATAAGGTATATGGAGTACTGGATTTGGACAGCCCGGAAAAGGGAAGGTTTACAGAGCTGGAGAAGGAGTACTTTGTAAGGTTTGTGGATACATTAAATGAATATATAGATTGGGAAAGGATATAGGAGATTATTTGAAGGATTTTATATTAAGGAACTGTTTTTGTAAAGTATATAGATAAACAAGGAGTTCTGCTATGGGAAATAAGGCATATTTACAAAGAACAAGTTTCCAATACAAGATTTATCAAGTATGAAAATCTTTCCGAAGTCAGTTTTTTATATTTGAAAATATGTATCATAGCAAAAAAGGCGTATAGATAAAGAAAAGGCTCGACTATGGAGAATTTGCCTGAAATATCCGGCGAAGTAAAACCAAAAGGTTTGCGACTTGAACGAAGTGAATTCGCAAACCGGTTTTACGAGCCGTGATATTTCGCAAATTCGGAATCGGAGAGCCGTTATTTATCTATACGCCTCTATTATATCTCTCTTACTTCGATTATCTCCTGTATTACCTCGTATTCATGAGGATATACTGGCCTGTCTATGTATTCCATTTCTCCTATCTGATTATCATAGGGGTCGTGTCTTAAGAACTTTCTTTCAGGATACAAGCCATAGTGGAATTCAGAATTGGCTACCATTCTGAAGGGGTCTAGATTTCCAAAGTAGAAGTTCCACCTCTTTTCACTGCCTTTTCTTAAAGCGGAGCCTCCAAAGGAAAGGTCGGCAAAGAGCCATCCATAGGGTTCTATGTAAAACTGGGCCCAGTCATGGCATCCTATGAAATTTGGATTGATAAAAAGCCCTGATTGCCATTTGGAAGGAATGTTTGCAATTCTGCACAGAGTAATGAAAAGAAGGGCTTGTACTCCACAATCCCCCTTAAGGTTTAAGGCAGCATATTCAGGAATATTTGTAATGGCAGCATACTGCCTTACAAAGGAATACTGTACATTTTTGGTTATATAGTCGTATATTTTTCTGGCTTTAATGAGGGGATTTTTTTCGCTGCCCGCTATCATATCAGTAAGTTCTACAAGATATGGCGTAAACCTTATTTGAGGCAGGCATTCTTCTGTATAAAAGCCTGGCTGATGGCTGGATACTTTATCTGGTGAAAGCTCATTGTACTTTATGTGGTTTTCATAGGAGTACTCTACTGTGAACTCATCGTTACCTTTAAGTATTTCCTCAAAATATATGGTCCTTTGAGGATAGTCTTCCCTTGATATGTATTTAGGCTTATGGCTGGTGTTCAACATCCTTATATTTTTTATTTGCTGTGCATTTTGGGGTATTGGAAGGTGAACCCTGATTTTTTCACCTTTTCTGATATGCTCCTCTTTTAATTTCAATCCTGTTTTTACATGAATAAGGTATTTTACCTCTCCTTTTTCAATTATTTTATCAATTACTTCATCAAGCAGTTTAGAGTCGTCTTTCCTTGGATGCAAAAATCTATGTTTCATGTCCGTATTAACTTTTATGATATTGTTTAAAAAGCTTTTATGAAATGTTACCTTGCCATCAACATATATCCAGTCTATGTATCTTTCATCCTTTAAATATTGAAATTCCTCTTCTGTCAGGTTTCTGATTTCATTTTTTGCTAGTTCCAGAGCTTCTTCATAGCTATATATGTAATCCTCTTTAAGCCTTCTTATCCTGTCCTTTTCAAATATCAGCCTGTCCTTCAATATTTGGGGCATGTTCCTCTTGAGAAATATATCAATTAATCTCAGGGATTCGTTGAAATCACCGCAGTACATGGTCTTTTTTATATCCTCGGGAAGGTCTATCATCAGGTATTCTAATCTGTTCAATTATATCCCTCCATGTCAAATAAAATTAATATTTGTTCATTGTATAAAAGTATTTTTTATTATATTATATATATGTTTGTGAGAAAACGAAAGAAAAAATGAGGTAAGCGAATTAATAGTACCTTAGTCATATAAAATGATACTTTACTCGTATATAAGCTATGGTATATAATATATATGGTATACGCACATCAAGAAACACACCAGATATAGTACAGGGGGGATTTTATGATTAAGGTAGAGAAGAGAAACGGAATGATAGTAGATTTTGATGGCGATAAGATTGTAAAGGCCATCAGCAAGGCCATGGCGGAAACAGAAGAAGGTGTTGACGAGAAGGTAGCAAGGGATATTGCCAGAAAGGCTTTCCAGCATTTTAGCAATACCGAGGTTGTGAATATAGAAAGTATTCAGGACTTCGTTGAAATAGAGCTTATGAAGGTTAAACCGGAGGTTGCTAAAAAATACATATTGTACAGGGATGAAAGAGCAAGGCTAAGAAAGCACGGCTGGGTAATGACTGACCTGCAAAGGGATATCTATGAGAAAAAATACAGGTATGACAATGAAAGCTTTGATGAGTTTCTAACCAGGGTAAGCGGAAATAATAATTTCATCAAAAAGGCCATAAAGGACAAGAAGTTCATGCCTGCAGGAAGGATACTTGCAGGAAGGGGACTGCATAAGCTGGGAAGAAAGATAACATTGTCAAATTGCTATGTAATGCCAAAGGTTGAGGACAACATAGAATCCATATTTGATACTGCAAAGTATATGGCCAGAACCTATTCCTATGGAGGAGGAGTAGGACTTACTCTGTCAAAACTTAGACCAAAAGGAGCAAAGGTAAACAATGCCGCCAGCACTACAACGGGTGCTGTTTCATTTATGGACCTGTATTCACTGGTAACAGGGCTTATAGGCATGAAGGGAAGGCGTGGAGCCTTGATG
Organism: Tissierellia bacterium; assembly: GCA_012839745.1. Taxonomy (GTDB): domain Bacteria; phylum Bacillota; class Clostridia; order Tissierellales; family Tepidimicrobiaceae; genus DUMS01. The sequence goes on from DUMS01000018.1 coordinate 67,383, forward strand.
CTCAATCTTGACTGCAACCATCCGGATATAGAGGACTTTATAGATGTCAAGAACGACTTAAAAAAGGTGAATTATGCCAATATATCAGTGAATGTAACAGATGAGTTCATGAAAGCAGTAATTGAAGACAAGGATTATGAGCTGTACTTTAAGGTAGAAGCTACTGGAGAGGAAATCAGAAGGACTGTAAGGGCAAAGGAGCTATTCAGGAAGATAGCTAAAAGCAACTGGAACATGGCTGAACCTGGAATACTGTTCATAGACAGGATAAACAGCTGGCATTTATTGAGTGAGGATGAGGAATTTGAGTTTGCAGGAGTAAATCCATGTGCTGAGGAGACATTGCCTGCCTGGGGCAGCTGTAACCTTTCCTCCATCAATCTAAGCGAATTTGTAAGGAATCCTTTCACTGAAAAGGCCAGATTTGAATTTGACAATTTTGCAGAAATGGTTAGAGAGGGAGTCATATACCTAAATGAAGTATTAGACGAAAACATGGAATTGCATCCATTGCCACAGCAAAGGGAAATGGCAAGGGAATACAGGCAAATTGGACTTGGGATTATGGGCGTTGCAGATATGTTCATAAAGATGGGAGTAAGGTACGGAAGTCCTGAATCCATAGAATTAATACATCAGATTGGAAAAGTCCTTATAAATGAGGCATTGAGGCAATCTGCGCTGTTGGCAAAGGCTTACGGGCCATTCCCAAGATACAAGAAGGAAGCAGTTCTAAAATCCCCATTCCTCTTGGCAAATGCTAATGAAGTGGTGCTGGATTTGATTGAAAAGTATGGATTGAGAAATAGCCAGCTGTTGACCATACCTCCTACAGGAAGCATTTCAACTCTGATAGGATGCAGCAATGGGCTTGAGCCAATATTCCAGATATCCTATACCAGAAAATCGGAATCACTGCATCAGGAGGATACTTACTATAAGGTATTTACTCCTATTGTTAAGCAATACATGGAGAGAAATGGAATATCCAGAGAGGAAGATTTGCCTGATTTCTTTGTAACAACATCTAATCTGGACTATAAGGAAAGAATAGAGGTTCAGGCTGCATGGCAGCAGTATATAGATGCAAGCATATCCTCAACTGTAAATGTGCCAAAAGAGTTTACAGTTGATGAAGTGGAAGAGCTTTATATCTATGCATGGAAGAGAGGATTGAAGGGAATTACAATATATAGAGAAGGCTGTGCAAGGGACGGAATACTGATATCCAATAAGGCAAAGCTGACAAAGCTTGAAAGGATACAAAAGCTCCAGCAGGAGCTGGATGAGCTTCTAATTGAGCAGCTTAAGGAGGACCCAAATACATGTCCAATGTGCGGAGGTACCATGATTCACAGTGGAGGATGCTCCGAGTGTCAGGACTGCGGATACAGTCCTTGTTCAGTATGATAATGGAGAATTAATCTAATAGTTCTTGTATCTATTTAAGCACATTGAAGCGTGTTTATTAGAAAGGGGTGGTTTAACTCACCCCTTTTTAGTGGTATAATATCCTTATTACTTCCAGAAGGAGTATAAATATGACAAACATAGCAATAATTGAAGAGCTGCCCAAAATAATAAAAAAGGGAGAAGAAAGATTCCAGGAAATAGCAAACAGCTCTAATACAGATTATTTTTTATATGAAGAGATAATAGCTCCAAAGGGTCTGGGAGATAGCCACATAAACCAGTTCTATCAGGGGGATAATTTATATGTCATGGAAAGGTTATTAAAAAATGGATTCAAGGGTAAAATAGACCTGATATATATAGACCCGCCCTTTATGACTAAATCAAATCAGGATGGAAGAGTAACAATTAACGATGGTGAAGAGGACCATGTAATAGAACATGTTGCTTATGAGGACAGTTGGGAAAAAGGCATTGTATCATATCTCAATATGCTATGCCCCAGGCTGTACCTGATGAGGGAGCTCTTGAGCCAGAAAGGGACCATTTATGTTCATTTGGACTATAGAGCTGTCCACTATGTAAAAATACTTTTAGACTGTATATTTGGGCAGGATAATTTTTTAAACGAAATAATATGGGCCTATAAATCCGGAGGAGTCAGCAAAAAGTACTATTCCAGGAAACATGACAATATACTTGTATATACAAAATCAAAGGATTATATATTTAATCCTCAAAAGGAAAAATCCTACAACAGGGGCTTTAAGCCCTATAGATTTAAGGGAGTGGAGGAATATGAGGATGACCTGGGATGGTATACGCTGGTGAACCTGAAGGATGTATGGCAGATAGATATGGTAGGAAGAACCTCAGGGGAAAGGGTAGGTTATGCCACCCAAAAGCCAGAAAAGCTATTGGAAAGGATTATATTGACTTCTTCCTATGAAAACTCCATAGTGGCAGATTTCTTTGCAGGAAGCGGTACTACAGGAATAGTTGCTGAAAGGCTGAACAGAAGATGGATCATGGCAGATAAGTCAATGCTGTCAGGCGTAACAGTTAAGAAGAGGCTTATAGAAAAAGCTTCTTCCTATAATGTTTATAGAACTTGTGCAAGGGATAAAGAGGTGGGAGAGCTGAAATTAAAAGTTGAAAGTATAAAAAAAATAGAAGGAATTTATGATATTGTTATAGAATTAAATAGTTACAGTGTAAATTTGGAGCATTTGGACATTAGGAAGAAATACATACAGAAGATAAAGGATATACAGAATAGATGTTCTCTGGCACTAATTGACCTTATTGCATTGGATATAGATTATGATGGCCAGGTACCCAGGCTTAGCTTATATTGCACAAGGAACAGAAAAGCCGGGGGTTTTAATCTGACTCTGAAGGATATTAGCTTAAGAGATGGGCAGAAGATGTATTTAAAGTATATAGATGTATTTGGCAGGGAAGGATTTAATGTTTATGAATTTACAGATGGGAAGGTGATACTGTGTCAAGAGCGTTAGAAGGATTGAATCCTGAAAGGGTGTTTTACTATTTTGAGGAGATATCCAAAATACCCAGATGTTCAGGAGATGAAAAGAGAATAAGCGATTATCTGGCAAGCTTAGGAAGGGAACTGGGACTTGAAACCATACAGGACGAAGCATTAAATGTCATAATCAAAAAGCCTGGAACAAAAGGCTATGAAAACAGCCCTACAGTAGTGCTTCAGGGGCATATGGATATGGTATGCGAAAAGGATGAAAATGTAGTCCATGATTTTTCAAAGGATCCTATTAGGCTTATAGTAGATGGAGATTATATAAAGGCAGACGGCACCACTTTAGGCGCTGATAATGGAATTGCAGTAGCCATGGCTTTGGCAGTATTGGAATCCAAAGACATTCCTCATCCTCCACTGGAGGTATTAATAACATCCGACGAGGAAGCAGGCATGAATGGAGCCAAGAGGCTTGACCCCAGCAATATAAGAGGCAAGATACTGATAAACATTGACTCCGAGGAAGAGGGCACCGTACTTGTAAGCTGTGCAGGAGGCCAGAGGAACCTGGTTACCATACCAATAAGCTGGGAGACTTTAAAGGAAGAAGGAAAGGCATATCTGTTAAAGACAAAAGGGCTTCAGGGAGGTCATTCAGGCTCTGATATAGATAAGGGAAGAGGAAATGCCAACAAGATAATTACAAGAATACTGGCATTTGCAAAAGATGAATGCGACATTAGGCTTGCTAAAATAGAAGGCGGCTCAAAGGCCAATGCAATACCCAGAAATGCCAGCGCTGTTGTAGTTGTAAAGGATAAGGACGAAGAATCTTTCCTTCAGGCAGTAGGCTATTTAAAAGAGCAGATTAAGAAGGAATTAAAATATGGAGATCCGGACTTTGAACTGGAAGTAACAGCTTTGGACGAAAGGATAGAAAGGGTATTTTCAAAGGATAGCTTTAACAAGGTAATAGCAGCCCTTACCCTTATACCCAATGGAGTACAAACCATGAGCAGTGAAATAGAGGGACTGGTGGAAAGCTCCAATAACATGGCAGTAGTTATTACTCACGAGGATAAGGTTACAATTGAATGCGCACTGAGAAGCTCTGTGGCATCATTGAAGGAAAACATTGCCATGAAGATAAAGGCTGTATCGGAAATAGTAAATGGAGAATATGAGAAAAGCGGGGATTATCCTGCATGGGAATTCAAAAAGGAATCTAAAATAAGAGAGATATTCCAAAAAGTATATAAGGAAATGTTTGGCAAAGAGTTGAAGGTAGAAGCAATTCATGCTGGTTTGGAATGTGGTCTCTTTGATGAAAAATTTGGTGGCACACTGGATATGATATCCTTTGGGCCAAACATGTATAATGTTCATAGCCCTCAGGAAAAACTAAGCATAACTTCTACTCAAAATACTTATAATCTATTGTTAAATGTTTTGAAGGAAATAAAATAAATTGGGTATATACTTTAATATTATCTTAGGATAATATTAAAGAGTGATATATTATATATAAAGAGAGGAGAATTAAAATGAATCATGACCACAACAATAACCATGACCATGAATGCGAACATGATCATATAACTTTGACATTAGATGATGGTTCAGAAGTAGAGTGCCATGTATTGGGGACTTTTGAAGTTGACGATAATGAATACATTGCACTGTTGCCAATAGGAGAAGAGGAAGTATATCTGTATAGATATGTAGAAGATGGAGATGAATTTGAGCTCATAAATATTGAAGATGATGAAGAGTTTGATGTTGTATCAGAAGCCTTCGATGAACTATTTAGTGATGAATACTATGATGACCTGGATGAAGACTATGAAGAATATGAGGATTATGACGAAGAATATGATGAAGAATATGAGGATGATTACGAAGAATAGATAATAAAAAAGTACTTCAACTGAATAAGTTGAAGTACTTTTTTAAAAACAGAAAGGATGGTTTACTTGGAAAAGGAAAGGATATTTGCAAATAGCCTAATTGATTTTATTCAAAATAGCCCCAGCCAGTTTCATGCTGCCAGGGAAATTGGAAGGGTACTGGAGGAAAAGGGATTCAAAAAGCTGAATATGGAAGATAAGTGGAATTTGGAGAAGGAAGGCAAATACTACTGTGTTAAGAACAGCTCTGCTGTGGTGGCCTTTGTAATAGGGAAGGGGGATGTTGAAGAATATGGATTTAAGATTATAGGAGCCCATACAGATGCCCCAACCTTCAGGATAAAGCCTAATCCTGAGATTACAGTGGAAAACAGGTACCTGAAGCTTAATACTGAAGTATACGGAGGGCCGATATTCAGCACCTGGTTTGACAGGCCATTATCCATTGCAGGAAGAGTGGCAATTAAAACTGATAACCCATTAAATCCAAGGGAAGAGCTGGTTGACCTGAAAAAACCCGTTGTGATAATTCCCAACCTTGCAATTCACATGAACAGGGACGTTAATAAAGGAGTAGATATAAATCCTCAAACTGATACTCTTCCACTTGTATCCATGCTAAATGAAGGATTTGAAAAGGATAACCATCTGCTAAAGGCTGTTGCAGAAAACATAGGGGTTAATGCAGAGGATGTTATAGATTTTGACTTATTCTTATATAGCACAGATAAGGGCTCAATAATAGGTTTAAATGAGGAGTTTATATCCTGTCCCAAGCTGGATGATCTGGCAATGGTACATGCTGGACTATATGGAATTACAGATGGCATTGCAGGCAATGCTACAAATGTACTGGCGTGCTTTGACAACGAGGAAGTAGGAAGCACTACAAAGCAGGGTGCAGCAAGCCCCTTCCTTAGAACTGTACTTGAGAGAATAGTATTATCTCTTGGAAAGGATAAGGAGGATTATTTCAGGGCATTATCCAATTCATTTATGATATCTGCTGATATGGCTCATGCACTGCATCCAAACTTTACAAACAAGAACGATTTAACTAACAAACCCTTTATCAATGGTGGGCCTGTGATAAAAATAGCTGCAAATCAGGCATATACAACGGATTCAATGAGCGCTGCAGTATTTGAAGGCATATGTAGGAGAGTAAATGTGCCTGTTCAGAGATTTGTAAACAGGTCTGACCAAAAGGGAGGTTCTACCATAGGACCTATTTCCACAACCCAGCTTGATATTCCTTCAGTGGATATTGGTAACCCAATACTTTCCATGCATTCCATAAGGGAACTGGGAGGAGTATTGGACCACTATTATGCATATAGCGCATTTAAGGGCTTTTACGAGGTATAATGAGGTGAAGAGTTGGATATGTATAGATTAATTGCCATAGACCTGGATGGTACCCTATTGGACGATAAGAAGAACATACCTGAGGAAAACTTATATCTGATGAAGGAATTATTTGACAGGGGATATGAGATAGTAATAGCTACGGGAAGAAGATACTGGGAAGCAAAGACCCTTACTGAAGACATAGACAGACCGGTGGTAATACTGGCCAACAACGGAAATATAGTAAGGGATCTGAAAGATGGGAAGCTGTTGATTAAAAAGTATCTGGGTATGGAGGATTTCCGGATACTGATTAAGGAAAGCAAAAAAAGAGGCCTTTATCCCCTTTTGCTTGTAGACGACTATGAAAACGGGATAGATGTAATGGTGGAAATGGACAATATCAGTGAATTTCACAATATATATATTTCAAGAGCTCAGGATAGATGCAAAAAGGTGGAGGACTATCTGAAGCTTAATGATGTAAACATTCTATCTGTGGTATTTGCAGGGGACAGAAAGGATTTGGAAGAGCTGTATGATTATATAAACGTAAGGTATCCTAAAATATTCAAGTCCCATTTGATGGAAAACATTCATGTGGCAGAAACTCTTCTTGAGATAATGAACCCTCTGGGAGACAAGTGGCTGAGCTTATTGGAATATGCAAAGGAAAAGGGGATATACAGAGAACAGATTATTGCCATTGGAGACGATAACAATGATGCGGAAATGGTGAAAAATGCTGGTCTGGGCATTGCAATGAAAAATGGCAGCCAGCTGGTTAAAAGCGTAGCTGACATCATTACAGAAAAGGACAACAATGAATCAGGTGTAGCTTATGAACTTAAAAAAATATTAAAACTGTAAAGGGGGATTCCATGAAAAGAAAGAGTTTATTATCAGTATTATTAGCAGTTGCCATATTGCTTGGCAGCCTAAATTTAAGCTTGGCAGTAGGCGTTGACAGCTTAACTGATTACAACATGGAGCTTGTGTTAAATGATGAAAACCGTACTTTAGAAGGTAAGCTAAATGTAGAATTTGTAAATACCTATGATGACGATTTAAGTGAATTGGTATTTCATCTGTATGCAGATTCCTATGAATCCTATGCAACACTGCCTTCCATTGGAGGAATGTATATTCAGCCTGGAGAAGAGTTACCTGAGCTTACAGATGAACAAAAGGGATACATAGATATCAGGAATGTTTCTGTTGATGGCAGGAAAGTTAAATTTACAGAGGATAATCAGATACTAAAAGTGCAGCTTAAGGACTCCATAAAGAGCGGAGAAAAGGCGAATATATCCATTGAGTTCTTGCTGAAGATTCCTGAAGGGTATCATCGCCTGCACTATATGAATGGAGTCTATTCACTGACAAACTGGTACCCTATACTTTCAATATATGATGATGAAGCTGATAAGTGGGACGAAAACCCATATCACCCCATTGGGGAATCCAATTACAGCGATGTGTCTAATTACACAGTGAAGATCACTGTGCCAAAGGACATGGTATTGGCTCCGACAGGTAAGATTGTAAGGGAAATGGTGTATGATAAGTACAAAACTGTTACCATAGAGGCAGAAAAGGTCAGGGATTTTGTAATATTTATGAGCCCGGACTATAAGGTGAAGACTGAGGAAGCAGATGGAATAAGGATAACAGGCTACTATCTAGCTGATGAATATAACCCAAATGGAGAAACTGCAGCAGAGTTATTGCTGGCAGAGGTAGCAAAGGCTGTCAGATTTATGAATAAAACCTTTGGAAGATATCCCTATGATGAGCTGAGAATAGCAGAAACATACCTTTCCGGAGGAGCTATGGAATATCCTCAGGTAATACAGATGGGAAGGTTTATGCTTTACGGCGATGGGAACCTTGAGGAAAGTGCTCCATGGCTGGTGGAGGCAGCAGTTCATGAAACTGTTCACCAATGGTGGTATGTGGGAGTTGGAAACGATGAGTTTCATGAGCCATTTTTGGATGAGTCATTGACAGTATTCACTACTGCCTATTATTTTGAAAAGGAATATGGAGAATACCACGAAAATGGAATTAAGGCAACAATAAGGCGGTATATTTATCCTACAGCCATGATTTCATTAGATAGCAGTGTAGATAAGTTTCTTGATTGGGGAGAGTATTCAACTGTTATCTATAGCAGAGCACCTGCTTTCTTTGAGGATTTAAGGCAGAGAGTAGGAGAGAATAGGTTCATTGAAATACTCAGGACCTACTATGAAAGGTATCTGTATAAAAATGCATCAATAGATGGATTAATGGAGATAATTGGAGAACTGGCAGGGGAAGAAATACAAAAGGCAATGCATAAAGCAGTATCAGAGCCCAATTACTATCCTGAGAATATAAGTCTTACTCCTGAAGAGGAAAGCATATTCAACATAAGGTGGGAGAAGAGAAGGCTTAGAGACTATGAAGATCAAAATGGATTAATAATTGGAAGCATAGTTCTCCGGGCTTTGGAAGGCGAGGACTTAATTATTGTAAAACCTAAATATATAAATGAAAGGGATGTATATTCTGTAGACAATCTGATAAATAATATAACAGCAAGTTTCAAGAGCTATTATAATGTTGATCTGGAGGTTATAGAGGAGGACAAATTGACTGGAGACCATAAGAGAAGCAATCTGATCGTAATAGGATATCCAAATAAGAGCAGAATAATAAAGGAAATGTCGCCAAACCTCCCTATAAACCTAAGGGCTGATACCATAGAAATAAATAAAGTATCCATAAAAAATGATGGAGTTTCTGGAATGTTTATTTCTGAAAATCCATACAATAATAAATCCCTTTCATTGATAATATTTTTATCTGATAAAGACATGAGTGACATATCCAATATAGGAAAAGTAGAGGTAATAGCTGCAGGGGATGGTCAGGTAACATATATATATGACGATTTTATAATGTATAAATATAATCCACTGTATGTAAATAATAATATTCAGTTCATCATTGACGTAGAGGGCATAGAGATTAATGGAATGTATAAATAGAAGAGGAGAGCAAAATGGATATAACAGTATACAATGTCTATTCAAAGTACTTAAGGGAAAGGTTTGGAGAAAAGGTATACAAGCTGCCAATAAGCCTGCCTGTTACCTGCCCCAACAGGGATGGATGCTTAGGTACGGGAGGATGCATATATTGCGGTGAAGAGGGAGGTTCCTTTGAGAACCTCTCCAGCACCATTTCCGTAAGGGAGCAGGTAAAGAGGAACATGGAGTACATCAGGAAAAAGTACAAGGCAGAAAAGTTTATTTCATATTTTCAGAGCTTTACCAATACGTATATGCCTCTTGAGGATTTCAAAAGGTATATTAAAGAATCCATAATGGAGGATGTTGTAGGTATATCCATATCAACAAGGCCTGACTGTATAAATGATGAGTATCTTAAGTTCCTGTCAGAAATTAAGGAAGAATACGGTTTGGAAATTACCATGGAATTGGGTCTGCAGACTGTAAACTACCGAACCCTGGAGATTTTAAACCGGGGACATACACTGGCTGAATTTATAGATGCAGTTATCAGAAATAAAAGGTATGGAATTAGAACCTGTACTCACCTTATATTAAACCTTCCCTGGGATGATATGGCTGATGTAATAGAAAATGCAAAGATACTGTCTGCATTGGATGTGGAAGAGGTTAAGCTGCATGCGCTGTATGTGGTGGAAAACACAGAGCTGGGAAGGAGGTATAGGGAAGGAAATGTAACTTTGGTATCCAAGGAGGAATACATTGAAAGGGTAATAACATTCCTTGAATACCTGAAGGAGGATATACTGGTTCAGAGGATAATAGGCAGGGCACCGGAGGAGAATACACTGTTTGTAAACTGGAATGAGTCCTGGTGGAAGATAAGGGATGAAATAGTAGATGAAATGCTAAGAAGGCACACAAAACAAGGGGCCAAATGCAATTACCTAAACGGGAAAGCAATAAAATGGAAATAAATTTTTAGCAGTTGAAAGAGGAAAAAATTAAAATATGTCGAATATTATTAATATTGATTATTGCAAAAAAAATATAAACAAAGGGGATGATTATCATGGTTCATTTTGTTTTAGGTCCAAAGGGCAGCGGAAAGACTAAATGGCTTATTGATAATGCAAATGAGGACATAAGAAGAGGAAATGGGAATATAGTCTTTATTGATGTTGATGACAATCACATATTCAGCCTTAATTATTCTGTAAGGCTTATTAATGCCATGGAATTCAATATTAACAGTATTGAAGCGTTCTATGGCTTTTTGTGTGGAATTATAGGACGAGACTATGATGTGGAAAAAATGTATATAGACGGAATATATAAAGTCTTATGTTTAGGAAAAGAAGAGCTGGAAAAGATTAAAGAGCTATTGACCTTCCTTGGGGAGAAATTTAACACAAAATTCTACATAGGATTGGACTTAAGCCTTGATGAGGTACCTGAAGAGCTTAGGGAAAACTGCATGGAGCTGGCATTTGGTTAAAGGGCAGGAAATCCTGCCCTTTACTATCCTCTAAATGAATTTGCTGGCCTGAAAGTAGCACAGTCTGTTTCCTCACTATTGGTTGCATTTCTTGGCTGAATTTCTATTCTTTCAGCTGTACATCTATCTCCTTCAGTATAATAGTAGCAGGTATTAACTATACATTTTACTCCCTCTAAGTGTTCATTAGTCTTTTCTATGCGCATATCTATCTCCTTTCTTTATAGTATTAAGGGTATATTTATATTTTGCATTATTTTGAACTAATTATTCTTTATGTATAATTAACAAAGAAAAAATAAATATTTTATGGTATAATCTATTTACAATTATTTTATTTAGATAGGGTGTTATAATTGGAATATCATAAGAGTAAAGGCTTATTTGATACTTTTTTTGAAAACAGGTCATCTTTGATTATACAGTATTCCAATGGAGATATTACAAAAAAGGAGTTTCTAGAGTATAATTTTGATTTTGTTCAGGGGATGAACTTAAAGCCATTTACAAGAATTGACAGCTATGAAAAGGGAATGTACAACTATCAATATTACAACGTTCTGGCAAAGTATTATACTATGCTGGCTAAGGATATTAAGAGGTCAGGAAAGCACAGCAAATATTATGCCTACTACAGAAAGATGGGGGAGGAGTACTATCATCTGAAGGATAGAGCCACACTGCAATTATTGAAATTTTTAGAGTTTAAGAATGTGGAAGCGTATTTCATAAAGGTGGAATCCAAGTATTTAAAGGATAAGCTTTATGAAATAGTACTGCTGGATTATAAGGAAGCAATATTTCATTCAAAAAGCCTATGGCTTCTGGACATATTGAAAAAAGAAGGAGTATTTATTGAAGGAAAGAAGAAGTCCCTCATAGATGAGTATATTAATGAAAGGTATTAAGGCTTGATATCAGGTTATCCATAAGGTAACCTGATTTTTTTTATGCCATTTCCGTATATGCGGAAAATTTTCCGGAAAAGCGGAATAAATTGATACTTAAAAATTTAATGAATATTCTAAAATCTTCTATATTAAGCCTTTTTTTATATTGGCATGGTTATTACAAAAAAATAAATTAGGTTGATGATAAATAACGGTCATATATTTATGAAGATAGGGTGTGATAATATGAGCAATCTGATTTTTTATGGCTGCGATACCGTTGAACTTGCTAAAAAATATGGTACTCCTTTATATGTAATGAGTGAGGACTATATCGTAGATAGATGCAGAGAAATCAGAGAGGATTTTCTGGAGAAATATGATAATACCATGGCTGTATATGCAAGCAAGGCCTTCCTTACCAAGGAAATGGCAAGGATAATAAAGAGGGAAGGACTGGGAATGGATGTGGTATCCGGAGGAGAGCTTTATACAGCTATGGAAGTGGATTTCCCAATGGATAGGGTTGTATTCCACGGCAACAACAAATTAGTTGATGAAATTGAAATGGCCATCAAGAATAATGTTGGAAGAATAGTTGTAGATAACATAAGGGAATTGGATATAATTGAGGATATTGCCAGTAAATATGGTAAAAGGGTTAACATTTTATTTAGGGTTTCTCCTGGAGTTGATGCACATACCCATAAATACATTCAAACTGGACAAGTTGATTCAAAGTTTGGCATACCATTAGATGATGATGCCATACGTACAGCAGTCAAAAAAGCAATGAACTGTAAGCATATAGATCTTAAGGGATTCCATTTTCATATTGGTTCACAAATTCATGAAAATGAAAGCTATATACTGGCTGTTAGAAAAATGGTTGAGCTGATGAAGGAATTAAAGGAAGATATTGGATTCATAACAAAAGAGTTTAATACTGGCGGAGGATACGGCATACAATATAAAGGGGATGAAAACCGGAAGAATCTAGCTTTTTATACAGATGCCATAATGAACACTCTTGAAGATGAGTGCAATAGACACAGCGTACAGAGGCCATTTGTTATTATAGAGCCTGGCAGGTGGATTGTAGGAGAAGCAGGAATTACTCTTTATACTATAGGAACTATTAAGGAGATTCCTGGTACAAGAACCTACGTGTCTGTTGATGGAGGTATGACTGATAACCCAAGACCAAGCCTATATCAGGCAAAATATGATGCAGTTGTTGCAAACAAGTATGGAGAAGAGCCAGTAAAGAAGGTTACAGTTGCAGGAAAATGCTGTGAATCAGGAGATATACTGATTTGGGATCTGGAGGTACCGGAAATAGAGCCTGGGGATATATTGGCTGTATTATCTACTGGAGCATATAACTATTCAATGGCAAGCAATTACAACCGCATTCCAAAGCCTGCAGTAGTAATGGTGTCCAGGGGCAAGGACAGATTGATTGTAAAGAGAGAGACCTATGAGGATATTTTGAGGAATGAACTTTGATATCAAAATAGGTGTTAATTAGTTATAGTGGCTATTATTAGCAATTTATTTATATAAAAATAATTTTAAGGAGAGTGGTTTATTATGATGAACATCATATGGTTGGTCTTATTGGTCGTTGGTGTTATAGTTGGCGTTGTTAAGGGAGATGTGCAAACTGTTACCGATGCAGTAATTAATTACGCTAATACTGCTGTTGAGATAGCAATGGGATTAATAGGAATAATGACATTATGGCTAGGTATTATGGCTATTGCAGAGAAAGCAGGATTAATAAACCTTATAGGCAAAGCTCTTAACCCAATTATGAAAAGGCTCTTTAGAGATATTCCAGAAGGACATCCAGCCATGGGTGCAATTATTATGAATCTTGCAGCAAATGTGCTTGGGCTTGGAAATGCAGCAACTCCTCTTGGATTAAAGGCTATGATTGAGCTGGAGAAGCTTAATAAACACAAAGGTGTCGCAACGGATGCCGAAGTAATGTTCCTTGCTATTAATACTTCTTCTGTTACATTAATACCATCAACTATTATTGGATTAAGAGTCGCTGCTGGCTCACAGAATCCAACTGAGGTTATAGGTCCCATTATTTTAGCAACAACAATTTCAACTGTATCTGCAGTAATACTTTGTAAGCTTTTTGCTAAGATGAAGAGATATAGAATTGAAAATGTGGTAAATGGCATAGATGGCAATGCTGAAGTTGAAGATATATAAGTATAATTCATAAGGAGGGATAATATGTTACAAAATGTATTGAATTCAATTTCATTATATGCAATTCCAGTGTTGCTTGTTGGGATACCATTATATGGATATTTTAAAAAGGTAAAAGTATATGAAACCTTTGTAGAAGGAGCAAAAGAAGGCTTTACAACAGCAGTTAGGATAATACCTTATCTAGTTGCTATATTATGTGCTGTTGGTGCATTTAGAGCATCAGGAGCTATGGATGTACTTACAAAAATAATCAGCCCTGTTACTAATTTAATTGGAATACCTGCTGAAATAATGCCATTTGGACTTATGAGATCCTTATCTGGCGGTGGAGCAGAAGGTATGATGGTTGAGCTCTTTAACAAGTTTGGTCCTGATTCTTTAATTGGAAGAATGGCATCTATTGCTATGGGTTCTACTGAAACAACATTATATGTACTTGCAGTATATTTTGGTTCTGTAAAAGTAAGCAAAACCAGACATGCACTGCCTGTAGGACTTTTAGTAGACGCAATAAGCTTAATTGCTGCAGCAATTATTACAAATATTGTATTTTAATTAAATAGGAGGCTTTAAAATGATATTTCCTGAAAAGCTAAATAAAGGAGACACTGTTGCTATTGTGGCACCTTCATCACCAGTTTCCAAAGAAGAAGCTGATAAGTGCAAAAAACTGGTTGAAGATATGGGATACAATGTTAAAATGGGGAAATGCACATACCGCTCCATACATGGATATTCTGCAGGAACAGGGGAAGAAAGGGCTGAAGAAATAAACCAGATGTTTGCTGATAAAGAAGTGAAAGCAATATGGTGTATCAGAGGTGGAGATACAAGTTCTCATACTTTGGATAAGATAGATTTTTATATTATTAGGAAGAACCCTAAAATATTTGTAGGATACAGCGACATAACAAATTTACATGTTAACTTCAATCAGAAGTGTGAGCTGATAACTTTCCATGGACCAATGGTAAAATCCAATATGCTCAATAATTATGACCAGTTTACAAAGGAGAGTTTTGAAAAAGCACTTAACATGGAAGAAGAACTAATACTGGAAAATCCATCTGGTGAAGAATTTAAGGTTATGATAGACGGATATGCTGAAGGAATTATAGTTGGTGGAAATCTATCCCTATTGACTTCTATGATTGGAACTCCTTATGAAGTAGATACTAAAGGCAAAATACTCTTTATAGAGGAAGTAGAGGAAAGCGTAAGAAGAATTGACAGAATGATGTACCAGTTAAAATACTCAGGTAAATTGGACGATGCTGTAGGAATTATTTTTGGTGATTTTACTGATTGTCCAAATGAGAAAGACGAATGCTATACGGTATTTGATATGCTAAAAGATGTTTTGGCGGATTATAAAAAGCCAGTAATGTATAATATAAAATCCGGGCATTGCTATCCTATGTCTACTATTCCATTGGGAACCAAATGCATTATGGATACAGGAAGCAAACTGATAAAATTCAGAAGGTAAATATTTATTAATAATAGCTTGCTCTCTTTATGATAAACATGGAAATGTTTACATGGGAGAGCAAGCTTTTTAAGCATATTAATTTATATGGTATCTTATAAACGGATTGCATTGCAATAGGTAGTATAAAAGCAGTTTTGATAAAGCTGGAGGATGATTATGGAACAACTTTTAAGGGATACTTATGTGGAAATCAACTTAGACAATATAGCCTACAACATGAAAAATATAAAAAAAATGGTAGGGGAAAATGTTAAAATAGCAGCAGTTCTAAAGGCTGACGCCTATGGCCATGGAGCTGTTGAAGTGGCAGGGACTGTTATGGAAAATGGAGCAGATTATATAGCTGTAGCCACTTTAAATGAGGCTTTGGAGATTAGAGAAAGGTTTCATGACTACAGGATACTCATAATGGGATTTACCCCTGACAGGCTTTTGGAATATGTGGTAAAAAATGATATAACCCAAACCATATTTTCTTTAAGGCAGGCAAGGCTATTAAGTGAATTAGGAATTAAATACAATAAGTTGCCTGTTGTACACATTAAATATGATACAGGGTTTAACAGATTGGGATTTAGGGATTGTACCGAAAGCATAGAAGAAATAGCAAGCATTGCTAACATAGAGAATATTAATGTGGAAGGCATTTTTTCGCATCTGGCCCTTGCAGGAAGGGAAGAGGATGAAAGGCAGTATAATAGATTCATAGCTGCCATTGATGAGCTCAGAAAAAGGGGTATTGATTTTAAATATAAGCATATTGAAGACAGCATATCTGCAGTGGATTATCCGGAGTACAGGCTCAACATGATAAGGCCTGGGGCAATAATATATGGAATTAAAGGATTCCACTACGGACATCTGGATTTAAAGCAGGCATTGACATTTAAGACGAGGATAAGCCATGTTAAAGAGATATCAGAAGGAGAAGGGGTAAGCTATGATTACCTTTGGAGGGCGCAGAGGAAAAGCATTATAGGGACTATCCCTATTGGATATGCAGATGGGTATCCAAGGAGTTTATCAAATAAGGGTTTTGTTACTGTTCATGGCAAGAAGGCACCTATAGCAGGGTTAATATGCATGGACCAGCTAATGGTAGACTTAACTGATATACCTGAAGCTAAAGAGGGGGATGAAGTCATAGTATATTCAAATGGTGAAAACAACACCATGGATTTAAATACTATGGCTATACTTGCTGGAACCAATAAAAACGAAATAATATCCAGGATTTCAAGAAGAGTGCCTAGAGTGTATATAAAAAATGGGGAAGTATTTAAGATTATAGATTATGTGAAGTAGGGAGATAGATATGGATATACAAAAAAGAGTCAATGAAATATATAACGAGCTTGTGAATATTAGAAGAGAGCTTCATATGCATCCGGAACTCAGCGAAAATGAATATGAAACAATGAACAGGATTTGCAGCTATTTGGATAAGTGGGGAATAGAATACAAAAAAAGTGTTGCAGATACCGGAGTAGTGGCAATTATACGCGGCAGGGAAGGAGGCAGAACTGTAGCAGCAAGAGCAGATATTGATGCACTGCCTGTAGTAGAGCTAAATGATCTTGCCTTTAAATCAAAAAATGAAGGCATAATGCATGCCTGTGGTCATGATATACACACAGCAATACATCTTGGGGTGGCAAGGCTTTTTAAGGAAATGGAAAATGAATTTCAGGGCAACGTTAAAATTTTCTTCCAGCCAGCAGAGGAGACAATTGGAGGAGCAAAAAGGATGATTGAAGAAGGAGTACTAAAAAACCCTGATGTAGACTATATGCTATCCCTGCATGTAATGCCATCTTTAGATGTAGGGGAAATTGAAATAAAATATGGGAAATTAAATGCAGCAACCAATGAGTTTACAATAAGGATAACCGGCAAATCAGCCCATGCGGCTTATCCGGAGCAATCGGTAGATTCAATTGTTGTTGCAGGAAATATAATTGTTGCCCTGCAGACACTGGTAAGCAGAAATATTTCGCCCCTAAACTCGGTGGTACTGACTTTAGGAAAGATAAATGGAGGTACCAAAAACAATGTAATAGCTGGTGAAGTTACTTTATCAGGTACCTTAAGGACTTTAGATGAAGATACAAGAAACTATGCCAAAAAGAGAGTCAGGGAAATAGTGGAGAATACTGCAAAAGCCCATGGAGCCAGTGCCACTGTAGAATTTGATGAAGGGTACCCTGCCCTTATAAACAATGATGAAGTAGTGGATGCATTAAAGGAAAGTGCAGAATCCGTGTTGGGAAAGGATAAGGTTAGACTAAAAGAGTACCCAAGCATGGGAGCAGATGACTTTTCATTTTTCTGCCGGGAGACAAAAGGAGCATATTATAATCTGGGATGCGGCAATAGGGATAAGGGATGGACATGGCCCCTCCATAGCGGAAAACTTATAGCTGATGAAGAAGCCATAAAAGTTGGTGTTGTTTTGCAAACTGTAACTCTTATGAAATTGTTAAAAAAATAGATTGCCCAAAGCGTACTATCGGAAACATGGATAAATTCAAAAAGTGCAAAGGAAATTAATATAATAATGTGGGGATAAGTTAATTATTATTACCCACATTATTATATTTTGTGATTCTTTTGCCTTGAAGCTAGTCTTAAAAAAATATAAAATTATATAAAAGTAATGCTTCAAATTGCAAAAATATTCAAGGAGCAATGAAGTAATGCACTTGTTCAGAGGTGATAATATGTTTTTCAATTCCGAAGAATATGTCAGCATGTTCACAGATATGATGTCTGAAGGATTAATTGTCATAGACAGCATTGGCAAAATTCAGATATATAATAAAAAGGCAAAAGAGATATTTGGAATTATTAACCATGGCAAGCAGTGCCACGACAAGGGGAAAATAAAAGCAGGAGATATTGTAATCATAGGGGATAATGCCCTTGGTGTTGACGATGGAAATTTGGATTCAAAGAAACTGCAGTCCATTGGAATATATGATGAGAACATACAGGATGGGGATGCCCTGATTGCTATAGGAGTCTACAAAAGAGAAGATATACCTCCCGTGTATAGATTGCTAAAGCCTGACCATTTTGAGGAAGCCTTCAAGCTTAAAACTAAATACCTTGGAGTGGACATAGGAATAATCATAGACTTCATTAATAAGATTATTACAATTGAAGTATATGGTGAAAAGTATACAATGAGCTATATAAACAGCATTGGCCACATGGTGATAGTGGATGGAAATACAAAGAAGATGAAGTTTTACCAGTCCAATGGATATACTGCCAGAGATGAAAGCATTAGCGATATACTCATGGGAAAACCGTATAGGGCAAAGGGAGAAAACTCAGATGTTTTAAATGTAATTGGAAAGAACATATTTGAGATCCATAAAGGAGGTTCCACTATTAAGGAATTCTATGGTGTTGCACGAGGAGAAAACATCAGCTACCAAGATGAATTCAAGGAGATAAATGGCTTTCCCACTATGTGCAGCCTCATTCCTATAGATAGAAATGGAGTAAGAATTGGTGCTGCATTGAAGGTGGAGGATATTTCAGAAATAAGAAAGGTAATAGATGAAAGAGACAAAGCCCTGCAGAAGCTGGAGAAAGTAGAAAGGGAGTTAGTAGAGAAGAAGGCTCTTAAAAGAGCGTTTCCAGATATTATTGGCGATAGCAAGAAAATGGAATATGTAAAGAGGCTTGCTTTAAAAGCGTCAAAAACCAATTCTACAGTGCTCATACTGGGAGAAAGCGGCACTGGGAAAACAGTCCTTGCAAAGGCCATTCATGAAAACAGTGAATCTAAGGGTAATCCTTTTGTGCACGTCAACTGTGGAGCCATATCCTCCAATTTGCTTGAATCAGAGCTGTTTGGATATGAGAAGGGAGCCTTTACAGGAGCAAGAAGCGAAGGCAAGAAGGGGCTATTTGAAATAGCCAATGGCGGAACCATGTTTTTAGATGAGATAGGGGAAATGCCATTGAATTTACAGGTAAAGCTTCTTCAGGTTTTGCAGAATAAGTACTTTTACAGAGTAGGGGGCACTGAAAGGGTAAATGTAAATGTAAGGATAATTGCTGCTTCCAATAAGAATCTTGAGAAGGAGATGTCTGAAGGAAGATTCAGAGAGGACTTATATTACAGAATAAGCGTATTTCCAATATATATACCTCCTTTAAGGGAGAGGATTGAGGATATATACCCTTTAGTCAATAATCTGCTGCCAAAGATATGCAAAAAGGTTGGTACTGATGAGAAAAGGCTTTCTGCAGAAGCAATTAATATACTTACCAAGTATAACTGGCCTGGAAATATAAGGGAGCTTGAAAATGTACTGGAGAGGGCTGTAATATTGGCAGAGAGCAATACCATTCTGTCTAAGCATATAGAATTACCGAAAAGCGAAAGAATATTATCACCAAAGATGATAATGCCATTAAAAAAGGAGCTAGAGCTTTGCGAAAGGGATGCCATTATAAGGGCAATAAACTACTATAATGGGGATAAAAAGAAGGCTATGGAAGCCCTTGGCATTGGAAAGACTTCCTTCTATGAAAAGATAAAAAGGTATGGTCTTGATAGCTAATAAACACCAAATCATTATACTATGCTGGCTAAAGGTATTTAGAGATCAGGAAAGCATAATATTTTCAGGTTGTTCATAGGGATGACCTGATTTTTTTATGCTATTTTCCGGAATAGCGGAATATTTTCCGGAAAGTTGAAATGAAGCAAAGCTTAAAATATAATGAATATTTATAAAACCTCCACATTAAGCTCTTTTTTATATTGGCATGATTATTGCAAAATAAGTAGCTATATTGATAATTAGTAGACAAATATTTTATAGGAATGGGATGTGATAATATGAGCAATTTTGTTTTTTATGGCTGTGATACTGTCGAACTGGCCAAAAAGTATGGCACTCCTTTGTATGTAATGAGTGAGGATTTTATTGTAGACAGGTGCAGAGAAATCCGGAAGGATTTTCTGGAGAAATATGATAATACCATGGCTGTATATGCAAGCAAGGCCTTCCTTACCAAGGAAATGGCAAGGATAATAAAGAGGGAAGGACTGGGAATGGATGTTGTATCCGGAGGGGAGCTTTATACAGCTATGGAAGTGGGTTTTCCAATGGATATGATTGTATTCCACGGCAACAACAAGTCACCAGATGAAATTGAAATGGCAGTAAAAAATAATGTAGGAAGGTTTGTTGTAGATAACATCAGAGAACTGGATTTGATTGAGGATATTGCAGGCAAATATGATAAAAGGGTCAACATTCTGTTTAGGGTTTGTCCTGGAGTAGATGCTCATACCCATAAATACATTCAAACAGGACAAGTTGATTCTAAGTTTGGCATTCCATTAAATGAAAATATAATGCATAAGGCAGTCAAGAAAGCCATGAGCTGCAAACACTTAGACCTTAAGGGATTCCATTTTCACATTGGTTCTCAGCTTCATGAAAACGAAGGCTATATTATGGCAGTTAAAAAAATGGCTGAATTGATGAAAGAATTAAAGGATGATATTGGATTCATAACAAAGGAATTAAATACAGGCGGAGGATACGGCATACACTATAAAGATGATGAAAATAGGAAAAATCTTGCCTTTTATACAGATGCAATAATGAACACTCTTGAAGAGGAGTGCAATAAACACGGTTTGCAGAAGCCATTTGTTATTATAGAGCCTGGCAGGTGGATTGTAGGAGAGGCAGGCATTACACTTTATACAATTGGAGCCATTAAGGAAATCCCTGGTGTCAGAACCTACGTGTCTATTGATGGCGGCATGGGAGATAACCCAAGGCCAAGCCTATATCAGGCAAAATATGAAGGTATAATTGCTAATAAAGCAGATGAAAAATTGACAAATACAGTTACCGTAGCTGGAAAATGCTGTGAATCAGGGGATATACTTATTTGGGATTTGGAAGTACCGGAAATAAAGCCTGGAGATATATTAGCAGTTTTAGCTACTGGTGCATATAATTATTCAATGGCAAGTAATTACAACAGAAATCCAAGGCCAGCAGTGGTTATGATATCAAAAGGCATGGACAGGTTAATAGTTAAGAGAGAAACTTATGAGGATATGCTTAGGAATGAAATTTAATAATGGAGGGGGTATTTCAATGGAATTTACCAAAATGGAAGCTGCTGGGAATGACTTTGTGGTTTTTGACGGATTTAAATACAAGATAAAGGATTATGGCCAACTGGCATTAAAAGCCTGTGACAGGCATTTTAGCGTTGGAGCGGACGGTATACTTGTATGCGAGGCTTCTGATGTAGCAGATATAAAAATGGTCTATTACAATTCTGATGGTTCAAGGGGAGAAATGTGCGGAAATGGAATTAGATGCTTTTCAAAATACGTATATGAAAAGGGATTAGTTGACAAAAAAATATTTACAGTTGAAACATTGGCCGGGATAAAAACCATTTGGCTTGAAACTGACAGTGAGAACAGGGTAAAAACTGTCAGGGTCAATATGGGAAAACCTTTATTCGAAGCTAAGGATATTCCAGTAGAGTTGGATAGGGAAAGGGTAATAGAGGAAACCATGGATATAAATGGTCAAAAAATAGTATTTTCATCATTACTGGTAGGAGTACCTCATACAGTAATATTTGTAGATGATATAAATAGCGTGGATGTAAACGAATTAGGCAGAAAAATAGAGGTACACCCTATGTTTCCCAGGAAGACAAATGTAAATTTCATTGAAGTGGTGGATAGAGAAAACATCAATATATACACATGGGAAAGAGGAGCAGGAAGAACTCTAGGCTGTGGTACAGGGTCCTGTGCCAGCGTTGTTGTTGGAAACATTACTGGAAAGCTGAATAATAATGTTCACGTAAGGACAGAAGGCGGAAAACTGGAAGTTCAGCTTGAAGAAGATTTTGAAATATATATGAAAGGAGGAGCAAACAGGATTTGTGACGGAGTATTCTATCAACTGGTCTAATTTTATTAAATATTATAAGGAGGTATTCAAATGTCAGAGGTAAACAAGAAAAATTTTTGGCAATATTACAAGTTTCCAGTAATTCTGGTATCATCCATTATAATTGGCTGTATTATAGGGTTAGTATTGGGAGAAAAGGCTAGAGTTTTAAAGCCGTTAGGTGATATATTCTTGAACCTGATGTTTACATTGGTAGTTCCACTTGTATTTGTAACTATTTCAAGCGCTGTTTCCAGCATGGTTGATTTAAAAAGGCTGGGAAAGATAATAGGTTATATGCTGCTTATATTCGTTATAACAGGCTTTATTGCATCTGTAATAATGATAGTTACTGTAACAGTATTTCCACCAGCAGAAGGCGTAAACATTGCCATGGAAGCTCCTGGTGATGTGGAAGCTTTAAATACTGCAGAACAAATTGTAAAGGCCATAACTGTAACCGATTTTCCAGAATTAATATCAAGGAGAAACATGCTGCCTTTAATTATATTCTCCGTATTCTTTGGATTATGCATTAGCTTAATAGGAGAAAAGGCAAAGATTGTCACAGATTTACTCAATGTTCTATCTGAAGTATTTTCAAAAATGGTATCATTGGTAATGTATTATGCCCCAATTGGATTAGGTGCGTATTTTGCAGCTTTAATAGGGGAGTATGGGCCAGAACTATTGGGCTCATATGCAAGAGCAATGGCAGTATACTATCCTGTTTGTATATTATATTTCTTTATAGCATTTTATTTCTATGCGTATTATTCCGGTGGAAAGGAAGGTGTAAGTCTCTACTTTAAAAACATTTTCCCTGCAGCAATTACTTCCTTAGCAACCCAAAGCAGTATAGCTACCCTACCTGTTAATCTTCAGGGAGCTAAAAGGATGGGAGTGCCAAAGGATATTAGAGAAATTGTAATTCCAATAGGTGCCACAACTCATATGGACGGTTCCTGTTTAAGTGCAATATTGAAGATTTCATTCCTGTTTGGGCTGTTTGATGTCCCATTTGAAGGCATAGGTACATATGTAACTGCTATTGTAGTTGCTGTATTAAGTGGAGTGGCTATGTCCGGTGTTCCAGGCGGAGGTTTAATAGGTGAAATGCTCATAGTAAACCTATACGGATTTCCACCGGAAGCTTTCCCAATAATAGCTACAATAGGATATCTGGTTGACCCACCAGCAACTATGCTCAATGCAACAGGTGATGCATTAGCTTCCATGATGGTAACAAGGATAGTTGAAGGAAAGAATTGGATTGCTAAAAAGCTTACAGCGCATGAAATTGAATAAATAAGAAACGAAAGAGGGAAAATTCTCAAGGCAGAATTTTTCCCTTTTTTTGTGTTATACAAATACACGGAATATTTTGCTATAAATCATGAAGAGTATACCAGAGAAACTTATAAGCTTGCTATTGTGAAAGAATATAAGTATAATAATATATTAACAAGGATATTACTGCATTATTATTTAGTACATAAAATCCCGGAGAATTATTTAATTAAGTGCGAAAATGCAGAAAGGAGGTAATTATGAAACCTTTAATTGGTGTTGCAATGACTATGAGTCAGGTCAATAAGGGTTATTTTGAAGTTAATTCTACGTACTTAAATAGGGTAGTAGAAGCAGGGGGGATACCTCTGGTAATACCTGCCAATATAGGCTTAATGGATTGCAAACAGGTTATTCAGAAAATTGATGGACTGCTTTTACCTGGCGGAATAGATATTGATCCAGCATTGTATGGGGAAGAAGCAGTGCCAAAGGTTACATATATTGAAAGGGATTTTGATTTAGTTGAGATTGAATTGACCCGCCTTGCAAGGGAATATAAAAAGCCTGTTTTCGGTATATGCAGAGGTATACAGATAATAAATGTAGCCTTTGGAGGAACCTTGTATCAGGATATACCCAGCCAATATAAAAATGAAATATGCCATATGCAGAATTGGGACAATACCGACTATCCAATACACAAGGTTATCCTGTCTGAAAACAGCCATATAAGTAAAATACTAGGCAAAACTGTTATAGAAACCAATAGCCACCACCATCAATCAGTAAAAAGGGTTGCAGAGGGATTCAATATAACAGGGAGAGCAAGTGATGGAGTCATAGAAGCAATTGAATCAGAAGATGGGCTGGTTATAGGGGTTCAATGGCATCCTGAAAAGCTTGCATCAAGATTTGGTGAACCGGAAAAACTGTTTAAGGCCTTTATAGAGAAGTGCAAGGGAAATTAATGATTTAAACTTATGTGGGTGATAAGCTGATAGTTATCGCCCACTTTCTATGTGTAAAATTTTTTGCATTGAAGCCAGTCATGAAAGAATAAATGTATGCTTTTATGGTGTCTGAAGGGCTAATTGTCATAGACAGCAAAAGTATACAATGAGCTATATAAACAGCTAATAGCCACCATAGGGTATCTGGTAGACCCGTCTGCAACAATATGACAAAATTCGCATTTTTCTGATTAAAAATGATAAATTGACTAAAATCTGAAGACATACTTTCCATGGTAAGGTATAATATAATAAAACGAGGCATTAATTAGACACTAGAATGAAAGAGGGCGGTTACTTTGGAGCTAATTATTGCATCAAGCATAACATTTGTGCTGCTAATTCTCAGCGTTTACAGAGGAATATTTCTGGCATATCCCTTGATGGCAGGAATACTCATGTTTTCTTTTGTAGCAATGAAAAGAGGGTATAAAGTAGCAGATATATATAAAATGGGATATAGGGGAGGTAAAAAATCCCTAGTAGTAATAAAGGTATTTATATTAATAGGTGCTATTGTCCCAATTTGGATGGCATCAGGCACAGTTCCAGCAATAGTATACTATGGCATAAACCTGATAATTCCAAACCTTTTTATTTTGTTTGCCTTTTTAATCAGCTGCTTTGTATCACTGATGATTGGTACTTCCATGGGAACCTGTGGAGTAGTAGGAATAGCATTTATGGTCATGGCTAAAAGCGGGGGAGTAAACTTGGCGGCAACTGCAGGTGCTGTTATTGCAGGAGCATATTTTGGAGACAGGTGTTCTCCCATGTCTTCAAGCGCCAGCTTTGTTGCCTTCCTGACTGATACGAATATTTACGATAATATCAGGAATATGTTTAAATCCGGCATAATACCGTTTATGCTTTCAGTGGTATTTTATGCACTGGTATCCTACGTGTTCCCAATGAACATATCTACAAATACCATAAATAATGAAATATTGAGAGCATTCAACCTGAATGTGGTAGTTTTCATTCCTGCAATTATAATAATTATGTTTTCATTATTTAAGGTAAAAGTTAAGATTTCCATGTCTGTCAGTATAATCGCAGCTTTGTTAATCAGCATTTTTGTACAGGGTGAAAGCCTGTCAGACTGTTTAAGATATATGATATACGGATTTAGCCTGGACAAGTCAGACCCTCTTTATACCATAATAAAGGGCGGAGGAATAATTTCAATGCTGAGAACCAGTTTAATTGTATTTTTGGCTTCCATTATTGCCGGGATAGTGGAAGAAACGGAAATGCTGAATAAAATTGAAGATATTACTCAAAGGGCAGATTCAAGGTATGGCATTTTCAGAAATGTATTTATAACAAGCATATTTACTGCTGCTGTAGGGTGTAGTCAGACTTTCGCTGTGATGCTGACGCATTTGTTAAACAAAAAGGCCTATGAAAAGAACAACCTGGATAACCTAAGCCTTGCAATGGATCTGGAGAATACAGCAATACTCATTGCTGCGCTGATTCCATGGAATGCAGCACTGTTGACACCTATGACTATTTTAGGCTCTGATATTTCCTGCATACCTTATTTAGCATATATATACATATTGCCTGTTTCTAATCTGTTGTATTTAAGATTTCGAAATGGGAGAAGAGTGTTAACGGTTCAAAAATAATAACCCTGTTCCCTGTTTACATGAATTTGAATAAAGGATACGAAAAGCCCTGATAGATTCAAAATTTATCAGGGCTTAAAATTAATCTCTATCAACATACAATTTTCCATCTCCTAAAATTTCTGCATAAAAAACATCTTCTATATTGTCAATTCCCATAGTTTTAAGTTGAGATTTTAACCAATCATAGGTCAGTCCAAATTCCTCCAGATTCCTCTTAACAACTTTGCCGTCTGTAATTATTTCTGAAGGCAAATACACTGGGTCCACTGTTGGTATATTAATATCGGCTCTGGTAACATTTAGTTGAGCCTGCTTTTTTAATACGGTAATTTGGCCATTGGGTTCTAAAATAGCATAATCAACATCAGCTATGGAGAAAATATCTTTTGTTCTAAGCATCATGGATAAATCGTCTAAATTCAGTCTGGTTGATTTAAGGGTATTTTTTAACAGCTTTCCTTTTCTTATTAATATAGTTGGCTGTCCATCAATAATAATTCTTAGCTTTGAAGACTTAAGGGTGATATAGGCTATTAGAAGAACCAGAAAAACCCACCACAATAACCCGGTTATTTCATCTGTAATAGATTCACTGCTGGTACTAATTATATTGGCAGTTAAGGACCCTATTGTGATTCCAGTAATATAATTAAAATATGTCATTTGGCTCATCTGTTTTTTACCAAGCAATCTTGTTAGAATCATTAGGACAAAAAAAGCTAAAGTAGTTCTTAAGATTATCGATAACATAAAATACCTCCTCAAAGGGTAGTATTTACACAATATCAAATAATATGCTACCTAGTAAGGGATGACCTGTGTGTCATCCATTTTGTAGCATATAGGTGAATTCATTCGCCGTTATAATAAAATTGATAAGGTAAGTTTACAATTTGGTTACAGTTTATGACTAAAGCGGTGAAATATACAAATATGTGGTATACTTAAACTAGGAAGTATCAAATATAATCGTTTTAGGAGATGAGTTAATGAAAAGTTTAACTAAATACTTATTGTTTACATTGTTAGCTGTAATGGCTTTTTCTGTTTCAGTTATGGCTGAAGGCAGTTCATTCAAAGTATTTATTAATGGCAAGCCTTTACATTATGTTGATGTAATAGTACAAAATGGCAGAACCTTAGTGCCTGTCGAATCTATTTGCGAGGAGCTAGGAATTGATGTTGAGTATATCCACGAATCTAAAGTAGTACAAATAAATAAAAACAATAAAAACATAGAAATATATATAGATTCAACTAAAGCACAGGTAAATGGCAAAGAGGTAGAACTGGATGTCAAGCCTTTTTTTAAGGAGGGAAAAATATTTGTGCCAATTAGGTTCATATCTGAAAGTTTAGGAGAAGAAGTTACTTGGGATGGGGAAAATAGAATTGTTTTAGTTGGAAGGTTTAGTGGGGAAGCAAAAATTGAAGATACATTTATATATTTTAATGAGAAGCTGGGATACACTTTAAGCTTTCCTAATTACTGGCAGGAAGAAGCAATAATTGACACAAAGGATGATGGAACCTTATATGTATATGATAAAAAATCAGCTGAAAGGTTTATAGAGGATGGATATACAAGCTTTGGGCCTGTACTTGAAATAAGATGCAGCGACTATCCTGTAATAGCAACTGTACCTTATGATGGTTATCTCCTTGGCTATAAGGATGGGAAGTATATTGAAGCCATATTTGGAAGGGACTTTCAGTACTATCCTGAAACTGCAGATTCTTACAGTAAAATTTTCAATGAAGCACAACAAGTTCTAGGCTCTTTCACAATAATTGATGAAAATAATCCCTTCGTAGAGGATAACAAAGACAACTATAAGATGGAAGTAGGAACACTAGAGGATATTATAAATAATTTTGTACCAGATGATATATTCAATGAGGAAGAAATTACAACCTATAGGTACCCTATATCCAACGCTAGTTTTTTGTATTTAAGAATTATGAAAAATGAAGATGAGGTTTCAATAAAGATAGAAGCAAGTTTCGATGAAAGCAGTAATTTGACCAGATATCATCTAAAAAACTACTGGTATGATTTAGAGGATAACAAAATAAGCCAATCAGAAGCTCTAAAATTAGCAAATAGTTTTATACATAAATATGTAGATGAAACTGTAGAGGTAATAAAGAAACCAGATCTATATCCAAGCCTATATGAGAAGGATAAACATGAATCCTATGGGGATGAGGATGGAAAATATATAATAGTAGTGGATTTGGAGCATGGATTTGTGGAGTATTTTAGCGAGATTTCTCATTACGAGCACTGATAAATATTTACAGAAAAATATAGTATCGAGTGCTATCAATGTAGAACTAGCAGTAATTTTTTTATATTGATATATTTTTCCAAGAAAGACAGTTTGACACTCCCCATGACTAAAGTCAGGGGATTCTCTGGTGATTAAACGCCAGTCCATTTCTGGTAGGCAAGTATGACCCAGAGTTAAGGGTGTGTCATCACCCCTCCCTAGGCAGGTCATATAGAC
>DUMS01000019.1 GCA_012839745.1 Tissierellia bacterium
ATTATTCATTAGATAACCACCACCCATCTAATTACAATATATCATAATATTAGATAGGTGTTAAATATCTAATAAGCCTTCATCCCAATGACTAAAGTCATGGGCTTTCGGCTAGATTTCTTTGTAAATGAAATCTGTCAAATATATTTTACAGCCAACAGGTATCATGCTCCCACCTTCAGCTTCTTCTTGTAGTTGGAAAAATCCCTTAAATCCTCTTTGCTTACAAATCCCAAATACTCCACTTCAGCAACTATTCTGCAAAAAGGCAGCGGAATAACGTAGTTGTCCCAGCGGTGCCGCAATCTTATTACATTTCTATACTTAAAGTGAACATAGGCCACTTCCTTATCTGCTTCTGCTGCCAGATGGAACAAAAGCTTCTTCGGCTCATGCAAGGGTCCCAAGGGCCCGTCTAAAGAAGCGGCAAGTATTCCTTCCGAATTTTTGCACTTCTCCTTTAAATCCCGCATAAAGTGGCGTATGCTTAATCCATCGGGCAGCCTTATGGCACTGGCTCCATAATAGGAAATGATATCTTCTATAACATCTCCCCTTTTATCTGCAGTGACTATAACATCAATATTCTTTACTCTCCTGGAAATACGCTTCAGTACCAGCTGCATGCAGTAGCTGTCTCCGTGCCAGTACCCAACCATTGTATTTTCCCTCAGCTTCTCCTCATTTATTATTTCCATCCTACCTGTTAAGGCAATAAGCTTTAAATATGTAAGAAATATTTTAGACAGCAAATTAAACGATGTCCTTCTCATATACCCCTTCCTCGCTTTTATAACGTAAAAGATCCTTATAGTATCCTTCAACACGTTTGGCAATATTGCTGGACAGGTAATTCCTGGCTTCCACCACTGCATTGTTTTTCATCTGCTTCCATGTGTGCTGGTTATCCATAATCTGCTCAACCCTCTGCTCCCACAGGTCTACGTCCATCTCTGTAATATAGCCATTTATACCTTCCTTTACCACGTCACAGACTCCGCTTGCATTTACTGAAACAACGGGCAGTCCCTGAGCCATTGCTTCCAAAAGCACAATTCCCTGGGTTTCTGACTGGGAAGCAAATAAAAACAGGTCGCAGGCACCATAATAGTTGCGTATTTTATCATGGTCAATCCTTCCGCAGAATACTACATTGTCCTTAAGCCCCAGCCTCTCTGCCTCTTCCATAAGCTCACTGCGCAGGCTCCCGTCTCCTATTATCAAAAACCTGAAGCAGTCTCCCTTCCTTGCTTTAAATCTCTCCAATCCCTTCAGCAGGAATGGTATGTTCTTTTCCTTCTCCAATCTGGATACAGTGCAGAACAAATAGTCCCTTTCACCTAGATACTGATCCCTTATGGATTTTACCTTATTATGGTCGCACTCAAAATCCTCTTTTACCAGTCCTGTAGGGATGATTTTTACTTCTGTTATAGTACCCTGCTCCTTAAGAAAATCCCTTATGCTGGAAGAGGGTGCAAATACCAGGTCACAATGATTGGTGAAAACCCTGTTGTGGAAGGTTACAAAATTCTCCATACCCCTGCAGACCACTTTCTTCTCAAGGGACCTGATTATGTGGTTTTTAACCCTGTTGCTATGCCTTTCAACTACGTCATAAGGCTTCAGGTAGTGCAGATAGTGCTCATACCTGGTATGGTAGGTAAATACCACCGGAATATTGTGCTTTATCTTCAGGTACTGAGCCACATATCCCACCAGCATTGGATGGTGTACATGCAGTATATCAAAAGAGAGATCCGAAAACTTATCCTTTATAACAGAATCAAATATGTTTGGTACGGTTATTTCCCCCTTCAGCTTCTTCTTCCTTGAACGGTAGCGTATTACAAAGGGCTCTTCCTCCTCATTTCCGTATCTCGGGGCAAATACATATACTTCATGTCCAAGTTCCCTTAATGCATTTGCCAGTCTTTCAATGGATATGGGGACACCTCCAACAAAAGGCTTATAATTGTTTGTCAACATAGCAATTCGCATCTAATCCAACCCCTCTTTCCTATCTGAAAAATTGCAGAACAGATTCCCCAAAAATATATCCTGCTCCTACAAATGCCAAGTTCCATATCAGAATCCCCAAAGCAGAGCATATGGTATATCCAATGAAGTTCATACGCAATGCTCCAGCAGGTATGGAGATTATGGTGCGTATTGCAGGAATAAGCTTGCCGAGAAAAACTGCCAAATATCCTTTAGTCTGTACCCTTTCCATGGCCTTATTTATAAAAGCCTTCTGTTTTGGAAACCTTTCAATGTATTTCCTTATTACAAATTCTCCTCCAAATCTCCCTATGAAATACAATACCCAACTGCCGCAGATACCTGCAACTATAGATAGAAAGAGCGCTGTTCCAAACCCAATTCCACCCTTTGAAGCCCATATGCCAGCCAAAGGCATTATTATTCCGGAGGGCAGACCAGGTATGTTCATGTATTCCAGAAACACTACTACAAATATTACAATTCCTCCGTATTGATAAAAGTAGTTATTAAGGGTCTGAACATCCATTAATCTCTCCTTCTTCCTAAATATCGTATATACAGGAATCGTTCTCTAACCTGCTTTTAGTATAAGGGATAAATCTGAAAATCTGATTAAAAAATTCTTACAAGTTTCTTAAAAATTACAAATATTTACTTTTTTATTATTATATCATTTTATTCGTATTGAACAAAATGCTTATTACTATACATATTTTTGACACTCCCCATGACTAAAGTCAGGGGATTCTCTGGTGATTAAACGCCAGTCCATTTCTGGTAGGCAAGTATGACCCAGAGTTAAGGGTGTGTCATCACCCCTCCCTAGGCAGGTCATATAGAC
>DUMS01000020.1 GCA_012839745.1 Tissierellia bacterium
AGAAACCACAGCAGTAATTAGTAAAAGCACAATCAATTTTATTGATTTTTCCTTACTGCCATTATTCATCCTTTCCGACCTCATTCTCTTCGAGTATTTCTTTATATATTTCTGTTAGCTTATCGATTAATTCTATCAATTTATCAGCCTCAAAGTCGCCTAATGATGCAACAATCCTTTCAGCAATGCTTAAAATCCTCTTATTTGCATTTTCAATTGCCTCAATACCTGCTTGAGTTAATTCAATATTAATGCTTCTTCTATCTTTTTTATCAATGTTTCTAGTAATTAGCCCTCTATGTTCGAGATTATTGAGGATACGAGTAATGGCAGGACGTGACAACTCGAGTTTATCAGATAGATCTGCAGCTTTAACATATCCCTTCTTGTCTTCATTTGATAAATCATTACTGGAAATCCATAGGTTTCTTAAAACAAAATACTCTCCTTGAGAAAGGTTTCCGTCACTTATTAATTTATTTAATTGCCTTCTCATATTTAAACATGAATACAACAGACGGGCTCCCTTTTCCTCTTTCATATATGTTCCTCCCTTTTATTAGTTTCTATATGAAATAATTATTCATGTTAATTATTTTATATGACAACTAATTCTATGTCAATAATTTAGTTATATTTAAACCATATACACGTAAAAAAATACAGTATATCCCAGCATATTAATCGTTAAAAGTATATTTCAGCAAATAATACATTGCCGGGAAACACTGTAGATAAGCTAATTTCATGCTTATGCAATTATAACTAAAACAAGCCATAAATTTCAGCTAGGGCACTCCCCACAAACATCAACTGGCGATTGGCATGGTTCGCATGGTTTTTCTTTATTATTCAAAAACCAGTTATCAATGCCCCTATCATCTATATTCTCCGGAATATTGCATACCAGCTTATTATCCTTTACAAAATTCAGTACAGAAGTAGAACCAAGTAAAAGTCCTGTATCTCCATTATACGATATTTCATTATTCATAAACACATTGAACTGACCATTATTCTCTATGCCTACTCTGCGATTGCATACCATATTGTTTTCCCCTACAAAATGATTGAAATATCCATTAAAAATAATGTAGGTGTCATGCTTGGTTCCTTTTATCATATTCCCAATGGCTATGGAACCACTTCCCTGATTTATTATTATTCCTAAGCCATTATCTAATAATATATTATTTAGTATCAGATTATTACTACCATATACATCTAAACCATGGAATCTGCTTCTTATGGCTTTATTAGATATAAATGCATTGTTACTGTCTGGTCCTAATACCGATTCAAAGCCATCTTCAAAGCAATCTTTGGCTATATTATCTATAACCCAGTTATTGGTGCTGCCTGAAATCAATAACACTCCATCATGACAATTACAGATTTTATTTTTCCAGATTAAATTGCTGCTTGAACCCATTACCTCTATGCCATGTTCAAGCATATTGCTGATTTTATTATTAATTATTCTATGGCCTAATCCAAATTCAATTAATATTCCGCTAGCTCTATAATGCCTTATATTGACACCTTTTATCATCACTCCTACCATATCCGGAAGTATAAAAGCATCAAGTAGAATACTTCTGCCATCGAATATGACCCCTGGACCTTTAGCAACAATTCTAATATTGCTTTTTATAACGGCAACAGTTTGAAAATATATGCCTTCTTCAAGAAGAAGTACATCTCCTTCATTTACATTGTTAGAATTTATTAGAGCAGTAATATCCATCTCGGGTGTTACATTGATTACTGCCATAAAGACACATCCTTCCAATTAATATAATAAACCTGTTCAATAATAATATATTCTTCCAGCTGCAATCTGTGACAAGCTTCTGAACATCTAAGGGGTCAGGCTTGAATAATTCCCTTATTTTATATTTTCCTTCTTACTCCACTTCTTATTTTGATATCATAGATAATGTGTGTTTAATTGCTTTGTAAGCTCCGTTTTCAGCATGAACGTCAATTTCATAGCTAACAAAACCATTCGTGGGTATAACCTTTAAAAGCTGATTCTCTCTTTGGATTTCTTGCTTTAAAATATCATTCAAGTTATGAATGTAATCTCCTTCCATTCTTACAATTCTATAACTTATCTGTGTTTTCTTTTCTGTAGGCCTTAAACAAATAGAATTTTACGAGCATAGACTCCAGGTCTGGCCCCAAAACTACCACTGACTCGCTCCAGTATAGGTATTATGTCTATAACTTCAAACCCCTCGCTTAATGCAGAATTAACTTCATCCAATAATCTGGCATCTTTAAGCTGCCTAAGTAAAAGTCTTTGTTCTATCACTTTTAGATGTTTATATCCTTCCATAGCTTATACCTCGCAAATTTATCAAAATTTATATTTAAAAAAATATAAACCTTATATTACTTCTGATAAGCTCTTCTTTTAGTATAAAAGCATCCTACTTCTTGTGTCACTTTGAAGTTTAATTTTATGGTTATATTTTTCATAAAACAGGAAATTCCTTCTAAATAATATAAATAATTATCATTTATTACAAATTTCTTATTTTCTGCTAAAGCACTGATTCAATACAAATAATTGTAAATTCATCTTCATCACTACACTAAATGAATAATTTGAAAGCTTTATTATCCTAAAATCTAATCTATCAAAAAACTATTTAGCATTTCTTCTATAATTAATACTTCGTTAAATTTCACCAGACCGGGCGCATTTAAAAACATTGTCAAATAGATTGTACTTTTCACATCCATCCTTTTTTTAAAAATTCTAAGGTCTTAATAATATTTTCAAAGCTTGTCCTGACTCTAATAGCTCAAATGCTTTATTATATTCCTCCATGGGTAGAATATGGCTAACGCAATCAGATACATCCATACCAGAGTTAAGCAATCCGTTCATAACCTTCCAGGTATGATACATCTCGCGTCCACTAAGTCCATACAAGTTTACCCCTCGATAAAACGTTTCTGTGAAATTGATGGGGACTTCATGATTGGGTAAACCTCCAACCACTATCTCACCGCCTGCACGAATATATTTAGTCGCTGCCTGAATTCCTTCTATATTACCAGAGAATTCTAACACAACATCTGGTCCAATACCCTCACATTCATAGCGCATTTCATCTACAATGTTACATTCCTTGGGGTTTAAAACGACATCAGCTCCCATTTTATATGCAACTGCAGCTCTGTAGCTGTTAGGTTCCACGCAAATCACCTTGCTAGCTCCGAGTCTTTTCGCTACCATAGTAGCCATAAGACCTATAGGACCGCAACCAGTCACTGCAATAATCTTTCCTCCTATACTCACCTTAGTTGCAGCATGAACTGCAACGCCCAATGGCTCCAGTATTGCATTAATCTCTTCAGAAATAGCTGGATTGCAGACATAGGCATTTTCTGAAGGTATTTTTATATATTCAGCAAAGCAGCCATCTATATGAACACCAATAGCTTTTGTATTAAGGCATAAGTTCTCCTTCCCATCCAAACATAAAGAACATCTGTGACATGCTATATGGCTCTCAGCTGACACCAATTGCCCAACTCGTTCTTCACTTACTCCATGGCCAACTGCAACAATTTCTCCGCAGAATTCATGTCCTATAATAATAGGGGGAATGATACGATTTGCAGCAAATTCTTCCCAATCCTTTATATGAATATCAGTGCCACAGATGGCAGCTAAATGCACTTTGATGAGTACCTCTCCAGGCCCTGGTACAGGAACTGGCTTTTCCCACATTTCTAGATTTCCAGGACCAGCATTTGTCTTGACGATACATTTCATAGTTTTATTCATCAAATTTCTCCTCCTTTTATAAGTGTAACCGTTAACAGTTCTTTATAATATAATAACATATTGATGTAAGGTTGATTATAGCAGCAATTAATATGTCACCATTTTTTTGATTTCTGCAGTTGTTATTAGTTTTTTGTTACATATTATTTCTGCTTTCTCTTCTTCCTATCTAAATTACTGGCTTTTAATTCCACATATTTATATAAACACATATTAAAGACTTATGTGGAATAAAAAAAAATAGGGTGCAAAAAGCAAAAGGCACTCTACTTAACTACAACGCAAAGTACCTTATTGTTGAAACAAAACATTATTTTTTAACTATTTTGCTAACTTCTTTACCGGAACAGCTGCTCACGCTCCTGTTTCTGCCTTTGCGCCAACCCCCAGATATGGCGCATCATCAGATCTTTCACATCCGAACCTTTCAAAGGGATAGTTCTCAATAGCATCATTTAAAATCCCAATGACATGATATTTACTGTAACCAGCAACATTGGCAATAGCATCCAGCGTGATATCTTCGTCCAAATGCATAGCGATATAATGCTGCATTCTACTTACAGCTTTGACTTCGTCCGATAATTCCATTTTCCACCTCCTGCATCAAGTATTGCAAATATGTATAATTAGGGAATTATTCAAGCCTGACCCCTATTATGACCCTATTATTAACTATTTCTAAAAGCTCTGATTAATGAGCATCAAAGGATTTATATTCACATAGTTTGCCTATAAGTATACCCTTGAGTTTCTGCAAAGCACCAATATTTCCTAGCCAATCCGCAAAATCTGCAAGATGTTTTGGGGAGAAAAATTCCGGTATATCTTCAATAAATAGTATTTTTTCTGCAAAATCATCCACCATGAGTCCAGGAAAACTCTTGATTCCCGTATGACCGCCAAGCAATCTGCCTTGCACTTTACCGCTACCTTGAATCAATAAATAGCCTGTTTCTTTATGGTAAGTTTTCGCATAGCTTTTATCGAAATAATTATTTTCATCACAACTAAAGGTTTCTGCGGGATTAATTTTTCCGATGGGTCTATTGCTAAATAAGACTCTTTCAAACCAATATCTGCTATACGGATGAAAATTAGGTGTTTCAGCTAATGTAGGCAGTAAATTATGACCATAGAAGGTAGAAAGCCCCGCTTTATAGCAGAATAAATGGAGATTCATTACATCTGAATAGCCAATAAATATCTTAGGATTGTTTTTTATGACATCTGCTTTCAAATATGGTAATACCCTTTCACTATCGTTACCGCCAATGTTAGCAATTATTGCCTTAATATCTTTGTTTTCGAATGCCCATAAAACATCTTCTGCACGAGCTTTAGGATAGTTCTGCAAATACTCTTCGCCTTTCATGGAATTAGGCGCTACTACAACCTCTAAACCCATTTCCTTTAGACGTAGTTTCCAATCTTATACTTCCAAATAGCATCTTTTTCTCCGGCAACACCCCAACATGGACTAATTGTAGCAATTTTATCTCCTGGATTTAGTTTCATAGGTTTTATAAGCTGTTTCATGATTTCACCTTTCCTTTATAATGTTGCAATCCACACATTACGCACCACAGAACCTTCTCTGCTGGTATAAGCTTGATTGGAAAGCATTGTTTACTCCAAAGGCCAGTTCTTCCATTTATATATCTCATTGTTCCTAGTCCTTCTTTGATCATATTCTTCTATAGCCTTATCTATTTTACTTAGCAATAAATCCTTCTGTTCTGGCAATTTCCCCTTTAATATTAATATATTGGTCTTATGGGTTGCAATTAAATAAGACCAATATTGAAGTACATCTACAAATTTTTCTTTTGAGACGCAATTCATTCATTACTGTAAGTATAATGGTTGGGTGAATAATTCCATTCAACAATAATCTGAACGGACTTCGGAATAATGTTGTTATCAAAAAAAGAATTATGCTTTTAAGCTTTATTTTAGTCATATTACTAGCATCTTTTTCAGATATTATAATTTCTGGCAAATATTCATCCTCTTTTCTTATGCTTACATTTACAGTATTGGGAATCCTTTCTGGTACCCGCCACTTAGGATATATAGTCTACTTAATTCATTAAATTTACTCCGATACTCCCAACAGTAAAATCCTGAAGTTTCTTTTATATAATGATATATCTCAGTATATGGCATATTAATCACCTTCCTAAAATAATTAATATTAACGTTTATTTTACTTGCTGCCAAATATCAAGTGTTTATCTATGTATATACATTCTTGACATCTCAGATTCACCATCTCCCTGAACCATGCATAAAAATTCCCAGCCATATCTTTCATAAAAACCTGTATGGTCTGTCACAAGATATATAGGAGAAATTCCTTTTGACTTGTAATCCTCCACTACATAGTTCAGTAGCTTTCCTGCTATTCCTTTACATCGGTATTCTTTCTCTGTATAAACTGCACATACATTTGGGGTCAAATCTTTTCGGTTATGAAAGTCATTCTCAATTACTCCCATTCCTGCTACTATTTTCTCTCCATCAAGGCATAAATACCAACCATACTCTGTTTCTTTATTCAAATACGCTTCCATGCACTCAAGGTATATTTCTTTTGGCACTCCCCATTTATTGAGTATATTAATTGCTGCATTTCTATCCCTGTTATGGAATGTATTACATTTAAGGCATGTCCATTCACTTATTGATAAGCTTTTTATATATTCATTTTTTTATCCACAATTGACTGCTTACATAATATCTGTCTATTTTATGACATGTCCTGCCATACCATTCTGATTTATATTGTAGCTATCCAATTAACTCATAACTAGGATACATCATGTATTGATTTTGCTACATTTTTATTCATAACCATACCTTTTACATTTAAATATTTACTAAGTATAAGGTCAATTTCCATATATTATTTACCTCATGTATTTCGGTGCAAATACTATGTAATATTTACAATCCCATTTTACATGTGACAAACTATTATTATTCACACGGATACCTTCTTTGATTTAAGTTTGGCTGACCAGAACTAACTTAATTATATCATTGGAGGTTTTTATTTTTGGCACTTTGTCAATATTTGGAGTACACTTAATAAACCTAGCTAAGATAAAAAAATTTTTATAAAGTATTTTCCATTAATTTGCATTCCTTTAGTTTTTTGTATTATAACACATCCAATATATTAATCAAATAATATCTACAGAAAATGTATCAAAACATCGTTGTGGTTATTTCCCTGGATATTATTTAGTTATACCATCTATCAATCCACAATTCAATGAGCATGACGAAAAGTCAACCTGAGGTTTATAATCAATAATAATCTTTCACCTATGTTTTATGGCTTTTCAACTGCAAATTCACTATAATTAAATTAAAAATACCAAATTATGGAGGTGAATTTGTTAATGTTTGTTTGAAACCTCGCTGCTCCCTCTTATTTCCGAAATCCTCGAGACCTCAACTGATTCTCTTTTAATCCCCAGGAAATTAATAATATTAAGTGCAGTATATTCGGATGGAGAAAAAGAGTCTAATGTGACACAGATAGTAAACAACCATGTAAACGGCAGCTGGTTGAATATAATTGTTACCCTCAATACTTAGACATATCACTAGACATCCAACAAATAGGTGTTCTAACCCTTAAATATCAGACTCCCAACGGGACATTCTTTACTTATGCTTTGCAGGATGAGCTTATTACTATCGATCTGAATGATGAAAAGTTCAAGGCAGATACATCATTTGAGATCATTGGTGCTTATTACGGTAATAAAAATGAAACATTATGATTATTTCAGATGGAACGAAATCCATGTGAATCATGAAACATTTCCAAGTTCACCGAGTACTGATGACCCTGAGTATCTAACTATTATTTACCTGAACGCAAAAGGAGTACATGTCATCAGCTGCGCAGAAAATGAAACGCTATGCTATTCCGATGACCATACAGAACTATATCTAAAAGATACTTCAACCTGCATATTACCAGGTATCATGACCCTCGAATGGAAACTGGCATGGACTGCACATGGGCGGGAGCAATCTATGCAGCACTCCGTTACATGGGCGAACCCTATACTTATGAGCAGATCATGGGTATGTCAGGAACTTACTATCGTATCGCCTTTACCGAAGCATGGGACTGGAGTGCAACTGATGCATTGGTCGCCTTTGATTACTCAAGTATTCTTTTTAACGCTATTGGATACGAACAGATTTGGGCAGACAGAATTGAAAAGGACTACCGCATTGATGAGCGAAAAAATATAGTAAGAGACATTGAAAACGATAAGCCTATTATCGCCATTAACTTAGTATTGCTCCCGAATGGGGAGTGATTACTGGCTACAGTGAAAACGGCAAAGTCTTTTACTGTCGAACACATTTTGATAAAGAATACCTGAATGAAAACAAGAATTATCTTGTAAGTGACTTTTGGCCATTCCTGATTATACACTTTGGCGAGAAAAAAGATAAGTCAAGTGATTTGGATAATCTGATTACATCACTGCATACTCTCGTTGATTCCTTTGAGGCAGAATGCTACGATGGATAATTCCAAGGAGCACAGGCTTATGAAAAATGGATAGCTGGACTTAGAAATGATACGCTATGGAGCAATGAAAATTCAAAGGATAACATCGACAGACGGCTTTGTGTCAATAATTATACGTTGCTCAATCTGATTGATGCAAGACGCTGTGCTGCAGAATATCTTAACGAATGCATTCCTCTGCTGGATGGCGAAAAAGCTGATTTTCTAAATGAAATAGTTTCATTATACCGTAAAATTACCGCACAACTCAGTACCTTCCGAAATAAGTTGAAAACCAGTGACGGAGAAAGCATCCACTATAATGATATCAATACGAAAATCAGCACATCCTTCCTAAAGGAACAGGCAGAATTATTAGAATCCATTCTACAAGCAAAAAAGAAATTGTAGAAAAAGCGAAACAGATTATAGCATAATCTAATTATGCATAAATGTTACTGTTCGGTTTACTTTATATTTTGGTTTTATTGAAGGCTAAATTATAAATCTATCCTGAACCCCCGAAAAAATGACCATTATCTAATCTGTTAACTCAGCTATAGATTTGCAGGGTTATTTATATGCTCTCGTGTTTGGTGCTACTACGGATGTGGTTTAATAACTAATTACTATACTAAATGGCAGGATTTATCATCTCTTTTGTTTCTATTCCAGTAGTATTCAATATGATTAGCTATTTCATTTGCCATATCAATTCCATGGATATCAGCCACAAATCCAAGAGCCATATCAATACCTGCAGAAACACCAGCAGAAGTATAGTATTTTCCATCTACAACCCAACGTGCGTTTTTATCCCATTTTACATTTATTCCATTTGATTTAACCCAGTTGAATGCCTTTTTGTTAGTTGTTGCATTTCTGTTATCAAGCAAACCTGCCTTTGCCAAAAGCGCAGAACCTGTACATACAGATAAAACATAATCTGAATTTCCCGCAATATTTTTTATATCGTTAATGAATTGCACATCATTTACAAGTCTCCTTGTACCCATACCTCCAGGAATAAGTAATACGCCCCCATGCGATATTTCTGAAAATGAGAATGTCTCTATACGTGTATTCTGTTTGCTTATAACCAAACCACCATATTGCGAAAAATATTTAATAGCGTAATGCTCTGATAATTTTCCTATTACTTCAACTGGTCCAAAAACATCTAATACCTCAAAATTATCAAATAGTATAACATTAAAATTAATCAAGATTGCTCACCTCTAAAGTATCTACTAAATTTGCAAAAAAATATAGTAGTTGTAATTTGCAGCATCAATCATAACTAAATCTTTAAGCCAATTTGTTACCTTTCTAGTATTATATCATAATTGCAAATTTGTTCCAAGAAATCATTAAGTCCAATTTAATCGCTGTAACATTTTAGATTACTTTGCTTCTTCTACATATCTGGCTTTTTTAATATATTGTATAGACTCTGATACAAAGTAACAGAAATTATCAGAGCGATCCCATCTGCCAACAGCTGCGTCCACACCACCCCATACACTCCAACGATAGCTTTCATTAGAAATAGCAATGGAATATTAATAAGTCCCTGACGTGATAAAGACAAAAGCAGTGACTGTAGCCCTTTACCCATATCCTGAAATGTATAGCTCATTTGAAAACTGCAGATCATGAAATATGCTGCAATACAGCAGATTTTCAAAAACTTGATTCCCATATCTACGATCTTATTTACCACCTGATACGTCTACATATAACCCTTTGCTATCCATGATTCTGTTGGTTCCGTTTTCCTGTTTTATGATTGTAAATATTGGGCTATCGTCAATTGAAGAGCCGGATTGAGTGAACACAGTTGCCTTCTTCTGGCTACCCCGAGTGGACACACTGGGTGGTGTCAATAATAGCTT
Organism: Tissierellia bacterium; assembly: GCA_012839745.1. Taxonomy (GTDB): domain Bacteria; phylum Bacillota; class Clostridia; order Tissierellales; family Tepidimicrobiaceae; genus DUMS01. The sequence continues at coordinate 10,247 of DUMS01000020.1, forward strand.
CTCCATCCTTTTCTTTGTTTCAAACGGCTGCTAGTCCTTGAGTAAACGGAGAAGCCTGGTCAAACTGAGCCTTAATCATTACATTGCCATAGCAGCCTTTATAACCATACTTCCCGTTTTCCTTGTAGACTACCCAACTTTCATCGGTTGGGTCCACAGTATTTTCTTTGTCCCCATTGCCTTTTTCCTCAGGAATAAAGCGGAATTTGCAGTTCTGGTTACTATTATCAACTAAGCCTTCTTCCCCTTTCTATTAATTCAATTTTCTTATTTGATTTATACTATTTATGGCTATTTCAATTATTGCTTAAATCTCCACCTGACCCAGCCTTTACTAGATTATTGTGAATAAATCTAATTCATAGTTATCTAAATGCCAATTCATTTATTATACTCCATCGAAAATCCCAAAACAATATTGGATATACTGGCTTCTATTTCTATCAAAATTAAATCCCTGTTTCTCAAATTCTTCTAAAATATATTTATCTATTCCATAGGGACTTTTAATCTCATCTATACATTTCTTACTCATAATAATACTATATCTATCCATTGCAATTAGATATTTATCATCATCTATTCTGTCTAATTTTACTTCTCTTTCAAATTCTCTACTTAAAGCTGTAATAACCACTTTGATAAAACTTTCAGCATCCATATTCTTTGCCATGTAACCTCTAATAAAGCCTGTAGTATTCATATATTCATCCCCTTATAATAAAATAAGTAAAAAAATCTTCTCATCCTTAGATAAGAAGATATGAAATACTCATATTTTCACCTCCTTATCGATCTTTAGCTGGACCACCTTGCGTATTGCAGGTTGGTATAGGGTCATAGAGCTAAATCTCTACCCTAACTCTTGATATGTTGGTGTTTGGTTGTACAGTATCATTATATCACAATATTCCTTCAAATACTGAAACTAAAATTGATTTTGTCTTAATACAATCATTTTTCACTCAGTTCTTTTTAGCTTAGCCGTAGATAATAAGAAATGTCGCCTCTTGCCATTACATAACATAAGCGCTCATTATACTTTATTTCGGGTTATTTAGCCATTTCATCACGTTTACATATATCCATAATTACGAGAAACATAATTAGGGAATTATTCAAGCCTGACCCTTATTACTTATTAAAGAAAAAGGGCTCAATTTCTATGAGCCCCTTCCTATTCTCTCATTGCTACCTGGAACTGCCTGTAGAACCGTCATAAGTTATTGTCACCCAGTCCGATTTTCCAACAGAGTTAACTGCTCGTACTCGGAACTGGTATACCTTGGCCCCTAAACCTGTCGTTATATACGAGGTAGATGTTTTATCCTTGTAATCCGGATCTGTCTTCCAGCCATTAGAAGTCGGACTTAAATACTCCACCTCATAGGAAATTGCTCCAACCGCAGGCTTCCAGAACAGCCAGGCCTCATTGGAACCAGTTTTTTCAATTCCAACTCCTGAAGGCAATGCTGGTTTACCTGCAGCTTTAACATTTTCACTGTAAACCCAAGTTTCATCATCAAGCAAGTACCAAGTATTCCCTTTGGAATTTTTGCCCTTTGCTATTACTGTTACCGCTTCTCCTTTGCTTAGCCTTTTAATTATCGGCTCAGGTGCATAGGGACGCAAACGGATAGGTGTATTATCCTTTACAGATTGATATGTAGTTGGAGACATTGATGTTAACTTTATAGGATATTCTTCTCCGTAAATGCAATATCCACTGTCATTCCACTTACATTCGCTGTAATTGTGATTATTTCCCTTATATTTTGCATAGCCATCACTTGTTTCTGAATAGTTGGCGTTAAGCCATTCATAATACCTGCTCTTTTTTTGATTGAGTAAGCCATTCTTAAAAGCATATTTCTTTAGATAGTTGGTATTATACTTAAAATAATCAAACGTATTGTCCTTTTTTATAATAGTATAATCCAAACCATTGTTAGAAAATGATATTGATGTTATTATTTCAAGATGCAAATGAGGCCCGTTGCTCATGCCGGAACTTCCCATTTCTGCTATTTTATCGCCAGCTTTAACTTTTGTGGCTCCTGTCAAAGAACCTTGTTTTAGATGAGCATATAAAGAATATAAATTCTCACCATGCTTTATTATTATATGATTCCCAAATTGCTTGCCGCATGTGTCATTAATATTATTTTTATGTGGACAGCCATCATATTTGTAGACAATCTCACCATCAGCAATGGCGTATATGTTTCCAGGCTGGCCTGTTTCTCTATATATATCAATTCCAGCTCTGTATTTAGTATGTTCTTCCCCGTCATAGTAATAATCCAACGCGCCTATCCAATAATTGCTAGAATTATAATCAACAGGCCATATAAAGTCATTGAAATATCTCTGTAATGCTAGTGCTTCGTCACTGAAAGAAGTTACTGCTAAGCAAAAAACAATCAGAAACACTAAACAATATTTGGTTGTTTTCATCCTTCACACCCTTTCTTTATAATATTATTGTTTCACATATATTAGAACAATAAAGAGAGTAAAATAATACTACATTTAGATTTATTATAACAAAATTTAAATATGTTTACAATTTTTTCTATATATTGTAAATTATATACGATTTACTCCTTTGATGGTATTAATATTATATATTAAGTATATGAATATTATAGTTATGTATATTTATGGATCTAAATATTACTCGAAATTCATAGAGCTTATTTGACAATCCTATCCATCACAATCATTATGTAAAATTAGAGTCAAAAATAACAATGGAGCGGGATTTAAGAAAATCCCGCTCCAAATATTTACAAAGAGTCACTTTTATCAAGCATGGCAGTACTTGTTAAAGGGCTTACTTTACTACTTTCTCCTCTATAAATCCTTCAAAACTATCTATATCTTCAAATCCTACTTCAGTACCTAAAGCCTCAAAGTGTTTCTTCCCGCATTCAATTTTAGCTCTTTCCGTAGGTCTCAAGGCATCAAACATAGTATCAGCTTTGGTTTCCAG
>DUMS01000021.1 GCA_012839745.1 Tissierellia bacterium
AATAAGGGACAAAGATATCTTGAGCTGTATCCTGTTGATAACATTAATGAAAGCACTCCTGTAAAGATTTCGGATATTATGGGGGAAACTGGAAGGGAAGCATTGATAGAAGGATTCAATAAGGAAATAGTTTCAAGTATCAAGGATGGCAGCAAGGGATTATTGAATTTTATACCCAAGGAGGAAAGCTTCGGACTATTCAGAAGGAATGGGCTTTGGATTCTAAAGGGCAGGGTCAATTATATAAAAAACGGGAACTACATGTATGAAGACTTTAATATACCAGCCATACCTACCCAGGAGATAATAAGGTATGACGAATTATGTATTCCATGGAAGGAGATAAAGAATAAGCGGGCAGACGCTATAGATGCATTTACTTCGCCAAATGAAGATATCGCCATAGTTGTTACCAGAAATGAAATACTGGTTTATCCAATAGAGGAAAATACAATAGGGAATGAACCAATAGGAAGAATAGAACTTAAGCAGGGAGAGAAGATTGTAATGGCAGAATGGGCAATTGGCAGGTATCCGCAGCTTTGGGAGAAGGAATTTATCAGAGGAGAAAAGTAAGATATTAAACAATTTATTGCCATATTGTATATAGTAGGGTTGGCTAATGTGCCAATCTTTTTATTTTTTGCTGGCTTAACTGTGAAAGTCACACACTGGTAAAAGATTGAAAATGGAAAAAAATTGTACTATAATAAAATTAACAAATAAGCAAAGAGGTGTTTAAGCTGTTACTTCTGCTTTTCCAGAACTTGATTAACCGTGTGGGACTCATAATGGTCCTTGCCCTGCTGATGACCAAAACCAAGCTTTTCAGGAAGCTTGTTGCAAAGCAGAAATTCAACTTAAAGGACAAAGTGATTTTAATACTTATATTTGGTATTTTTGGAATTATTGGTACCTATACCGGTATACCTATACAAGGAGCCATTGCTAACAGCAGGGTAATAGGAGTATTTGTCGGTGGGCTGCTAGGCGGGCCTTTTGTAGGATTTTTTTCAGGGCTTGTAGCAGGTGGTCACAGGTTTTTAATTGACATAGGTGGTTTTACAGCATTTTCCTGTGGATTATCAACATTTGTAGAAGGAATTATGGCAGGATTTCTCAAGAAAAGAATGGATGCATCAGAAAATAAGATATTTTTTGTATTGATATCTGGAATCATTGCAGAAATAATTCAGATGATTATTATACTCACATTTTCAAAACCTTTCTCTCAGGCTATAGAACTGGTAAAGATTATAGCCATGCCCATGATAATAACCAATTCCATTGGAATAGCCATATTCATAGCAATCATAGACAGCGCCCATAAGGATTTGGAAGCAGCAGCTGCTTACCAGGCTCAATTGGCACTGAAAATAGCCAATAAGACCTTAAAATACTTCAGAAAAGGCTTAAATGAGTCCACTGCATATGAAGCAGCAAAGATAATAAAAAATATGACTGGTGTTAAAGCTGTTGCTTTTACAGATACCAGTAAGATATTAGCCCATGTAGGCATAGGGGAGGACCATCACCTTCCCGGAAATTCTGTAATGACAAACCTTACCAGAAAGGTAATAGAAAATGGCGAGTATGTTATAGCCAATTACAAAGAGGAAATTGGCTGCAATGAGAAAAGCTGTAAGCTTAAATCAGCCATTATTGTACCCCTTAAGGATGAAGACAAGGTCATAGGTACTTTGAAACTGTATAAGGATGAGGAAAACTCTATGACCAAAGTGGAAACGGAACTGGCATTAGGGTTAGGTCTTATTTTTTCTACTCAAATAGAGCTGGGTAAAATAGACTATCAGGCTGAGTTATTGGTAAAATCTGAATTAAAGGCACTTCAGGCACAAATTAATCCCCATTTTTTATTCAATGCAATAAATACCATAATATCCCTTATAAGGACTGAACCGGATAAGGCAAGAAATTTGCTTCTGCATCTTGGAAATTACTTCAGGAACAATCTTCAGCAGGATGGAAACGAAGTAGATCTGTTTAAGGAGATTGAAAACATTAACTCCTATTTGGAAATTGAAAAGGCCAGATTTAAAGGCAAGTTAAACATAGTCTATGATATTCCAGATAATATTGAATGCACCCTGCCACCTCTCATACTTCAGCCTATTGTGGAAAATGCAGTAAAACATGGAATCCTGGAAAAAGTGGAAGGCGGAACTGTGCTCATAAAGGCAGTGGATTTAAAATGGGCTACAGAGCTTATTGTAAAAGACGACGGAGTTGGGATGAGCAAAAAACAGCTAACTTCATTGCTTAAACAGGATAACACTTCAAAGATTGGAATTAAAAATGTTAATGACAGGCTTAAAACTAAATATGGACCTAAATTCGGACTAAGAATAGAAAGCAAACCCAATAGGGGAACTACTGTCAGGATGCTGATTCCTAAGAATACAAGGGGGTTAAGAACGGGATGATAAAAGCTATAGTAGTAGATGACGAAAGCCCAGCAAGAGAAGAGCTTATATATATACTGGAGAAGCAGAAGCGGGTAAAGGTAATAGGACAAGCCTCCCATGGCTTGGAAGCTCTAAGCTTAAACAGAAAGCTTAAACCAGACCTTATGTTTCTGGACATTAAGATGCCAAAGCTTAATGGAATAGAAGTAGCAAAGAGGCTGCTTAAAGAGCCTCATGTTCCATATGTTATATTTATTACAGCTTATGAAGAATATGCTCTGGAAGCCTTTGAAGTAAATGCTGTGGATTATATATTAAAGCCTGTTTGCGAGGAAAGGCTGAAAAAAGGATTGGACAAAATACTGAAACGCATCGGAGATGAAAACCGAGATTATTTTATAAGGCTCAATAAGCTCATTGATGATTTAAGCAATTCTGAATCCATAAATATAATTTCAGTATATCACAATGGGAAACTGATACCATTGGAACACAAGGACATCATATACGCTACTGTTGAGGATAAGAACACTGTTATTGTAAGCACCAGAGGAAAGTATATTATTAACTGTACTTTAAGTGAATTAAGCAAAAAGCTCAATTCACCTCATTTTTTCAGAAGTCATAAAAGCTATCTTATCAATCTGGATATGATAGAGTCCATAGAGCCATGGTTTAACTCAACCTACAATGTTAAATTAAAGAACATAAATGATAAGATACCAGTAAGCAGAAGCCAGTCAAAGGAATTTAAGGATATTATGAATATAAGCTGATGTAATTGTAATTTATCTTAAAATATTGCATTTCGTATCAAAATTTTGACATTTCATTTCAAAAATCCACCATACGGCAATTATTGTTATATAATTTACATAAGGTACAGATATATAAGGGGGCAAAAATGGATTACAGGGAATATTTGGATAATATAGAAAAAAAGCTAAAGTCCTATTTTGATATAACTAAAGGTTATAAAATTAACGGATACGAGTATGATCTATTTGCTGAATATCACTTACGAACGGAAAGATATATATTGTCTAAAAAGGCTGTAGTATATGCAATGGAAAACAACGAGTACTGCCTTATAAAGTATTTTAAATCTGTGGATAGCAATATTCTTAATACATATTTGGATTCTTTAATAAAATCCATTGATGTAATAGTAAAACCGGATGAGGATCATATGTCCAGTATTATTACAGGGGTATTGGTTTCTGAATATAAGCCTGACAGCAATATAATAGACACTATAAAGAAGTTTAAATATCATAAGGGGTTTGCCTTTGGATTCAAAGGCTGGGTGGATATCAGATTGATTTTGGTTACTATAGGTGATAATTACATAGTAACAAATAAAAAGGGAAAGGAGGTTAGTAAGGTTTATAGCATTCAGTAATTATTAGTGTATATTTTTCAGGAGGTGGGTTTTTATGAATTCTTTGTTATTAATGTTAGGTAGCATAATTATATTTATAATTGCTTATGCTACTTATGGTGCATGGCTTGCAAAGAAGTGGGGTGTAGATACAACGAGAAAAACACCAGCTCATGAAATAAATGATGGCGTAGACTATGTTCCAGCAAATCCAGCAATCCTATTGGGTCACCACTTTGCATCAATAGCTGGTGCAGGACCAATTAATGGACCTATTCAGGCAGCTATTTTCGGATGGGTTCCAGTATACCTTTGGATTATGATTGGATGTATATTCTTTGGTTCACCACATGATATGGGGTCATTATTCGTATCTATTAGACATAAGGGTAAATCCATAGGCGAAGTAATTGGAGAAACGATGGGAACTACAGGTAAGAAATTATTTGCTATATTTGCATGGCTGACATTGTTGCTGGTTGTAGCAGCATTTACCAACATTGTTGCAACTACATTTGCAAATACTCCACAAGCAGCTACATCTTCAATGCTATTTATGATTCTAGCTATCCTATTTGGGTATGCGGTATATAGAAAAGGATTAGATATCAAAATAGGAACGGTAATTGGAGTAATTCTACTATTTGTATCAGTATGGCTGGGAACAGTATTTCCAATAAAATTAAGCGTTACTACTTGGGTAATTATTTTGGCAATTTATATCTGGATTGCATCAACAGCACCTGTATGGATATTGTTACAGCCTAGGGATTATCTGAACTCATATTTATTGTATGCAATGATAATAGGAGCAGTATTGGGAATTATAATCTATCACCCAACTATCCAGCTTGATGCAGTTACCGGATTTGAAGTAAACGGACAATACCTGTTCCCAATGCTATTTGTAACAGTAGCTTGTGGTGCTATATCAGGATTCCACTCCTTAGTTGGTTCTGGTACAACATCTAAGCAATTGGACAATGAAAAGGATGTAAGGCTTATAGGATATGGTGCAATGCTAATTGAAGGTGTATTGGCAGTTATAGCAATGATTACAGCTGCATATCTAACTCAGGGAGAATTTTTACCAAAGTTAAAGGAAATCGGTCCTACAAATGTATTTGCAGAAGGCGTAGGAACATTCATGTCCAAGTTTGGCATTCCATTTGAAGTAGGAAAAACATTTGTCGCACTGGCAGTATCAGCATTTGCTCTTACAAGCCTTGATACTGCAACAAGGCTTGGAAGGTTTATATTCCAGGAATACTTTGAAAAACCAGATCAGGAAAAGCAATCCCCACTTACAAATATGTATGTTTCTACTACTATAACAGTTATAATAGGAGCAGCTCTTGCATTAGGAGGCTACGCAAAGATATGGCCAATATTCGGTTCTGCAAACCAATTATTAGCTGCATTGGCATTAATGGCTGTAGCATTGTGGCTTAAGAGACAGAACAAGAGCTTTGGAATGCTTACTATTCCAATGGTATTTATGCTAATTGTAACACTTACTGCTTTAGTAATCTTGATTAAATCCAACTTTGCAAATGCTAACTATATAATGGTTGTATTCCCTGTATTGCTATTTATACTTGCTATAGTATTAGCTATACAAGGATATAATATATTAATCCGCAAGGATCCAGGAAAAGTAGCTGGAAATAAATAAAATAGTTTCTTATTCAATGGTAGGGGCGGGTAAGAAGCAATCTTGCCCGTCCTTTTTATTTTTTCCAAAAATTTCAAGTTAAGCAATATTAGCCATGAATATTTTATTTGCTTAAATAAAAACTAAATTTAATAACATAAATTTTGGAGGCTAAATATGCTGAAAAAAAGGATTATAGCATTCATGATTACTTTCACGCTGCTTTTGGATTTTGGGTACTATATTGCGGAAACAAAGGAAATTACTGATATTAAAGAAGAAAATGTTGAAATTCAAATAGATGTGCCGGATGTTTCAGGTCCGGTGAAAAATCTGCCTTGGGTTAGAGATGAAGATTTCCTAAAGGCTCAAAGAGAAAACAATGCATATATCCTTATGGCAGGATTTTGTTCAGTGTTGATAGACCCATTGCCTGGAGAAAGCCATAATGTGAATTTGGCTGCAAAATCAGCCAAAGGGATTGTGATACCTCCCGGAGGCATATTTTCACAGAACCAGTTAATAGGACCATATACAAGTGACAGAGGATATAAAATGGGTACTTCCTTTGCCGGAGCCAACCTGGTTAAAACAGAAGGTGGTGGAGTATGCAAAATTGCTACTACCTTGTACAATGTTGCAATATTAAGCGATTTGGAAATATTAGAAAGGCATAACCATTCAATGCCCGTCAACTATGTACCCTATGGCCAGGATGCAACTGTAGCCTATGGACATAAGGACTTCAGGTTTAAAAACACTTACGATTTTCCAATTCTAATATGGTCAGAAATAATAGGCCATAGGCTTTATATGGGCATATATGGCAGAAAAGAAGCCCCAAATGTGGAGTGGGTACACGAAATCACCAATCTTGTTGACCCTCCAGTATATTACAGAACCAATCCAGACTTGGAAGTAGAGGAAAAATTGGTTATAAAGGGAATAAGAGGAGCTACAGTCAGGTCAAAGGTCATAGTAAGATATGGTGATGGAACTGTTAAGGTTAAGGATTTAGGTACAAGCTTTTACCATCCACTGCCAAATGTAATTGAAAGAAGGGAGTAAATAAGACTAATATTAGACTGTGTGAAAGATAGGAATCTTTTACACAGTCTAATTGTTTTTAAATCTAGTTTTAATTATCCAGATTAATATGTAAAGAAACTCTTATTTATAAGCAAAAGATTTCCCTTTCTGAAAAACTTACTTATTTCACCAGTTCTCTTAAAACTTTTGAAATGCATTCATAGGAAAATCCCTTGCTCTGAAGAAAAGTACCAAGCTTTCTATATATGGCATTTCTGTCATTACCTTTATAGGATTTGATCTTCTTCTTTGCCAGATCCAGGGCTATGGAATATTCATCACCGTAGCCCTCTAACACTTCATCTATTATGTCTTTTGAAATGCCTCTCATATATAGCTCATACCTTATTCTTTCAGGTCCGTATTTATTTATATTGGACTTGTCCATCATGAAATTTTTTGCAAAGGCTATATCATCTATTAAGTTATAGCTCTTCAAAAAATCCACAGTTTTTTCAATAATCTCATCACTAAATCCTTCCTTTTTAAGCTTGTCTTCAATTTCCTTTTGAGACCTTTGGCGATAGGAAAGAAACTTAAGTGCCTTATCCTTTGCTTTAAGCCATTCCTCTTCCAGCAAAACCTCATCTATAAATTCCCTATCAACTTCCATATCTTCGCTTAATCCATATTTATACAGTATTTCTCTCATTAAGCCAAAGGCAAACTCTCCATCAATATAAACGTTTACTCTTTCGCTGTTATTTTGGGGTTCTATTCTTGTAATTCTCATATTATCACCTTATTCTACAAGACTCTTTATGAATCTAAGGGTTCCCTCCAATATGTTAACTGTTGATAAGTCCTTTCTTCTGGTGTCAAAGGAATGCTCTCCTTTTTTGTGAACCAGAAACCTGTATTTTATGTTGTATTCCTTAAGCTTTTCTGCAAATTTAATGCTGGAGTTAAAGGGTACCACCTGGTCCTCCCTGCCGTGGACCAAAAGACATGGTATCATATTTTTACTAACATATGTTATTGGAGAATAATACCTGTATATATCCTCCTTTTCTTCCGGGTCTGCCTTTAGGGTCTTTCTGGTTGCAAATCTGGAAAATATGGATTTATTGTCTGCAATAAATATATCCCTTAAATCTGAAGGAGCATAGTATGCAACAACTCCTTTTATCCCTTCCATCTTTTCACTGTTTCCCGTTTTGGTATAATAGGTTGAATAGAGAAGGGACAGATGGCCTCCGGCAGAAAGGCCCATAAGTACTATTCTGTCCTTATCTATGGATAAAGCTTCATGGTTTTTCTTAACAAATTCCAGCGCATCGGAATAATCCGAAAGTATATCCTCCATTGTGTTTTTATATCCGTACCTGTAATCGATGCTTACAACTGCCAGGTTCTTTGAGGCCAAATACTTGCACCAGGATACATTATTTGGCTGATTTCTAAATCCTGAAATCCATCCACCTCCATGGCAGAAGAATACTACAGGGTATTTTTTCTTATTGGAAGGGAGCCATAAGTCCAGCTTAAGATTTCTGTCTTTAAGTTCTTTGTATACAAATGTTTCTGGCTTAAAGTCCTTGTCCACTTCAATAGGGATTTTTGATCTTAATGTTTTATATCCAAATATTATTAATGATAGCAAAAAGTAGTAAAATCCCAGGCTGAAATCAGTTATAGTCAAAAATAGAAAAAGTATTAGATAATACAGCTTGTTTACTATGAAATATGATTTTCTTATTCTGTCCCTTATTTTTCCCATATTATCATTTCTCCAGCGGATTTTCAACTATTTCCCTTGTGCGCAAAGCCTTCTTTGCTTCCCTTTCCTTTATATTTAGCTTATACAGCATATACTTTGCCATGAAATAGCCGAAGGGCAGCCAGCTTACATGGCTTATGGGAAGAACTTTCCTGTTGGCCCCTTCCATTTCATCATATAGCATTTTTCTGGATTTCAAGGATAGAGTAGTATCAAAAAAGGCATCAATAAAAGTTACTTTCTTCATATCCAGCAGATGGGCATAGGATATGGGGTCTATTTTAAATAGAGGATGAATTGAACTGCTGTTTATTATTTCCTGGAAGGACATTTTCCTCACTTCAGGGAACTGCTCATCATATATCCTGTATAGCTTTTCCCTGTTTTCCAGGTCATAGCCTGTTACCAGGCCTTCCTGGAACATCTTTCTTGCAAACCTGGTTGCAGGAGATTCATGTATTAACTGTGGCATATGTCCCCCGGTAGTCATGAACAGCAGGTGGTTTATCCTTTCATCAATGACCCCTACTATTGATGATATCATTCCACCTAGGCAGTATCCCAGTATTATGTTGTTTTCCTTCCATACCCCTATCTGCTCTAAAAGGTCTATGGTGCTTAATGTGTCTACAACTCCATGTTCCCAAAATCTGAACATTATATCCATATCCGGATATAGGTAGCTTCTCCCGCTTACTGACCTGTCCTCTACCCTTGTATAGTTGCCGGGAAGTATCAGTATGGCGCTGCTTACTCCGGCACTAGCAAGCTGAGGCCCCAGCCTAAGGAGGAATTTAACATTTCTTGAGCCTAGTCCATGGAGAATCAGGTTGGATGCTCTTACTTCCTTCTTAGGCATAAACAGGTAGATTTCCACTTTTTCAGTGCCAGGAGCGCAGTTTTTATATAGGGAGTCAAATCTGATATAGCTGCATCTATAGTTTCTTCCCTTAAAAATGTAGCCTGAATTAAATTCAATATTCTTCTTTTGATACATGAAATCAATTTTCATACAATTTCCTCTCACATTTTAGTTGGTTATTAATTATACCACATTTTTTGCTTAACTATAAATGAAATGGCTGATTAAAAATAAAAACCATATATGTACAGGATAGAATATGTAGAAAAACCTCTTTATATCAGGTCCTCTTTGTCCGTTGTACATGAGTATGAATGGAAGGGAAAACACCTGCATCCACTGAATATTTGGAATCAATAACAGGGAAATAAGCATGTATCCAATGGACATTTTCTTCTTATCATGCTTCAGGTAATAGAATAGCATAATCAATATAGTTGCCACATAAGACCCTTCTGCAAATAGGGCAAGTAAAACCAAAGCTATATTCAATAGTATATTATTAACATTTTTCTCCCTTATATAAATAAGTGAAAGGTTAACTGCCAATGTGAAAAATATGTTATTTGGAATTAATGGCTCATTTTTAAGCAAAATCCAGAGAATCACATTGCCAAGAAACATCACAAGGGAAGATATATACAGCCTTCTTATGTACCTGGTTTTATCCCTGGTATGTGTATAACCTTCTGTTGCCAGAAAGAAAAAAACAGGTGCCACAACTCTCCCTATCCAGCGAAGGTACTCCGGGGCATCCGGAAAGAACTGACCAACATGGTCTATAACCATTAGTACAGTCATAATTGCCTTAAGACAGAAACCGTTTAATATCTGCAAGTTCATAGATTTCTCCTTTTAACTGAAATTATTATATAATTATATCAGATAATATATATTTGCAAAATTTAATTTATACTATTAGAATAGAATTATTAGGATATATTTAAGATGGAATCAGTGAGGAGGAGAAATTTGAAAAGGTTTATTGGAGCACTAGGAAAGACTATAGGATACTGGCTTATGTGGCTAGGATTAGCTGCACTGATATGTCCATTTCTATTTCCAATTGAAATGTGGCCACAGCTGAAAAAGATTCTTGATATAATTGTGCTTGTTTTCCCCATTGGATTTGTCATCAGGTATGTTTTTATGTTTGAAAGGGAATTATTTGAAAGGTTATTGTACTTAGTGAAAGATGTGTTTACAGCTGCAGTGTTTGCTACACTTCCATGTTTGGCTGTACCAATACCTTATGTTATATATCATAAGACCAGCTATGATTCTATAATTAAAGGGCTGTTACTTGTTGCAATAGGAATAGTCGGATACCTTCTAATGGACAATGTAATAAAAGGCCATGAGAAAAAGAAAAAAAGGGCAAATAAAGGGGATTAATATTCCTAATCTTACCTCGTATGAATTTACTGTTTTGACAAATACTACATGCGAGGTGATGAGTATGGCTAAAAAGAATAAGGAAAGAAAAATAGACAATAACTTTTTCAAGGAAATGAATTATGAGATGGCAGGAGAAATAGGAGTATTGGATGATGAAGATATGAAAAAAAACAGAAAACTAAATGAAAAGGAGAATGAGAATATCATAAACCCTAGCTAATGGCTAGGGTTTTTTCCTTTTTGGATTTTATGATGAAGCAATAAATGGATTGAACATTAAATCTTTTGAGGAAAAATCCGGTTATAAAAAATTATTATGATTTAAATGATTAAAATGTTTCTAAATATTATGAAATCATATTGTAATTTTTTTATTTTTTGATATAATAATTTCATTAAAATACATAGCATAATGTAAATTAAAAAATTTTTAACGCTCAAAAAGTTAAGTTTTTTAGAAAGGAGGTGGGCTAGTTTAATTGGTAAACTAGCAATATAATTGGATGACGTAAAAATTATTAGTTCAGAAGATGACATTAAAGTGCTGGCAGATGTGAATAGGTTTGCAATAATGGACATTTTGGCTACATATGAAGCACTATCCACCAATGAAATAGCTGAAAAAACCGGATTAACCTATTCCAAGGTAAGCTATAACCTTAAGAAGCTGGAAGAGGCAGGGTTTATTAAGATAGTGGATACAAGAGTAAAGTTTGGCATATTAGAAAAATACTATTCCCTTGCTGCAAAGGAATTCAAGATTGTACCAGTTAAGGAGGCAAATGGACATTATTCAAATCTGTTGGACGAGATAATTTTGAAATCCATAACAAAGGAGTATTTGAAAAGCAACCAGTTCAAAGATGAAGATGACATGAAAGACAAAAGAAACAACATATACCTGGGAAATGTCTATTTGACAGATGAAGAATATGCTCAAGTAAGAGATAAGATTAATGAGTATTTCAATGAATTACTGGGGCCATATAGGCAGAGAACCAGCGAAGAACAGAAACCATATACCATTTCAAATATTTTCTTCATTAGAGGATAAAAAGGGGGTTAATTAATGAAAATCAAAAAATTACTATCATTACTGCTGATTATTTCATTAGTACTAGGCAGCTCATTGCCTTTTATGGGCTCAGCAAGCTTTGCTGAAGGCCAGGAAAACACATACCAATATGAAGATGAGCTGGAGGTTTTGCCACCAGGTTTTGAAGGCAAGGTCTTAACTGATGATGAGCTGGTTAAATTGCATGATCTAAATGAAGAGCTTAGGGTAATAGTAGAATTAAATGATGACAGCGTGGAATCCTATCTGAAACAAAGGGGAAATGGACTTCAATTGGCTTCCAAAAGCCAGATAAATGCATTACAAAAGGATATTGAAGTTAAACAGGATGCTGTAATAAACAAGATTGAAAGAGTAGGAGTATCAGTTGATGTAAAGGAAAGGTTCAGCCTGTTTATAAATGGTTTTAGTGCAGACGTACAGTATAAGGATATAACCAGGATATTGGCTATTCCAGATGTAAAGGATGTATATATTGCCAATACCTATGTAATTCCAGAACCTATGGTATCAGAAGAAAGTGTAAAATACAATCCAGACCTTATAGGAATGGAAAATGCATGGGCTTTGGGATATAAAGGAGAAGGACAGCTTATATCCATAATAGACACTGGCATTGATTATAATCATAAGGATATGAACATTACTGATGTTTCCAGAGCAAAAGTGCAGGATAATTTCAAGTACAATGCAAAAGTGCCTTATGGATATAATTTTGCTGAAAACAACGACAATATTAAGGACAACCCTATATACAACTATGCCCATGGAATGCATGTGGCAGGTATAGCAGCAGCAAACGGAGACCTTAAAGGTGTTGCTCCTGAAGCTCAGTTAATTGGACAAAAGGTGTTTCCAAACAACACCAATAAATATGCACAGACTGATGCATTAATTAGGGCTATTGAGGATTCAGTATTAAAGGATGCTGATGTAGTTAATATGAGCTTAGGTTCAAGGTCAGGATTTGTTGACCCTGATGACCCACTTCATAGAGTAATACAAAGTGCTATAAACAATGGAGTTACATTTGCAATATCTGCAGGAAATGATGCTATTTCAACATATCCGCTGCCAATATACAGCGATAATCCTGATACAGGAGTAATTGGAGCACCTGGAACAGTTAAAGATGCAATAACTGTAGCATCCTTTGAAAGCTCTAAAATCAATTACTATGTACTGGAGTATACATCAAGCTCAGGCAGTGGAAAAATACCATATGTTAATTCAAATAACGGAGTAAGCCCACATATTGCATTAGCCGGCGGACAATATGAGCTGGTATACTGTGGGGATGGAGAATATTCAGATTTTCCAGGGACTGATTTAACAGGCAAAATAGCCCTTATCGAAAACACTAACTATAGCTTTACCTGGCCTGTAAGATATGCACAGGAGTTCAATGCAGCAGGCGTAATCTTCTATAATGCTCCTGATAATGAATATATGGATATTGCTGTCTATGATGATGAAGTGGATATACCTGTAGTTCTGGTTTCATCTACAGATGGATTTACATTGAGAAGCATTATAAACAGAAGGGGCAAGGTTTCCTTTAATGGCGAAATTCAGCAGTTTGATTCACCATATGCAGGAACAGTTTCCGATTTTTCATCCTGGGGACCAAATCCTGATTTGAGCTTTAAGCCAAATGTAATGGCTCCAGGCGGAAATATATGGTCTACTGTAAACGACGATGAATATACGAATATGAGCGGTACAAGCATGGCTGCTCCATTTGTAGCAGGAGCATCTGCATTGATAAGCCAGTATCTGGAGGAAAACTATCCTGAAATAACTGGCAGGGAAAAGACATTGATGATTAAGAACAGATTGATGTCAACTGCATATCCAGTAATACATCCAGAGGAAGCTCTTGAGTATTCACCAAGGCAGCAGGGTGCAGGTTTAATTAAGGTTGACAAGGCAATAATGACAAATGCAATAGTTACTTCTGAAAACGGAGTAAATGGAATTGAACTGGGAAGCATTGGAAATACAAAGGAGTTTACATTTAATGTTGAAAACTTTGGAAATGAACCTTTGACTTTTGAATTGCAGGCATCCAAGGTAATAACTGACGCTTGGGGACCTTTACCAGAGGAGTTTGATAGCCCAGATTATGATTTTCCATTGGACAAGGAATACAATCAACTGAAACCAGCAGAGGTGGAGGGAGCAGCAGTTGTATTCAGTGAAAATCAGATAACTGTGAATCCGGGAGAAACAGTACAGGTTACTGCTACATTAAATATTCCCGAAACAACCAGAGAAAATATATTTACTGACGGGTTTATATACCTGAATTCAACAGTAGAAGGACAGCCAGATTTAGTAATACCATATATTGGATTCTATGGGGATTGGGATTCATTGAATATAGTTGACCCACAAGCAGGAACAGATGAGGCTTACTTTGATTTTACATGTCTGGCTACAAGATTCCTTGACTTAGTAAACTATCAGGAAGTAATACTAATACTGGGATCATATGAAGATGAAAATGGCAAGATGAGGATTAATAATGATGTAGTATCATTTGCTCCTCAGGGCAGACATTCTGTAAACTACAGAACGCTAATACCTGTAGTGTCATTGCTTAGAAATGCCAAGGACCTTGAATTAAATATACTGGATGAAAATATGGTTAAACTGAGAACCATTGCAAGAGAAAGGCTGGTAAGAAAATCCGGCTGGACTGCGAAAGCTCCATACTATGTAACATCTGATGCGTGGATTTGGGATGGACTGCTGTATAATCCTCAGGCTGGATATATGGAGCAGGCACCAGAAGGACAGTATTACCTTCAGGTAAAATCCAGGATAGAAGGCTCTGATACATGGCAGGAATTAATACTTCCATTTAAGGTAGACAATACCGGACCAAATGTAACCATAACCAGTGAGAGGCCACAGCAAGGGCAGAAGGGCTATGTATTGACCTGGGAAGTAGAGGACAATTTAACAGATGCAGAATTCTTTGTAATTCAATCCAATGCTGATGTATTGGAT